>NZ_ATTH01000001.1:0-341428 GCF_000419585.1 Salisaeta longa DSM 21114
ACGCACGCCGCGGGCCGCGGGGGGCCAGTGGGCGACGGCGTCGTCAAACGTGGCATGCGCCTGTCGTTTGGTGAGCTGATGCAGTACGTGCTCGCGGAGCGTTTGGGCGGGCATAGGCAAGGGGGAAGCGGTGCAGGAAAGCCGTTGGGTGCGGGACCGATTCGCCGATCGGGTCGTTCCCCACGGCCCGCGCTGTACGCTCCTCATCTGCCCCCGTTCTCGATGCACGACAGCTTCTTTACCTTTGCAGCGCTGGTCCGCGAGTGGACAAACGACTTCGTGGGCGCCACCGTGCACGATGCGTACTCGCAGGTCAAAAACGAGTGCACGGTCGTGCTGGCGGCGGACGATACGCACTGGACGCTTCGCTGCTCGGTGCAGCAGCCCTTCATCTATCTGTTTCGAACGGAGGGCTATCACAAGGCGCGCCGCAACGTGGCGTCCGTCTTTGCGGATGTGGTGGGTCGGGTGGTGGCCGATGTGCACATGGCGCCGCTCGACCGGATGTTGTTTATGGACTTTGCGGACGGCTCGCGGCTGCAGTGGCAACTGTTTGGCAGCCGGGCCAACATCTTCTGGGTGGTGGACGACACGGTGCAGGCGGCCTTTCAGCGAAGCGAGGCGCTACGGGGCACCGCGCCGCCCACCCCGCGGCCCGCGCCCATGCCCACCACGCGTGCAGACTTCGAGGCGCGCTGGCGCCCCAACCGCAACAAGACGCGGCAGGCGGTGCAATCGGCCGTGCCCCTCTTCGGACCGCTCCTGGCCCGCGAGACCCTGCACCGGGCCGGCGTGTCGACCGCCGACCCAGCGGACTGCTCGGCCGAGGAACGGGCGCGCCTGTTCGATGCCGCGCAAGCGATTCAGGCGGATCTGCAGACGCCGCAGCCCGTCATCTACGGCCCCGATCCGTTCCCGGCGGCGTTCGCCCTGTGTCCGTTGCAGCACCGCACCGACCCCAGCGCGCGCTTCGATACGGTCGACGCAGCGGTGGCCACCTACGTGAAGCGAACGCTGGCCAAGCAGCACTTCCATCGCCTGTACGACCCGCTCCACGACGCCCTCACCGACGCCGCGGCCCACTACCAGCAGAGCGCCGAGCAGATGCTGGAGGCGCTCACAGCGCCCAGCCGCGCGGCCCGCTACGAGCACTGGGCGCACCTGCTCATGGCTCAGCCCGAGGAGGTGCCGCCGGGCGCCGAGGAGGGTGTGCTCCCCGATCTGTTTGCCGATGGCGCGCCCGTTACCATCCCCCTCGACCCGGCGCGCTCGCCCATCGAAAACGCCGAGCGGTATTACGACAAGGCCCGCCGCACGCGCCGCTCGCGCGAGGAGGCCGAGGCCCGCCTGATGGAGACGCAGGCCCGCGCCGAGGCTGCTCAGGAGTTGCTGGAGGCCCTAAGGGACGTGTCGTCGCTCGACGGCATCAAGGCGTTCCGGGAGCAGCACGCTGACGCGCTGGCGCCCTTCGTGCAGCAAAAAGACGAGGCCATCGACGACTTCCCGTTCCGGCGCTTCGACCTGGGGGACGGCTACGAGGTGTGGGTGGGCAAGAATGCGCGGCAGAATGACGACCTGACGTTTCACTGGGCGCAAAAATACGACCTGTGGATGCACGCGCGCGGCGTGCCCGGCTCGCACACCATCTTGCATGTGCCCAACCGCGACGCGCAGCCCGGCAAGCACCGCCTGCACACCGCCGCCCGCATTGCCGCCTACTACAGCAAGGCGCGGGGCAGCGGGGTGGTGCCGGTGATGGTCACCGAGCGGAAGTACGTCACGAGTCCGAAGGGGAGCGCGCCCGGTGCGGTGCGCGTGCAGCGCGAGGATGTGCTGTTGGTGGAGCCGGGGCTTCCGTCCTAATGTGGGCTGCGGAACCCATTTGTGGCCCACAACTACAATCCGTCGGTGCTTTAATCGATCATCGTCGATATATCATGGCAACCCTTAGGCGGAATAAATCCGATCAGTTTGATGCGGCGCACGCGGCGCTCTCGGAGCGTACCAAAGCGCTCACCCACCCGGCCCGGCTGGCGATCCTGCAGGTGCTGGCGCAGCGCGAAACCTGCATTTGTGGCGATCTGGTCGATGAACTACCGCTGGCGCAATCGACGGTGTCGAACCATCTGAAGGTGCTGCGCGACGCGGGCCTCGTGCAGGGCACCATCGACGGCCCGCGGGTGTGCTATTGCATAGACCCCGAGGGCCTACGCGCGCTCCATGAGCAATGGACGGCCTTCGTACAGCCGCTGCTGAACGGCCCTGCGGTGCAGTCGTCTTCGAAGGCTTCGACCACCGACTGCTGTTAACCTGTGCCTGATGATCGCCCCCACGTGCTGTTTGTATGCACGCACAACGCGGCCCGCTCGCAAATGGCCGAAGGATGGATGCGCCACCACCACGGCAACCGCGTTCGCGTGTCCAGCGCGGGCGTTGAGCGGAGCTACGTGCGCCCGCATGCCATCGCCGTCATGAAAGAAGTGGGCATCGACATCTCGGCGCATGCCTCCAAGCATGTTGACGACCTCGACGAGCCGTTTGATTACGTGATCACGGTGTGCGACCATGCCCGCGAGGTGTGTCCGTATGTACCGGCACGCGTGAAGAACCTGCACCACAGCTTTCCCGACCCGTCGGCAGCGACCGGAACTGAGGCAGACCAGCAGGCCGTCTTTCGGGCCGTGCGGGATGCGATAGGCGCATGGATTGATGAACGTCTCATCCCGCAACTGCAGGAATAGTGCGTTGCCGAAGGTATGGCCACAGGCCATTCCAAAATCATTTTTCCTCTTTCATCGAACATCGTAGATAAACCATGAATGACAAACAACAGTCATTAACGGATTACGCAGATGACCCCGCAGCCCTTCGTGAAGCGGTGCGGGCCAAGTACCAGTCCATTGCAGAGGCAGCAGGAACGTCCGAGGAGTCATCATGCTGCGGCCCCACGTCGTGTTGCGGCCCCACAGATGCCGATGTACCGGTGAACATGATTGGTGCATCGTATGCCGAGATAGAGGGACACGTAGCGGCGGCCGACTTGAACCTGGGCTGCGGCGTGCCCACCGATGCGGCCCAGCTGCAGACCGGCGACACCGTAGTGGATTTGGGCGCGGGTGCGGGGAACGATGCCTTCGTTGCGCGTCATGAAGTGGGGCCTTCCGGCGAGGTGATCGGGGTGGATTTTGCCCCTGCCATGGTGCAAAAGGCGCGGCGTAATGCCGAAACGCTCGGCGTTACGAACGTGCGCTTCGTCGAGGGCCCCATTGAAGCCCTTCCGCTTGCGGACGGCATTGCAGACGTGGTGCTTTCCAACTGCGTGCTCAACCTTGTACCAGAGAAGGCCAAAGCATTTGCAGAGATTCACCGCATCCTGCGCGTCGGCGGCCACTTCTGCGTGTCAGACATCGTCACGCGCGGCGCGTTACCCCCGGCTGTACGTCGCTCGGCCGACCTCTATGCCGGATGCGTCGCGGGAGCCATTGCGCAGCCCGACTACCTTGCGCACATCGAAGCGGCTGGGTTCACGGACGTTACGGTGGTTGCGGAGCGCACCATCAACCTCCCCGATACGCTTATCTCCGAGGCCGCATCAAGTGCGTCCGCAGCATCGCTGCACGATGTGCTGTGGAGCATTACGGTTCGCGGCGTCAAGGCGTAATCCCAGGCAGAGGGCCTGTCGTCTGCATTTCATTCGCCTATTTCCGTATGTCTTCTACTGCTTCATCGGCGGCTGTATCGCAGCAAATGGCACCCCTCGATCGGTACCTCACGGTATGGATTTTTGTGGCGATGGGCGTGGGCGTGGCGCTTGGCACCTTCTGGCCGGGGCTGCCCACGTCCATCAATCAACTGCGTGTTGGCACAACCAACGTGCCGCTGGCCATTGGCCTTATTCTGATGATGTATCCACCGCTGGCCAAGGTGAAGTACCAGGCGCTGCCGCACGTTTTTCGAAACGGAGAGGTCCTTGCGCTTTCGCTGCTTCAGAACTGGGTGATCGGGCCGGTGCTCATGTTCGCGCTGGCCGTCACGTTTCTTGCCGATTTGCCGGCCTACATGACGGGACTGATTTTAGTGGGGCTGGCGCGATGCATTGCCATGGTGTTGGTGTGGAACGAGTTGGCCGACGGAAGTAACGCGTACGCCGCTGGCCTTGTAGCCCTCAATAGCGTCTTTCAGGTTGTCTTTTACGGCGTATACGCCTGGGTTTTCATCACCGTATTGCCGCCGCTGCTGGGCATTGAAGGCGCGACGGTCGACATCACCATTGGCGAGACCTTCCGCAGCGTGATGCTGTACCTGGGCGTGCCCTTTGCTGCCGGCATGCTGAGCCGTTGGCTGCTGCCCCGGTGGAAAAGTACGGAGTGGTACGAAACGGTTTTCCTTCCGTCAATCAGTCCCCTCACACTCATCGCACTGCTCGCCACAATTGTGCTCATGTTCAGCCTGAAAGGCGACATGATTGTGTCTGTGCCGCTGGATGTTATGCGCATCGCCCTTCCCCTCACCATCTACTTTGTGGTGATGTTTGGCGTGAGTTTGTGGATGGCCTACGCGCTGGGCGCCGACTATTCGAAATCGGCCACCTTAGCGTTTACCGCTTCGGGTAACAACTTTGAGCTGGCCATTGCCGTGGCCATCAGTGTATTCGGGCTGAACTCCGGCCAGGCGTTTGCAGCGGTTATCGGTCCGCTTATTGAGGTGCCGGTGCTGATTGGATTGGTGCACGTGGCACGGTGGGCACGACGCAGGTACTTTGGGGCAGGGGCCGATGGCACCATCCCGCAGCCGGCCGAGAATCTTACGTGTGATACCACGACGGCGGTGCAGCGCGCTGTTCAAGCGCGTTCAGAGGCGTAGCGTGCGCTACGGCCCGGCGGGTCCTGTATGAGGCGGCAGCGCATGAACGAGCCCGCACGGCACGTTCTGGCCCCGCGTCAACCGTCGAGGGCCTACAGGTAGAAGAATTGCGCGACGAAGAAGTACAGCGTGAGCCCGATGATGTCGTTGAGAGTTGTTACAAACGGCCCCATGGCGCTGGCTGGGTCAACCCCGAATTTCTTCAAGACAAACGGAATGAGTGCGCCGTTCGTGGTAGCTACCAGGCTCACCAGAAGCATGGTGAGGCCGATGGTGAGCATCAGCCGCTGCACATTACCCATGTTGAAAAGAAACACGCCGCCGCACAAAATTGAGGCAATGACCAGCCCGTTGAGCAGCGCCACGGCCATTTCTTTGGTGATGCGCGGCAGGATGTCGCCCATCCACAGCCGGCCCGAGCTGAGGCCCTGCACAGCGATGGCCGCGCTTTGCACCGCCGCATTGCCGCCCATGGCCGTAACAACGGGGATAAACGTGGCGAGCACCACGGCTTGCTGCAGCTGCACCTCGAACGAGTGAATGACGGTGCCGGAAAGGGCCGACCCCAAAAGGCCAATGAGCAGCCACGGGAGGCGGCCCTGGCTCACGCGAAAGACCGAGTCGCGCGTGCCCTCGTCGCCGGTGAGGCCGCTCATGATCTGGATGTCCTCTTCCGCCTCATCGCGGATCACATCCACGACGTCGTCGATGGTTATGCGGCCCATCAGGCGGCCGCGCTCGTCGAGCACGGGAAGCGACACGAGGTCGTAGCGCTGCACCACGCGGGCCACTTCCTCCTGATCGATGTCGGTGGTTACCGAGATGAAGTTCGGCTCCATGAGGCTGCTCACGAGCCGGTCGGCGGGGGCCAGCAGCAGATCTTTGAGCGACACCACGCCCAGCAGCACGCCATCGGCATCCACCACGAAGGCCGCGTACATCTCGTCGACGTCGGGGGCCTGCGCGCGCACCGCTTCGGTCACCTCGGCAAGGGTCCAGGTAGGAGGCACGGCCACAAACTCGCGAGCCATGAGGCCGCCCGCCGTTTCGGGGCCGTAGTCCAGCAGCTCGGTGAGGTCGTCGGTGTCCTCCAGGGCGGGCAGCACGCGCAGCGCCACCTCGTCGGGCAGCTCGGCCAGCAGGTCGGCCGCATCGTCAGTGTCCAGCGCATCGAGCAGGTCGGTGAGCGCCGGCTCGTCAATCTCGTGCAGCAGAAAGCGCCGTAGGTCTTCTTCCAGCTCGGTGAGCGTGTCGCTGGCTTGGGTAGGCGGCAGCCAGGAAAACAGGCGCTGGGCCACGTCGCGCGGCACGTGCCGCAGCAGCAACGCCAGGTCGGCCGGATACAGGTCGGCGGCCAGGTTGCGCACCATGCCCTCCTGGTCGTTGCGTACCAGGGCGGCAATGTCATCGACGAGGGCTTCGTCCACTTCAAGAAGCCCGCCGGGACGGGTGGTGGTCGGGGCGCCGTTGGTCATGAGCGATTACGCCGTGTGAGAGTTCAGATAGCGCGCGAGGGTGGCAAACTCGTCGGGCGTGAGGGCTTCGGCGCGGCGGCGGCCCCAGTCGTTGGGCAGCGTTAGGCCGCGATCTTTGGTCCAGGCGTGCAGGCTGTTGCGCAGCATCTTGCGGCGCTGGTTAAACGCGGCGCGCACCACCGGCCGCACGTCGTCGAGCGTAAGATCGGGCGGACGGGCGTCGCTGTCAAATCGGATGTGCACCGCCGCACTGGTGATGTCGGGCTGCGGGTAGAAGACGTGCCGCGAGATGGTAAACGCCTCGGTCGGGGTTGCAAAAAGCTGCACGAGCACGCTCAAAATGCCGTAGGCCTTGGTGCGGGGCGCGGCCACGAGGCGGTCGGCCACGGCTTTTTGCATCGTGAGCACCGCTTCGGCCACGGCACCCTCGGCCTCCAGCAATGCAAACAGCAGCTCCGAGGTGAGGTAGTAGGGCGTGTTGCTAATGATGTGCAAGGGGGCCCCCGCTTCGGCGGCCAGGGCCTCCCAGGGCGTCTCGCGCAAATCCTCCTGGCGGATGGGCAGGTCGGGGAGCTTCTCGCGGAGGACGGCGACGGCGCGTTCGTCGATCTCGATGGCGGTAAACTGCGGATAGCGGGCGGCGAGGCCCTCGGTGAGCGCGCCCGTCCCGGCACCCACTTCTACCACAGGATCCTCGGGCGCAGCCTGCAGCGTGTCAATCAGCTTGCGGATGGTGTTGGGGTCGCGCATGAAGTTCTGCCCGAGGCTTTGCTTCGGGCGAAACGGAACACGGCGCGACATAGGCACGGGGCAGTAGAATGAGCACAAGCAGCGGAGGCTATGAACCTGTTTTAATGGCGCCGCAGACGGCGAGCGCGAGCAACGATGGTGCGAAAATCGCCCTCCGGTCGCAGTTTGTAGTGGGGCTACGGTCCACGACCAGGGGGCGCTTGGGAGTCCACCGGGGCCGCGCGGAGCCCAGACGCATGAATTAAAACAGATTCTACAACCAGCTTACCGCACGTTTTTGCGGCGGTTGCGTACATAATCCTCGAAGAGGAACGAGCCCAGGTCGTTGAGGTCGGCGTAGTAGGCGCGGCCGCGGTTGGCCTCGGTGAGCTCGCGCACAAAGTTTTGCAGGTACGGATCGCGCGCAATCATGAACGTGGTGATGGTGATGCCCTCGCGCCGGCAGGCCACGCCCTCGTCGAGCACCTTGTTTACGATGCGCCGGTCGAGCCCGTAGGCATTCCGGTACATGCGGCCGTCCTCAAAATGGCAGCTGGGCTTGCCATCGGTGATCATGAAGATTTGCTTGTTCTGGTTTTTGCGGCGGTGTAGCAGGTCGCGGGCACGCTGCAGCCCGGCGCGCGTGTTGGTGTAGTAGGGCCCCACGTTCAGGTACGGCAGCTCCTTTACGGAAACCTCCCATGCGTCATTGCCAAAGGCCACAATGTCGAGCGTGTCTTTGGGGTACTCCGTCATGATGAGTTCGGAGAGGGCGAGGGCCGTTTTGCGGGCCGGCGTGATGCGGTCTTCGCCGTAGAGCACCATCGAGTGCGACAGGTCGATCATCAAGACGGTGGCTACCGTGGCCTGGTGGTTGGTTTGGTGCACGCGCAGGTCATCTTCGCGCATCGTCCAGTCGCGGGCGCCGCCGGAGCGCCGTAGCGCGTTGTGCACGGTGCCGGTTACATCGAGGTGCGTGAGGTCGTCGCCAAACTGCCAGCGGCGCGTCTCGGGCAGGCGATCGGTGCCGCGGCCGGCGTGGGGCGTGTCGTGGTTGCCCCGGCCGTTTTTCTTCAGGTCATGAAAGATTTCGTCGAGGGCCGCCTGGCGAAGCGACCGCTCGGTGCGCGCGGTAATCTCGATGCGCTGGCCCTCGCCATCGGCCTCATCGCGCAGGTAGCCGCGCTTCTTCAGCTCCTCGATGAAGTCGTCAAGGTCCATGTCGGCCCCGTCGGTGAGGCCGTACTTGGCATCGAGCTGCCGCATCCAATCGAGCGCCTCCTCGGCGTCGCCCGCGGTGTGCTGCAGCAGCTTTTGAAAGAGATCGAACAGTTGATCAAAGACCGGCCCGGCGGTGCCGTGGCGGGCCGGGTCCCACTCGGTGTAGTGTAGGCGCATGGCGCAGCCCGTGCTTCAGGGAAAGGACATCACACATGCGGTACGCCGCGTGCGCACCGGATGTTTGTCCAAAAGTCGGAAGGGAATAGCGCGCGTGCTCATCCCGCGTAGGGATCGTTCAGGTAGCGCCGGGCGCGCTCGTGGGCCCCGTGGGCATCTTGCATGCCAAGCACGTGGCGGTAGCGCCCCTTGGCCAGGGCACGGCGGCCCTGCGCGTCGTACACCATGCCCTGGTACAGGTAGCCCAGCACGCGCAGGTCGGGTTGCACCGCGCCACTGGCGGTGAGCGCCTCCAGGTAGGCCAGGTGCACGAGGGCCTCGTCGTACGCATTGGCGTAGAGGCGGTCGCGGGCAAGGTAGAAGCGCGCGGTGGCCGTCAGATAATCGGTGTATCCCGTCCAGTGGTGGCCGTGCCGCTTCACGACCGACGCAAAGACGCGCCGCGCCTCCGTCCAGCGCCCCCAGCGCGCGTAGATGCGCCCGGCCAGCACCTGAAAGTAGGGGTTGCGGGGGTGCTCCCGCAGGAGCCATTCGGCATAATGGCGGCTCTTTGAAAAATCCTCTTCGTAGAGGTAGTAGATTTGCGTGAGGAAATAGGTCGCTTCGGTTTGCACGTACCATCCGTTGCGGGCGGCACGTTGCAACAGGCGCAGGCCGCGGGAGCGGTCGCCGTCGGGCAGCATCCACATGAGCGCTTTCGAGACCGGGTATTCCTTGGGAATGATGGCCGCGTAGTAGTCGTACATGCCCTTGCCAAACGCAAAATCGGGGGTGCCGGGCGCCTGCTCGGCCGCCGTGCGGATGTATCCGATGGCGCGCTTGCCGTTGAGCGTAGCCGCAAGCCAGTCGCCGCGGTTGGACTGCAGGCGCGCTTTGAAGGCCAGCGCGGTGCCCTTCAGGAACTGCGCGTCGAAGCTGTTCGGATGTTCGCGGAGCAGCGCCTCGCACCGCGCGATGACGGTGTCCATGAGGTGGTAGAACCGATCGTCGTGCGAGCGGTCGCCCAGGTTGGGGAGGATCTTCCACCAGAGGCTAAGGCCCTGCAGAAACGGCGCGATGGGGTGGTTGGGAAAGCGGGCCTCGATGGCGGCAAACAGCGGGCGCGCTTTCTCAAACTGCATGTTGTAGAGGTAATTGAGCCCGGCCCGTCCGTTGTGCCGCACAAGTGAATCCTGCAGCACCGAGTGGGGAGCGGCCCGTTGCGCATGCGCAGGCGGCGAAGCCGTTACGCTCCACAACAAAACAGACAGAAGGAGCACACGCATAACGCAACGTACCATTAGGATCTGGGCTCGTGGGGTGTGCAACCAACCGCGAAAATTGGCTGTTCCATACGCTCAGGCCGCGCCGCTGGGTGTAAACACGAGAAGATCACGGTTCGCCCCTGCATTTGGGGCGCGTCGCATTGTATGCTACGCATGTGCTTTTGTACATGTGCGCCCTGTGATGCACGGGGGCCTCCATTGCGTTCTTCAAGCTAATCTACGGTACATTCTATGACGGTGCGTTGCGCGCTTTTTCTCGTTGCATTTCTCGGATGGTGGTGGGCCGGCGGTGGCGAACGCGCGCAGGCGCAGGATGCCGCGCCCACAGACACCGTGGACACCTGGACGACCGACGTTACCGGCTCGCTTGCCGGCTCGCAGGCCGCATATCGCAACTGGCAGCAAGGCGGGCTGAACACGATCGCCTTTACGGCCTCACTCGATGCGAAAGCCCAGCGCCAGGCTACACACTGGAGCCAGACCTTTGAGGGGCGGTTTGCCCTCGGTTTCTTGCGGCAGGAGGAGCAAGACCCGGCCCTGCGCAAGGCCGACGACCTGATTCGCCTGCGCACGAAGATGCAGTACCGCGGCGAGGACTTTTGGCGGACGTTTCAGCCTACGATTGCTGCGGAGCTGCGCACCCAGTTTGCTTCCGGGTTCAGCTACAGCGAGAACCCCTTCCCCGACACGTCGCCGCTGGCCGATGCCAACGTGCCGGTGAAAACGTCCGCCTTCTTCGCGCCGGCCTACATCACCGAATCGTTGGGGCTGTCGTACGAGCCCAATGATTGGTTTTCGACGCGCCTGGGTGTGGCCGCGAAGCAGACGTACGTGGGCCTGCGCGAGCTGCGGGTGCTCTACGGCCTCGATCCGTCCAACACGGTGCTGTTTGAGGGCGGCATTGAGTCGACAACCAGCGTGAACAAGGAAATTTTCGAGAACGTGCGGTACCAAAGCACGCTGGGGCTCTTTCAGACGCTCAACCGCCAGACGCCCGTCGACGTGACGTGGGAGAACCTGGTGGTGATGAAGGTAAACAGCTGGCTGAGCACGCAGCTGGAGTTTGTGGCCATCTACAACAAAGACACCATCGACAAGCTGCAGATTAAAGAGGTGCTGTCGCTTGGGGTGTCGTTCCAGTTGATTTGACACTCCCCCGGCTAAAGCCGGGAGATTCTACCGTTCATCGACCGCTGCCATGAAGCCGGAACGCTCCAATGGTCTTACGCTGATCTCCGGGTGCTTTTGAAGCAATCGCTTCAGTTCGGGCCTGTCCGACCCTACTGAGGTTCTTGGCCGCGTTCACGTCTCTATCGTGGACACAGCCGCATTCGGTGCACGTCCATTCCCTGACGTGTAAGGGTTTGCGTTCGCCTACGTGTCCGCAGTCAGAGCAGCGCTTCGTGGACGGAAACCACCGATCCACCTTCACCAAGGTCTTGTCGTACCACTTTGCCTTGTATTCAAGCTGGCGTATGAACTCACTCCACGCGGCGTCGCTGATCGCTTTTGCCAGCGAGCGGTTCTTCTGCATGTTCTTCACCGAAAGGGTCTCAACAGTGATTACGTCGAACGCGCAGACGAGGCGCGTCGAGAGTTTGTGCAGGAAGTCTTTGCGGCGATCGGCCACCTTCGCGTAGGCTTTCGCCACGCGCCTCTTTTGACGCTCCCAATTATTCGAGCCTTTCTCCTTGCGAGAGAGCGCCTTCTGCTCCTTGCGAAGGCGGCGGTAGGCGTCTTCAAGAAAGCGTGGATTGCCCACCTTCTCGCCGGTCGAGAGCGTGATGTAGGATTCGAGCCCTACGTCTACGCCCACGGCTTTCCCGGTCTTGGGCTTGTCCTGGACAGGCGCTTTGAACTCAATGCTGACGAAGTAGCGGCCCGCTGGGTCTTTAGAGATCGTGACTGCGGTTGGTTCTCCGCGCAGTTCACGAAAGGACGACCCTCGTCCCCAGTTGACCTTGAGCGTACCGGGCACCTTCGCCAGCTTGAGTGTGCGGGTGTCGGCGTCGTAGCTAAACGCCGCCTTCGTGTGTCGGGCCGTTTGGGTTCCACGCTTTTGCTTGAAGGAGGGGTACCCGGCGCGGCCTTCAAAGAAGTTGGTGAACGCCTGCTCCTGATTGCGGAGCGACTGCTGAAGGACAACACTCGACGGCTTTTTAAGCCACTCGTGTTCGTCGTCCTTCTTGAGTTGGGTCAGGCGCTTACACATAGCCGCAAAGCCGAGCGACTCGCCTTCATCGTGATAGACATTTGTGCGATGCTCCAATGCCCAGTTCCAAACATACCGCGCACAACCGAAGGTCTGCGCCAGAAAGCGACGCTGCTCCTTCGTTGGGTACACGCGGTATTTGTAGGCCATGTGCTCCATCGCTTAATATCACACGCCGGTAGCTTTAGGGTTTCGGCTCAAGGCATTGAACCTCTCACCGAAACGTGGAGGGGTCCATGTATCCCGCGCTCAAAAGCGCGAGCTTTATAGCACCTTCACGCCTCCCCACTACTGTAAAGCGGCGGTGCGGCGTGTAGGCGGCAGACAAAGCAGCCGTCACACAAAAAAGCCCCATACCGAAAGGCATGGGGCGTCAGTGCGCTCGGGAGGATTCGAACCCCCGACCTTTGGAACCGGAATCCAACGCTCTATCCAACTGAGCTACGAGCGCGCGTCAGGCTATGAGCGCCTATCAAAAGGCGATACGTGGTATGCTGCGCGCCCGCCGGTTTGTTCCAGCAAAGATTACGCGAAGGCCAAACCGCACCCGAGGCGCGCGCTACCATACCCACCGTCTCTTTCGATCACGCCCCGCTTGCCATGCCGAACGCCGAACGCCGCCCGGTCCTCCCCGACGCGTGGGCCGCGGCCGGTCGCATTCCATTAAATGGGCCGCTGGAGCGCGTGCCCCGCGGCGCCCTGTTCAGCGCCGGCATGGGCATGTTTGGCCTCTTGGCCTCCTTCGTATTTTTTCAGGTGCTGGTGGCGCCGGTGGCGCTGGCGGTGCAGGTGATGGCGAGCGGCGGGCTCGATGCGCTGCAGCAAATGGCCTCGCCCGATGCGCTCCTGAATACGTACACAACCGAGCTCATCATCAGCAACTCGGTGGGGCAGGTGCTGGGCCTTGCCGCCGCGGCGGTGGCCCTGGCGCGCTTGCATACCACCGAGGCGGGCGCGCTGCTGCGCATGCGCGGCGTCGACCTGCGCCTGGTGGGAGGGGCCCTGGCGGGCCTCGTGGCGCTCACGCCGGTGGTGCAGTGGTTGGGCCAGGTGAACCAATCCCTTCCGCTGCCGGACGCCCTGCGGGCGCTGGAGCAGACGCAGCTTCAGCTCATCGCACAAGTGCTTAACAGCGGCCTCGGCGTCGGATTCAATCTGGTCATGCTTGCCGTCGTCCCGGCGCTTTGCGAGGAACTCATCTTTCGCGGCTATGCCCAGCGGCAGTTTGAGCGAGCCTTTGGCGCGGTGGGCGGCATCGTGGTGGTGGGCCTGCTGTTTGGGATGTACCACGTGCGCCCGTCGCAATTCCTTCCGCTTGCCCTGCTGGGGATCTATCTTGCCTACCTGACGTGGCGTACGGGAAGCCTGTGGCCCGCAATTGCCGTGCACTTTGCAAACAATGCGTTTGCGGTGGCAGCGGCCGAGTACGTGCAGCAGCATCCGGCCTACGATATGCAAACCGTACAGCAGATGAGCATTCCCTGGTACGGCGTACTCAGCGGATTCGTGTTTTTCTGCGGCATCGCCTATGTTTTGCATCGCTACGCAGCACAGCGCAGGCCACACTCGTCTCCTTCTTCTTAATCTCTTGTGTGCTATGGCTACTTACGAAGATTGGGTGTCGGTGTATCGCACCGGTACCGACTACGACGCCGACATTGTGCGCGATCGCCTCGACGATAGCGGCATTCCGGCCGTGGTGCTTACGCAGCGCGACCATGCCTTTAACCTGACCGTGGGCGACCTGGCCACGGTGCACGTCATGGTACCGCCGGACCACGTGGACGATGCGCTGGCGTTGCTTGAACAGCGGCTGACCGATGAGGAGCTGGAGGAAGCCGCGTTGGGCGCGGTCTACGAAGACGACGATGATGCGCACACGCCCGAGGAAAACTCGAAGCTCGACTCGGCCCATGAGCACATGAACTTCGACGCGCCGAGCGACGAAGCGCCCGACGATGACGACCAACCGGCCTGACGACTGCGTAGCGTGACGGACTCTTGGCAACGCATTGGAACGGCTCTGCTGGCGGCTCCTATCGCCATCGGACTGACGTACCTGGGCGGCTGGTACATGGCGCTGCTCATTGGCGTCATTGGCGGCATGGCGCAGCGCGAGTTTTACGCGATGGCGGCGGGTGCGGGCGCTCCGCCATGGCGATGGGCGGGCTACGGCTTGGGGGGACTACTCGTTGTTCTTCCGCTGTGGTCGGGGGCTGCGCCGCTGCTTGTGCTGGGCGTGGTGGCTGTGGTGGTTGCCGTTCCCTTTCGGTGGCCGCAACAGGCCCTCACGGGGCTTGCCGCTACGCTCGCGGGCGCGGTCTATCCCACCGGCTTGCTGAGTGCGCTGGTTGCGCTCCGCGTGGCGCGCGGGCCCCTGATGGATGATCTGCAGGCGTTCTGGCTGACGCTTACCACGCTGCTAGTGGTGTGGGCGACCGACATCTTTGCGTACTACGCGGGCCGCGCGTTTGGGCGCCGGGCGCTGGCGCCGCGCATCTCGCCCAATAAAACCTGGGAGGGGAGCGTGGGCGGCGTACTGGCTGCTTTGGTTGTGGCCGTTGGGTGCAAGCTGACGGTGCTTGAGGGCCTGGCCTGGACGCACGTGGCCGCGCTCGTCGTCATCGGCGGCATGGTGAGTCAGCTGGGCGACCTGGCCGAGAGTCAGATGAAGCGATCGACCGGGCTGAAGGACACCGGCACGGCCCTGCCGGGCCACGGGGGCTTTCTTGACCGCTTCGATGCGATGGCCGCAGCGGCCCCGCTGGTCTACTTGTACCTGCGCTACGTGGCCCACTTGTTTTGACGGCTGGTTGACGGCGCCGTACGGGCCGTTCTGTGCCGGGCGCCGGCGGACAAGAGGAACGACGGCGCCGTAGGCTTCGTGCCATCTCCGCATGCCGTATCACAACCGCGCCGGACCGATGAGCTTCTTCTCGCCGTCCAACAAGCCCCGGTCGTTTTCCTACGACCCGCGGCACTACGATCCCTCGAAAGAAAAAGAGCTGCGTCGCCGGTTGCACGTGCGCCGCAAGATGCGCAGCAGTCGCCGCAGCCCCACGCACCTGTTCTACCTGGCCTTGCTGCTAGGCTTCGCCATCTATCTGTACCAGAGCCTAGGCGCGTAGTGGCCGACCACGAAGAGCCGGGCAGCGGCATCATCCGCACGATGGATGCCCCGCTGGCCAACAAAATTGCCGCGGGCGAGGTGGTGCAGCGGCCGGCGTCGGTGGAAAAAGAGCTGCTGGAAAACGCCATCGACGCGGGGGCCACATCCATTGAGGTGATCGTGCAGGATGCGGGCAGCACGCTCGTGCAGGTGGTGGACGACGGCTGCGGCATGAGCGCGGCCGATGCCGAGCAATGCTTTGCGCGGCATGCCACCAGCAAGATTCGGGGGATCGACGACCTGGAGCGCATCCGCACGCTGGGCTTCCGGGGCGAGGCGCTGGCCTCCATTGCGGCCGTCGCGCAGGTGGAGCTGAAGACGAAGCGCGTGGAAGACGACGTGGGCACCGCTGTGCGCATCGAGGGCGGCGAGGTGATGCACGTGCGGCCGTGCGCTGCCCCCAACGGCACGTCGATGGCCGTGCGCAACCTGTTCTACAATGTGCCTGCGCGGCGCAACTTCCTCAAAACGCCCAGCACCGAGCTGAAGCACCTGCTGGAGACGTTCCAGTTTTTGGCGTTGTCGCACCCGGAGGTCGCGTTCTCGTTCGCGCACAATGACCATACCCACTACGACCTGCCGGCGGCCCGCACCTCCGATTTCTTTGCGGCGACGCGGCGGCGCATCCGCGACCTGATGGGCGCACGCTACGACGATGGGCTGGTGCGCGTGGAGCGCTCCATGAGCGACGCCACCCTCCGCGGCTTTGTGAGCGCGCCGTCGGCCCACCGGAAGACGCGCGGCGATCAGTTTCTGTTTGTCAACGACCGCTACGTGCGCGATCGGTACCTGAGTCATGCTGTGCGCACCGGCTACGGCGACCTGCTGCCGGAGGGGGCGTTTCCGTTCTTCGCGCTCTTTCTCTCGGTCGACCCGCGCCGGGTGGACGTGAACGTGCATCCGACGAAGGCCGAGGTGAAGTTTGACGACGAGAGCGGCCTCTACAACGTGCTGCGCGTGGCCGTTCGTGAAGCGGTGCGCGCCGAGGCGCAGGCGCCGCGCCTATCGGCCGACGACAGCGCAGGCCCCGACGCGTCCCCCGACGATCCGCCATCGTTCCAGCCGCGGGCCGCGCCGGCTGAAGGGGCTCGTTCGGCCACGCAGCCCGCCGCCCGCTCCGCGCCCAACGCGGCCTCGCCACAAGACGCCACGGCAAAGCGCAAGCCCCGCCCCGACGCCCGCTCAACCGCCCCGACGCCCGGCGCGTCGTCCGATGCGCTGTACCGTCCGGTGGAGGCGCCGGCCGACGACGCTGAGACAACTGCAGGCGACAACGCCTCGCTGCAGGAGGCCCCCTCCGGCGAAGCCCCGCTCTGGAGCGTGCACGGGCGGTACCTGCTACAGCCGGTGGCGGACGGGCTGCTGCTTGTGGATCAGCGCGCGGCGCATCGGCGGGTGTGCTACGAGCAAGCCCTCGACCGCATGGCGGCCACGGAGGCCGGGGCTTCGCAGCAGCTCCTGTTTCCGCACACCATGGATTTGTCTGCCGCAGAGGCGACGTGGCTGGAGGCGTGGGAGGAGACCTTGCGCGGGCTCGGGTTCGACCTGGAGCGCCTGAGTGGGGCAACGTGGACGGTGCGCGGCGTGCCGCCCGATGTGCCGCCGGGCCGCGAAACTTCGGTCCTGGAAGCCGTGATGGACGACCTCAAAACGTCGGGCACGCCGGCGGCCGAGCAGCGTCGCGAGGCCCTGGCCCAAACGTGGGCCACCCGCGTGGCGGTACCGCACGGCACCACCCTGCCGCTCCCCGCGCGGCGCGCGCTCCTGCGCGACCTGCACGCATGCGACATGCCCTACGCGGCCCCCGACGGCCAGCCTACGTTCCGGACGGTTTCCCTGGAGGAGTTGCAGGCGTTTCTGGAAGCCTAGCGTTGGGGCGTCTCCACGGATCTCCGTCGGCCGTGCCGGGGAACTGCCGGTTGGGCCTGGGGTTTGGCTGGTGCTTCGTTGGCGCGCTCTTCTCCTAATGGCTTTCTGGGTCTCGTGACGTTCCTCAATCCGCTGGCGTTGTTGGCGCTGGCCGCCGTGGGCGTTCCGCTGGTGCTGCACCTGCTCAACCTGCGCAAACCCCAGCGCGTCGACTTCAGCTCGTTGGCCTTTGTGGAGGCGCTTAAGGAGACCGCCGTGCAGCGCGTTCGCGTAAAGCGGTGGATCTTGCTCGCGTTGCGCATGCTGGCCATTGCGTGCCTGGTGCTGGCGTTTGCCCGGCCCACGGTGGAACGTGCGTGGATGGGCACGGCGGCGCCCACGGCCCGCACGGCGCATGCCCTGGTCGTCGACAACTCAATGTCGATGGGGCGTACGGCGCCCACCGGCGGGACGCTGCTCGACCAAGCGCGGGCGGCGGCAAACGGCGTGCTGGGGGCGGCCACCACCGACGACGTCGTGGCGCTGCAGCCGACGGCTGCGACCGAGGCAACCGCCATTGGGCGCACGGCGAGCCTGGACCGCGTGCGTGCGGGGCTGGAGCGTTTGGAGCCTTTGGCGGGCGCCGCGTCGCTGGCCGAGCGCATGACCACCGCGGCCCGCGCGCTAACCGATGCCCCGCTGCCGCGCCGCGTCGTGTATGGCATCAGCGATGGGCAAGCAACGCAACTGGGCGACTCGCTCCAACAGCCGTGGCCCGCCGGCGTCCAGCCGGTGCTGCTTCCGCTGCCCTCCGCCGCCACGGCCAACGTCGCCGTCACCGGCGTGCGCATCGTCAGCCGCATCATCGAGCGCGGGCAGCCCGTCACCATCGAGGCGACGCTGATGAACCATGGCCCGCAGACGGTGCGCGACGTGGTCGCCAGTGCGTACCTCGCCGACGCCCGCGTGGCGCAAGCAACCGCTACGCTGCCGCCTAACGACTCGACCACCGTAACCTTTACGGCAACGCCCAGCCGGCGCGGCTGGCTGCGCGGTCGCATCGCCATCGACGCGGATCCGTTTACGGCCGATAACGAGCGGTTCTTTACGCTGCACGTGCCGCGCATGCGCCGCGTGCTGCTGGTGCGCGGGCAAGGCACCGATGCGATGCGCTATGTATCGCTGGCCCTGGCGCGGCCCCTCACCAACGAACGGATTGGCTTTCGTACCACCACCATTGCAGAGAGCGCCCTCTCGGCCACGGCGCTGGGGCGCTACGACGCCGTGGTGCTCGTTGGCCCGCGCGATCTGTCGAGCGGCGAGGTGCAGGCGCTGGCGCGGTACGTGCGTAACGGCGGCGGCTTGCTGTTCTTTCCCAACGCGCAGGCCCAACCGGCCGACTACACCGCGCTGCTGCAGGCCTTAGGCCAGGGGCGCGTGGTGGGCTTCAGCGGGGCACTGGGCGGACGCGCGTCGGTGGCGTCGTTTGCGAACGTGGCGCTTAAGCATCCGCTGTTTGAGGGCGTGTTTGCTTCGCGGCGCGGCGGCGTGCGGGTCGAGTCGCCGGCGCTGTACTACCTGCTCAACATGCGGTTTGGCGGCGGGCAGCAGCAGGCGCTCATCACGCTGTCCAACGGCTATCCCTTGCTTACCGATATGCGCCACGGCACGGGGCGCGCGCTTTTTATGGCCGCTGCACCCGCGCCGCGTTGGACGGACCTGCCCCTGCGCGGGCTGTTTGTGCCGCTGCTCTACCGGTCGGTGTTTTACTTGTCGTCGGGGGGGCGCGCCGCATCGCCCGCACTCATTGCAGGGCGCACGGGCGAGCTCCGGCTGCCGGGCGTACCGCCCGATGCCGTCGTGCGGCTCGTAGGACCCGCGGGCCGCGAGTGGCGTCCGTCGCAGCGCCGCGCCTTCGGGGCCACCGTCCTGAGCGTGGGCGCTAACCTGCATACCACCGGCTGGTACGACGTGCGCACCGCCGATTCGCTTGTGCAGCGCGTGGCCGTCAATCTCGCGCCCGAGGAGTCGAACCTGCGCGCCCTCGCCCCCGACAGCATCGCGCAGCACCTGTCGGCTGTGTTCGGACAATCGGTGCAGGTGGTTGCCCCGGAGAACCTGCAGGCCGCAACTGTAACCAGCGCCCTGCGCGCCAGCCAAACCGGCACCGAAATCTGGAACGTGTTTTTGCTCCTGGCGTTGCTATGCTTGGTTGCAGAGATGCTCTTGGTACGCTACTGGACGCCAGAAGAAGCCGCTGCGTAGCGACGCCTACGCATCCTGCAAGCGCTTTTCTCTCCGACAACTGTCCGCCACGCTCATGGGCCGATGACGTCGTCAATGCTTGCATGGCTCCACATAGGGCTCATTGGTGCCTTCGTGACGGCTACGTCGCTCACGCTGAGCGTTGCCGTGGTGCGCCGCCTGCGGGTGCGCCGGCCCCTGATGACGTGGACCTGCGGCCCGGTAACGTGCATTCCGCTGGGGCCCACGCTCTTTTTGCTGCTTGTGGGCGTTGGGGTGGCCTATCAGGTGAGTCAGGGCGGGGCCCCGCCGCGCTACGTGGTGCTGGGCTATCCGGTGGGGGGCCTGTGCTGGTGGGCTGCGACCTGGATTGCCCGCACCCGCATCGTCTCGGCCTACGGCCTCATCCCTGAGCTTTCGGCGCCAGAACGCAGCGTGGCCTGGAGCCAGATCCGCGACTACGTGCAAACGACCCGCGACGGACGTACCTACTACCGTTTCTTCTACGTCGATAGCAACGACCAGTGGCAGCGTCTTGACTGGTTCGTTCCCGCCTCGCACGAGGCCGCTTTTGCAGCGTTGGTCCAGGAGAAGTTGGACGCCCGCTTTGCGCCAACGGAGGAGCTGCCCAGCATTGACCTCACCACGCTTCGCGACGAATCGAAGTCGTCGTAATGTGCGTCACTCGCTCGCGACGCCGACCTTTTCACGATGCCGGATGAAACGCGTCCGTCTTTGCGCTGGACGGCTGCTCGTTCCACAGGTAGCCCAGAATAACGGCGCCCGGCAGCGGGGCGGCAAGCAAAACCAGGGAAACGATCCCTGTAACGGTCGTCCGTTCTAACAAATCAAGAGGCGACGTAAGCGGAAGCACCGGCAACAGGTTGTACAAGCCGGCCCCAATGACGAGCGCAAGCGCCACGCTCCACGTCCAAACCGCGGACGTGTGGGCCGTGTACACCGCATGCAGCCGCCGTGCAGGCTCTTTGGGTGCATCGAAGCCGTGAACGTGCACCAGAAGCCGCAGCCGCTTATCGTCTATCGTCTCCTGACGGGCTTGGTGGGCGGCGAAGGCACAGGCTGCGGCAGCCAGCGCGAGCAACACGAGGCCAGCGATGCCGCCTAGCCATCCCACAAGAGCCCCGGTCGTTGCTGTCGCCGGTCTAAAAACGTAAGGGAGCCCTACCAGGAGCAGGCCCACGGCAACGGAATGCCGATCTGCAGTGTAGCGAAATATGTCCCATGTGATGTCTCCCCACGATAGATCGTTCATTATGTGCAGCAGATCAAGGAAATTAGTAAAGCGACGTTAAGGTGAGCGTGGACTTTTATTGTAAGGAATAGCGGCTTGCCTGTCAAAACTGCGGTTGCGCTTCCGTCAGTGTGTTTTCGTGCGCAAGAGACGGTGGACAAACGGGCCGGTGCAGAAACGCAGGTGTTGCGCATCCGGTACAGGCCGTTCCGTTTTTCTCACCAACAATGCTTCCTGATGGACAGCAAACCGGTTCTCTATGGCGCGTTGGCAGCGGGCGTTCTGAGCTTCATCTGGGCGCCCATTTTTGTGCGATGGGCGGGCGACGTCCCGGGGCTCGCGCTGGCCACGTGGCGCACCGTAACCGCGGCCGTCGTGCTGTGGCCGTGGTGGATTCGCGCGCAGCGGCAGGGGACGATGCGTGCCCTCAGCGGCCGCGAGTGGGTGTTCATCGGGGCAGCGGGCGCCCTCCTTGGGCTTCACTTTGTCGCCTGGATCGAGTCGCTGCAGTACACCTCGGTGGCGAGCGCCTCGGTACTGGTAACCACGAGCCCCATCTTTTTGGCGGGTCTCGGCTACGTGGTGCTCGGGGAGCGGCTGCGGTGGGCGACGCTGGGGGCCATCGTGGTGGCGGTTGCCGGAGCGGCCTGCATTGGATGGGCCGATGCGGGCGCGGGCCCCGGTGGAACCCTGTGGGGCAACGGGCTGGCGCTGGGGGCGGCCCTGCTGGTGAGCGTCTACTTGCTCATTGGACGGGTGGTGCGGCAGCGGGTGGACTGGTTGGCTTACGTCACGCCGCTGTACACTGTAGCCGCGGCGGTTACGGTGGGGCTGGCGTGGAGCAACGACGTTCCGCTCCTGGGCTATTCGGCATGGCCGTATGCCATGGGCATTGCGCTGGCGCTGGGGCCGCAGATCATTGGGCACGGGGCCTTCAACTATGCCGTGAAGGCCGTTCCGGCGGCGCTGGTGGCGATGCTTGCCTTGCTGGAGCCGGTAGGGGCTTCGCTGCTGGCGTACGGACTCTTCGGCGAGGTGCCCAAGCCGCTTGCCGTAGCGGGCATGCTGCTGGTGCTTGTGGGCGTTGCGGCGGTGGTGCAGCTACGCCGCGGCGCGGATGGACGTGAAGTGGCGGCGGGGGAGCGCGTCGAACGTTCGGAGGCCGCGTAGAAAATAGTCGGCGGCGATGAGGCGGCGGTAGGGCATGCGCACGGCCGAGCGGCGGGGCGGCGTGTAGTAGGAGCGGAGGCGGTGCGCGTCGCGGTAGGCCCGCACCACCGCGCGGGCGCCGGCGGCTTCGCCCTGCAGGAGCATGCGGGCGGCGGCGATGCCGTCGAGGGCGACGCGCTGCGGAAACACGCGGGCCCACCGGGCCGGGGGCAGGTTTTTGTAGAGCATGAGCAGGCTGTTGCGGAAGTTGTAGTAGATCTTCCGCGGCGTGCCCTGGGGCAGCGAGGCACCGCCGATGTGGTACACCGTGCTGGATGGAAGGGCGCGCACGCGGTATCCGGCCCGCCACAGGCGCCAGCACAGGTCAATTTCTTCCATGTGCATCTCGAAGCGCTCGTCGAACCGTCCCACCGCGTCGAAGGCCGCGCGGCGCACCATGCACGCGGCCCCCGTGGCCCAAAAGACATCGCGCGGGGTGTCGTACTGCCCGCGATCGGGCTCCATGGTGTCGAACACGCGGCCGCGGGTGAACGGATAGCCCAGGCGATCGATGAAGCCGCCCGCCGCCCCCGCATACTCGAAGCGGTCGCGCCGGTCGTACTGCAGCAGCTTGGGTTGCACCGCGCCCAGGGTGGGCTGCGCCTCCATCGCCTCGACCAGCGGATCGAGCCAGCCGGGCGGCACTTCTACGTCGTTGTTCAGAAACAGCAGGTAGCGCCCGGTGGCGCGCTGCACGGCCGCGTTGTTGCCGCGGGCAAAGAGCCAATTGTCGGGGTGCTGCACGATGCGAACGTCGGGAAAGGCGGTGCGCACCCAGGGAATGGAGCCGTCGGCGGAGGCGTTGTCGGCCAGGATAATTTCCACATTGGGATACGTGGTGGCCACCACCGAGGGGAGGCATTGCTGGAGCAGATCGAGGCCGTTCCAGGTGACGATGATGATGGAGACGCGCGGGGC
Source organism: Salisaeta longa DSM 21114 (assembly GCF_000419585.1). Taxonomy (NCBI): domain Bacteria; kingdom Pseudomonadati; phylum Rhodothermota; class Rhodothermia; order Rhodothermales; family Salisaetaceae; genus Salisaeta; species Salisaeta longa. The sequence continues at coordinate 22,583 of NZ_ATTH01000001.1, forward strand.
GGGCATGGGCAGCGGTGGGCACATGAAAGAAGCGTCGACGTGTAAGGCACGTGCCGGCAACCGTTCCAATCGTGAACTCCCAACAGGTATCCATGCACGCGCACACCCTCCACGCGGCCCGCGAGGTGCTCCAGCAGCATTGGGGATACGACACCTTTCGCCCGGGACAAAAGGCCATTTTGGGGGCACTTTTTCAGGGACACGACGTGCTGGGCGTACTGCCCACCGGCGGCGGAAAGTCCATTTGCTACCAGGTGCCCGCGCTGATGAGCGAGGGGCTGGTGCTGGTTATCTCGCCGCTCATTGCCCTGATGCACGACCAGGTGGAGCAGCTGCAGGACCGCGGCATTGCGGCGGCGTACCTCGACAGCACGCTGGGGTACCGCGAGGTGGAGCAGCGCCTCACCGACAGCGAGCACGGCCGCTACGATTTGTTGTACGTGGCCCCGGAGCGGCTCGACACGCGCCTGTTTAGCGCGCGCCTCGATTACCTCAACATCAGCCTGCTGGCGGTGGACGAGGCCCACTGCGTGAGCGAGTGGGGGCATCATTTTCGCCCGGCGTACCGACAGATTGGCGACGCGCGCGACGCGATGGGCACCCCGCCCGTACTGGCCGTGACCGCCACGGCCACGCCCGATGTGCGCCGCGACGTGATAGAGCAGCTACAGCTGCGTGATGCGCGGGCGGTGGTGCACGGGTTCGACCGGCCCAACCTCACGTGGACGGTCTTTCAGGACGCCAACAAGCGCCGCCGCGTGCGTGCGGTGCTCAATGGCGTGCCGGGCACCAGCCTCATCTACGGCAACACGCGGCGCTCGGTGGAGGAGTGGGCGCAGTGGTTGCAGCACGAGGGCATCAGCGCCGAGCCGTACCACGCCGGACTCTCGGCGCGGCAGCGGGGTGCCGTGCAGCACCGGTGGATCAGCAACGAGACGCGGGTGGTGGTCGCCACCAACGCTTTTGGCATGGGCATCGACAAGCCCGACGTGCGCTCGGTGATCCACGTCGAAATGCCGTCATCGGTGGAGTCGTACTATCAGGAGGCAGGCCGCGCGGGCCGCGATGGGGAGCGCGCCCACGCCGTGCTGTTGTACCATCCAAACGACGTAGAGACGCAGGAGGCGCTGATTGAATCCTCGCATCCCACCGCCAGCGAGACGCGCCGCGTGTACGATGCGGCGTGCAGCATCGGACAGATTCCCGTTGGCACCATGCCCGACGACCCGGTGCCCATCTCGATGGAAGCGATGCAGCGCGTCACATCGTTTGCGCCGGGCAAGATTCGCACGGCGATGGAGCTTTTGGAGCGGCAGGAAGCCTGGAAGCGGCTGCCCATCCGGAAGCACACCGGGCGCGTTCGGTTTTTGCAGACGCCGCGCGCCCTGCGGCAGTTCGCGGATCAGTCGTCGAGCGAGGTGGTGCGGTCGTTTGTGTACACGCTCTTGCGCACCGTGCACGCGGATGCGTTCCGGGACTGGTGGCCGCTGGATGTGCGGCGGCTGGTACGGCGTTCGTCCCTCTCGCGGGCCCGCGTGATGAACGGCCTCGACTTTTTGGCCGAACGCGGGCTGCTGCGGTGGAACCGCCCCAGCACGGCCGGGCAAATCCAGCTCCTCGCGCCGCGCGCGCAACAGTGGCCGGTAGACGATGCAACGGTGCGCGCTGCCCGCAAACGTGCCGAGGCGCGGCTGCGCTACATGCAGCGCTACGCCACCGCCGTCACCTGCCGCCGTCACTTTTTGCTTACGTACTTTGGCGAGGCCCATAGCGAGCGCTGCGGCCAGTGCGACGTGTGCTTGGGGCGCCACCGCCCCGAGGCCGTGCGGCCTAGCGACGAGTCGGCCCTGCAGCAGATGCTTCGCTACGTGGCCGACGACCGGCCCCGTACGGCTTGGGACGACCTACCCGCCGCGCACCGTACCGATGAGCTGCTGCGCTGGCTCCTCACCGAGGACTACCTCGACCTCGACGACCCGCTGGAGGGCCGCTACGTACTCACCGAGAAGGCGAAGCTCTACATGAAGTAGCGTGTCTGCTACAACAACAATCTGCGCATCCGGCAAGCAGCACTGCACTATTGGGTATTGAGATTGCGGGGATTATCCTGTACGTTGCGTATTGCTTATCAATTTATTCGTATCACTCCATTCTATCATGATGTACGTTTTATCTGCTAGTGTTGGTCTGCTGTTGGGAGGTGTGGTTGCCTACTTATACGCTGCTCAGCAAACCGCAAAGGCGGAGTCGGCACGCAAGGCCCTGCGTGATCAAATCGACAATCAGGCGGCCCAGCACGAAAGGCACCTACAGCAGCAGCGAGAAACGTACGAACAGCGTATTGAGAAGCTCGTGGACGAGCGAAACACGTTGGAGGAGCGTGTAAACGAGCTCTCTGAAGAAAGGGGCGAACTGCGAAGTGCAAACGAAGAACTGGAGCAGCAGCTGAAAACGCAGGAAAGTTCGCTCGAAGCGCAACAAGAACGGCTGCGGGAGCAGTTTGAGAACCTAGCGAACGACATTTTGGAAAAGAAGAGCGAAACCTTCATTGCGCGCAACGAGAAAAATATTAATACGTTGCTGAAGCCTCTTAACAAAAAGATGAAGGATTTTCGGGAGGTGGTGCAGGAGACGTACGAGAAAAATCTAGAAGGCCGCAGCGCGCTCAAAACGGAGATTCATACGCTGACCAAGCTCAACCAGGAGATGAGCCAGCGCGCGAGCGACTTAGCAACGGCGCTCGAAGGGCAATCCAAAACGCAGGGCGACTGGGGTGAGATGATCCTGGAGCGCATCCTCGAAGAATCGGGGCTTACCAAGGGCCGGGAGTACGAAACGCAAGTTAGCGAAACGGTGGATGGGAGGAGGCTGCGGCCCGATGTGGTGGTTAAGCTCCCAAACGACCGGTTCGTGGTCGTCGACGCCAAGGTTTCCATTACCGCCTACCGGCGCTACGTCTCGGCAAAAGGCGACGGGGAGCGCGCGGGCGCCGAGGAAGACGGAGAACAAACCTCCGAAAAGCATCTCCAGCAGCATATTGAATCGGTGCGCAACCACGTGCAGACGTTAAGTGGAAAGCCATACGATCGCTTATACGACGACCGTAGCCCCGACTTTGTCCTGCTGTTTATGCCTATTGAACCGGCGTTTGCACTGGCCTTGCAGCACGACGAGCAACTTTACCAGGATGCCTTCGACAAGCACGTCATTATCGTAAGTCCGACGACGCTGCAGGCTACACTGGCTACCATTGCAAACATCTGGCGACATGAACATCAGAGCCGCAACGCGCAAAAGATTGCAGAACGAGGTGGAAAACTCTACGACAAGTTCGTTTTGTTTGCGGAGGCACTCGAGGATGTGGGCAAGCGCATCGACCAAGTCCAGGAGAGCTACCAAACGGTGCGCAATCGATTGGTGGATGGAAGAGGAAACCTCACGCGACAGGTAGAAATGCTGCAAGAACTAAGGGTTGACAGCAAAAAGTCGCTTCCCGAATCGGTGGCCCGCGATGCGTTAGACACATGACTGATGGCACCACGGGCCCGCCGAGCACAATATCCGAAAAGAGTCTTCAGACAGCGGCTATTCGGTGGCGCCGGCTTCCCACCCTTCCGTGATGATCCGGTCCTCGGGGATGCCGCGTTCGGCAAGCGCGTCGGTGGTTTGGACCACCATCTCGGGCACGCCGCACACGTAGATGTCTGCGCTGTCGAGGGCATCGCTCCAGTCGTTCAGGTGCTCCTGCACGAAGCCCGTCCGGCCGCTCCACTCCTCATCCGACAGCACGAAGTCGACGGAAAGGGATGCGTAGTCGGTGGACAGGTGGTCGAGCGTCTCGCGATAGATCAGGTCGTCCTGGGTGCGCTCGCCGTGTACAAACAGGGCGTTGCCGGTGCCTTCGTTCAGGTAATGCTTTAGCAGCGCCATCATGGGGGTGATGCCCGTGCCGGTGGAGAAAAACACCGCATCGCGGGCGGGCTCCCGCAAGTACAGGTTTCCGGATAGATCCGTGATGGTTACGGTGTCGCCAATCCTGCGGGTGTCCATCCACGAGGATACGGTGCCGTCGGGGTAGCGCTTAATGGTGAGCGCAATAGACGAGGTTCCAGGAAGCGTGACGGGCGTGTAGGGGCGCAGCACGGGCGCGTCCTCGTCCGGCTGTTCGATCCGGATTTGCGTGTGTTGGCCCGGCTGGAAGTCGAAGGTGTGGCCGGGCACCTCCAAGATGAACTGCTTGACGTGGGGCGTGATGGGGTGGATGGAGGTGATTGTGGCTTCGTGGGTCGTCATAAACCAAGGGGACGTTTGTGATTGATGGTTACGAACAGTATGCTTACCGCGTGTAGTCTTGCATGATACATGGCTGCTGTGACGTATCGGTGATCCTCCCCCGGCGGCCCGCCCCCGTCCATGCACAACGCGCGACAACGTATCGGCCTCGGACTGGCTCTGCTGGCGCTCGTGTGGAGTGCCTGCAGCGCCCGTGTGGTGGCGCAAGTAGGCGGTGCGCCATCGGTGCAGCGCCCGGTGCAGGCCGTCACCCAACTGTTTGCGTCGATCGACCTGCAGCACTCCACGCTTGCCGTGCAGGTGCAGCTTCCGGCGGATTGGGAGCTGCAGCGCGTGGCGCTTCTGCGCTTTGGCACGACGCCCGCCGCTGTGCGCGTCGTACCAGGGCAAGCGGACGGCGCGTACCGCCTCGAAGCGCGCGCCAGGCTTCGGGGCCCCTACCAGCTCGTGGTTCGCGTGCGCACCGGCCGGCAGCCGGGGGCCACGCGGTGGTCGGTGGCCACGCTCGACCGCACCGCGAACGGGTGGCAGCGCGGGCGGACGGTGGCCGCGCAACGCATCCGGCTGCATGCGCAGCCGCGGGCGTCGCGTGGTACAGCCCATCCGGCCCTGGTCTTTTCGGATGAGGCCGCGCAGCCGGTGGCGCTGCCGCTGCAGGACGCGCGGCGTTCGGGGGAGGGACGCGCTTCGTTTGGTGGCGCGTTTTGGATCCGTACCCTCGCTCGTGATGCCGTGGTGCTCTCGCGCTGGACGGGCGTCGAGGGGCAGCGGTATCCGCTGGAGGTGGTTATCGACCGCGCCGGACGGTTGCGGTACTACTTCAGCCGCGGCGCGCGCCATCACGTGGCCCTTACGAAAGCGCCCGTGGCCGATGGGCAGTGGCATCACGTTGCCTTCGCGTACGCCGATGCCTCAGAGCAGCTTACGCTGTGGCTTGACGGGCAACCGGTCGACTCGTTACGGCAGCCGATGGGGCCGGTGGCTCGGGGCGCGCTGGCACTAGGCGGACGCCCCGAAGCGCAGCGGGCGGCGTTTGTGGGCACGGTGGCCGCGCTCCGCCTGTGGTCGCAAGCCCCTACCCCCGCCATGATTGCCGCCGCCCGGTGGCGCCGCGATACCGCATCCACAGCACGCCGTCCCTTGCGCGGTGTCACGTCGCTGCCGGACGGCGTATCGGAGACACCTGTTGCGTTGCCCGTGCCGCCGTCCATTCGAAACCTGCGGGCGGCCGTCACCGACGGCCGGGTGCGCCTGCAATGGCAAACGACGGCCGCGGGCATCGACGCCTTTGTGATTGAGCGGTCGCCCCGCGGCCAAGCCTTCAACGTGATCGCACAGCGCCCGCCCGACGACGTGCGGGTCGGGTCTTCCGCCCGTTTCGTGTTCTACGACGACCCGCCCAGCGCGGGCGTCGTGTACTACCGGATTCGGCAGCGCCTGTCGGGGCAGGCCGCCCAAACGTCGGGGGTGCTTAAAGTCGGCGTGGGGGCGCCGGCCGAGTCGCAGTTGGCCAAGAATGCCCAGATGGCGCCGATGGAGCTGTTGGGCAACGCGCCCAATCCCTTTGCTACGCGCACCACCATCCAGTACCGCGTGAGGCGTGCAACTCCGCTCACCATCACCGTGTGGAGCGTGATGGGACGGCGCGTGGCGACGCTCGTGGATAAGAAGCATGCGCCCGGCACCTACGCCCTCACGTTCAATGCACAGCAGCTTGCAAGCGGCACGTACTTCCTGCGTGCCGAGACGCCCACCTACACAGCGACCGATCGCCTGTCGGTGGTGCAGTAGCCCTTGGCCCAGCCGCAGCCTGGCAAAAGGAACCGCAGGGTGCAGGTGTCGTTCGGGATAGCGGCAGAACAGAGCGCCCGTAGGCCGCTCAATTTCGTTGTATTTTTCCTGGCGATGGTCTGCCCGGTCGCGTACCTTGGCACATGCGCGTTGCCATCGGCAGCAGTCTTTAATTACGAGGTCATGCTATGCTCGGGAGCTTTGGATTTGGCGAGCTAATTCTTATTTTTCTAGTCGTGCTGCTCATCTTTGGCGCCAACCGGATTCCGGAAATTGCGCGCGGGCTGGGCAAGGGCATCCGCGAGTTCAAGGATGCCACCAACGAGATATCGCGCGAGCTGAATGCGGAGGATCAGCGGCGGCGCATCGACAAGCCGCAGGCCCCCCAAGGCGCCACGCAGCCGCAAACGTCGGACGCGTCACGTCCGGAGCCGGCGCCCGAGCCGGCCCGCGCCGACGATCCATCGCGTACGTCGGGGAGCGAGTGAGCCCCGTGCGTCCTGTTTCTGCTACGACGCTTTTCTGAAGGCCCGTTGTAGGTATGAAATATAAAACATTTGCCGCGGCCCGCCAGGCCCTGGTGCATGGAGAGACCAGTTGCGAAGCGCTGGTCTCTTCTTTTTTGGAGCGGATTGATGCCCGCAACGACGACCTGAACGCCTTCTTGAGCGTCGACCGCGACGGCGCGCTCAACCACGCGCGCTACCTCGACAGCCAGCGCCAGCGCGGTAACGAACGCCCCCTCGACGGCCTCGTGCTGGGCGTTAAAGACACCATCAGCATTCGCGGGCAGCAGCTCACCTGCGGCTCGAAAATGCTGGCCGACTTCACGTCCTCCTACGACGCTACGGTCATTGCGCGGCTGCGCGAAGCCGGCGCCATCTTCATTGGCAAAACGAACTGCGATGCCTTTGGGATGGGGTCGACCAACGAAACCTCCTATTTTGGCCCCGTGGCCCATCCGCAACAAGCCGACTACGTGCCCGGCGGCTCCTCGGGCGGCTCGGCAGCGGCCGTTGCGGCCGGTTTGTGTCACGCCGCGTTGGGCTCCGACACCGGCGGGTCGGTCCGGCAACCGGCGGCGTTTTGTGGCGCGGTGGGCCTAAAACCCACCTACGGCCGCGTCAGCCGCTACGGACTCGTGGCCTACGCCTCGTCGCTCGACACCATCGGGCCGCTTACGCACAGCGTGCAGGATGCAGCGACCCTGCTGGGGTGCCTCGCGGGCCGCGACGGGCACGATGCCACAACGGCTTCCGTGCCATGCCCCGACTACAGCGCCGCTTGCTCTCAGCCCATCGACGGCCTCGCGGTGGGTCTCCCCCAGGAGTATTTCGATGATGCGCTCGATGCCGACATCGAACGCATGATCCAGGCGCAGGTGGAGGCGCTGCAAGACGCCGGCGCCACCGTGACGCACGTGTCGCTGCCGCATACCGCGTACACGGTGCCCACGTACTACGTGCTGGCCACCGCCGAGGCGTCGAGCAACCTGGCCCGGTACGACGGCGTGCGCTATGGCCATCGCACCAACACCGCCCCGCCCGCCGATGCCGATGCGCTGGAGCACCTCTACCGTCAAACGCGCACCGAAGGGTTTGGCGACGAAGTAAAACGGCGCATCATGGTGGGCACGTACACCCTTTCGACCGGGGCCTACAAAGCCTACTACGACAAAGCGCAGCGCGTACGGCGCCTCATCCGAAACGACTTTGACCGCGTCTTTGATACGGTCGATGTGCTGCTTGCGCCCGTCACGCCAGGTACGGCGTTCCGAAAGCAGGCAGCCGACGACCCCCTGGCGATGTATCGCAGCGACCGTTACACCGTCGCCGCCAATCTGGCCGGCGTACCGGGCCTTGCGCTGCCCATTGGGGCGCACCCAACGCCGCCGCATCTGCCGGTCGGACTCCAATTGTTGGGGCGTCCCTTCGACGAAGCCACCCTACTGCAGGTCGGCGCGCACCTTGAGCGTGCCAACGCAGCATAGATCACACCCTTATCATCAACGACTTCATCTACGCATGAGCATTCTCGTCGACAACGACACGCGCCTGGTAGTGCAGGGCATTACCGGCCAGGAAGGCAGCTTCCACGCCGAGCAAATGATTGAGTACGGCACCAACGTGGTGGCGGGCGTTACGCCGGGTAAAGGCGGCACCACCCACCTCGATCGGCCCGTGTTTAACACGGTAGCGGAAGCGGTGGCGCAGGAAGGCGCAAACACCTCCATTATCTTCGTGCCCCCGCCGTTTGCTGCCGATGCGGTGCAGGAAGCCGCCGAAGCCGGCATTGAGGTAATCATCTGCATCACCGAGGGCATTCCGGTGAAGGACATGAAGCCCACCTATCACTACGTGCAAAAGATGGGCGCTCACCTGATTGGCCCCAACTGCCCGGGGCTCATTACGCCGGGTGAATGCAAGGTCGGCATCATGCCGGCGATGATCTTTGAGCCGGGGCCCATTGGCGTGATCTCGCGCTCGGGCACGCTTACCTACGAGGCGGTTGATCAGCTGACGCGCGCCGGGTTTGGCCAAAGCACGGCCGTAGGCATCGGCGGCGATCCCATCATTGGCACGCGCTTCGTGGACGCGCTGAAGCTGTTTGAGGCCGACGACGATACCGAGGGCGTGGTGCTCATTGGCGAGATTGGCGGATCGGCTGAGGAAGAAGCGGCCACCTACATCAAGGAGCACATGAGCAAGCCGGTCTTTGGCTTCATCGCCGGACAAACGGCACCTCCCGGCCGCCGCATGGGCCACGCGGGCGCCATTGTATCGGGCGGCAGCGGAACGGCCGAAGCCAAGTTTGCGGCGCTCGAAGCCGCGGGCGCTACGGTGGTGAAAAACCCGGCGCTCATTGGGCAAACCGTGCACGACACGCTGGGCTAAGTCCGGTGCGAAACGCTGACGTGTGGATGCGCCCGGGACGGACTTCGATGTTGCAAGGCATGCGGGGCAGTTGTACGAGCGCCCCGATAGTGCCAGGAAATGCAGCAGCAGTCCGTCTCGGGCGTCGTCTGCGGAATGGCAGAGCGAAGCGCCGTGTCTTTCCAGCGGCTCAGTCCGTTTGTGGAGGGGCCAAGCACTCGGCGGCCACTAGAAACTCGTGGCAGAGATAGGCGCGGTACGTGGCACCGTCCACAAAGGCGTCCCAAACGGATTTCGGCACCGTCTTCACTTGTTCGGCGGCTGTTACCGTACGCCCATCGGGTCGTTCGGTGGCCTGTACGTTGAGCCACACATGATACTCAAAAGCAGGCCCTGTATCTCCAGCCCTGGACGTGCGATGGAGCGCGACAGGACCGCTAATGATCGTGCACGCGCCCTCGCGGCTGATGGCTTGCCGTTGGTGCCCGTACGCGCCGAGTGCCCGCAACCCAAAAGCGCCCGCCGCGGCCATCAGCGCGATGATGCCAAGCATGGGCTCATAAAATAGCCCAACGATCCCTGCAACACCGACCGCCAGGCTGAAATAAAGCAATTGCTTGGACTGCCGGCTGCGTTGTCCTTCCAGGGTGCTTCTCTGGGCGTCCGAGAGCTTGCCCTGTCGATTCAGGGCGAGGTCTTCGTCGGTAAACGCCAATTCTTTGCGGAGCCGTTCGGTCAGTCCGTGTCGAGTCATGGGGATCAGGAGGGGCGTTCCTATGGGCGAGTTAACAGTATCGTAACAATAGGGGAGAAATGCGAAAGGTCAGACGCCAAGGTTTTCGTTGCTAGCCATCGGGGGCGCAGCGATCTGAAGGCCTCCCACGCATCCTTGACACAATTTGCAAGGAACCGAAGCGCGCGCTGCGTCTTTGATAGCGCGCTGTGACGCCTCGTGCGCCGCAGCCGGTGCTATCCACGCCCAAGTGGCGGAACTGGTAGACGCGCTGGCTTCAGGAGCCAGTGGGCATTGCGCCCGTGGAGGTTCGAATCCTCTCTTGGGCACCGCACAACGAAACGCCAATCGAAGCGCTTGGGCCGTTAAGGCTCAGGCGCTTTTTGCATGGTGCCCCTTCTTCGTCGAATCGTTGGGTCGATCGTTGGTACGGCCGGGCAGAACGCGTGCATGTACGGAGGCGTCGCTACACGTCCGTAACACTCTGGAAACAGGGCATTCCTTAAACGGTTGGCGCGTGGTGGTTCGTCCTCCGCTCCAAGTATGCAACGTCAATGCCCGCCCAGGTCGCCTTCAACACGATCCCGCAGTTGTTCACCCGCCTCGCCGATCATTACGACGGCGCGCAGCACACGGCCCTGCGGCATAAGGCCAACGACACCTGGGTGAACATTCCGTGGGAGCGCTTGCAGGACGAAGTGCATGCGGTGGCGGGCTACTTGGCTTCAGAAGGCGTTATGCCGGGCGATCGCGTGGCGCTGCTGTCCGAAAATCGCCCCGAGTGGGCCATCACAGACCTGGCGACGCAAATTCTAGGCGGCGTGAACGTGTCCATTTACACGTCGCTTCCGCCCGCCAAGGTGGGGTACATCCTGCGAGATGCCGGGGCCGAGACGCTGGTTGTGTCGGTGCCCGTACAGCGCAAAAAGGTGGAATCCATCTTCGAGGCGTGTCCCGACCTGAAGCGCGTGGTGGTGATGGATGCGCTTCCGGACGATCCGCCGGACTGGATGACGGCGTGGGCGGAGGCGCGGGCCACGGGGGCCGAGTACTGGCGGGCCCACACCGATGCGTTGGAACAGCGCGCCCGCGACGTGACGCCCGACGACACGAGCGCGCTCATTTACACAAGCGGCACCACGGGCGAGCCCAAAGGGGTGATCCTCACGCATCGCAACTTTTGCTCGAACGTAAAGGCTGCCCTGCAGCGCGTACCCTTCAACGATGACGATCACCACCTGTCGTTTTTGCCGCTCTGCCACGCCTTTGAGCGCACGGCGGGATTCACGGCGGTGCTCTCGGCCGGCGGCACCATCAGCTATGCGGAGAGCATTGAGGCGGTATCGCAGAACCTGCTCGAAACAAAGCCCACCGTAATGATCTCGGTGCCGCGCATGTTCGAGAAGGTGTACAACCGCGTGACCAAGCAAGCATCGGAAGGCAGCGCCCTGCAGCAGTCGGTGTTTGACTGGGCCGTGCGCATCGGCAAGCGCTACGCCGCGGCGCGCCGTCCGGGGGCGTGGCTGCGGGCACAGTACAAGCTGGCGCATACGCTCGTGTTTTCGAAGCTCCATGAGAAGCTGGGTGGCAACCTCAAGTTTGCGGTGTCGGGCGGGGCCGCCCTTCCGAAAGAGATTGGCACGTTCTTTCAGGCGGCGGGCGTGACCATCATTGAAGGCTACGGCCTGACGGAGACTGCCCCGGTGATGGCCGTGAATCCGCTTGAGGAGCCGCGCTACGGCACCGTGGGCCACGTGCTGCCGGGCGTGGAGGTGGGCATTATGGATCTGGAGAGCGAGGCGCTGATTGGCACGCAGCATGGCGACGACTACCCCTCGGCGCTCACAACGGCCGAAGGGGAGATTGTGGTGAAGGGCCCCAACGTGATGAGCGGGTATTGGAAGCGCCCCGAGGAAACGCGGGCCGCGTTTGATTCGGACGGCTGGTACCACACCGGCGACGTGGGGCGCTTCGACGACGGCTACCTGATGGTGACCGACCGCATCAAGCACATGATCGTGTCGCGCGGCGGGAAAAATATCTACCCGGGGCCCATCGAGGACCAGTTCAAGACGAAGGGCTGGATCGACCAGATCGTGGTGATTGGCGAGGACCGGCCGTTCCTCACGGCCCTCGTGGTGCCAGATCTGGAGACGCTGCGCATGCATGTGCGCGACGCGGAAGACGCCGAAGTGGCGGTGAGCGACGAGGCCCTGCTCACCGATCCAGCGGTTGAGCGCTTGGCCAAGGAAACCTTCAACGCCTTCAACCACGACGCGGCGGCGCACGAAAAAATCCGCAACTACCACCTGCTGGCCACCCCGTTCACGGTGGAGGAAGGCACCCTAACGCCCACGATGAAGCTGAAGCGCGCAGCCATTGAGGAGCAGTACGCGGACGCGATTGATGCGATGTACGCCAAGTTTGAGCGGTTTGGGTGATCCGCCCACGCCCGGGGTGGAAGCCGTAGGTGCACGGCGCTCAAAGCAGCTGTAACGAGGCTACAGCGATGCAGAACAACGCAGCAGCAGCGGCTGTCCAACCGGATGCGGTCCGCGAGGCGTTTTCACACACGGCCTAAGCATCCGTTTCTTCTGTTATGGCTACGTCCTCCTTTTTTGATCGCGTGTACGATGTGGTGGCCCAAATCCCCGCGGGCCGCGTGGCTACGTACGGCGACATCGCAGAAGCCGTCGGGCAGCGCAGCGCCGCCCGCACGGTGGGATGGGCCTTAAAGGCCGCGGTAGATAGCGGGCTGCCGTGCCACCGCGTGGTAAACCGCCACGGTGCCCTGACGGGCAAGCGGCACTTTCCGTCGCCTACGTTCATGGAGGAGTGCTTGCGCAGCGAGGGCGTCACATTCACCGACGACGGCCGCGTAGACCTGGAGCAGCACCGCTGGACGCCCGAAGGATTGCGCTAACTCCGCGAGTGGCCCACAAGCAAGCGGCCCGCTGCATTCATGCAACAGGCCGCCTGAACCACCGATACGTGCGAAGTCCGGGGGTTAGAAGTTTACGGCAATCTCGGCCACCACGCCATAGAACGTCGGGTCGGTGGCGAGGTCGAGGCTGCGAAGGCGCGCCGCATTCGGTGCAAAGTCGCTGGCCCACTGGTTGACGTATTCGACCTTGAACAGCAGCTGTTTCGGGACAACCCACAAGCCAAATCCGGCCTGTACGCGTTGCACGGTGCCCTCGGCGCTAGCATCGCCAAGTGTTTGGGCCGCGGCGGCGTTGTAGCGGGCCGCCACGTACAGCGGCTTGGCCACGTAGTACTGCGCCGTCACGCCGTAGTACATCCACTCATCGGTCGGATTGCCGTCGTCGCCGGTGCGCCCGGCGCCGGGGTTCACGAAAAAGCCGTTCGTGTCGTCGTCCTGAAACCAGCCGTACACGCCCGAGAGCGTAAAGCCCTCCGCCGGTGTGGCGCGGCCGTCAATTTGATACGCCGTCACATCTTGTCCGCCGCCCAGCGTAAGCTGACCCGCCGTCGCGCTGCCGTCCCAGATGGCTGCGTAGCGCGAGCCGCTGAAGTTGCCGGCGAACAGGTTCGACGAGGAACCGCCCAGCGGGTAGCCCGGGCCGTTGCGCGATTGGTTCACCCGGTAAAACGATCCTGACAGGCGGTACGGCCCCTCCAGGCGTCCCAAGGCTACCTTGCCCAGCCAGGCATTGCGGTGGCCGTCGGTAAAGTCGCCCGTGGTGGCGCCGCTGTTGTAGCCTATCATGGCCGTCACCGGACCGGCAAAGCCGTACAGCTCAACGCCCACGCCAATCGTGTTGGGATCAACGATGTAGTTGCCAATCAGCGGGTTGTCCATCACCTGGGCGACATCCGAGCGGTAGTAATGCTCGTCGCCAAAGTTGAGCTCCATGTGGCCAGCCTTCAGGTCGACGTATTTGAACAGACCATTGACCGGTCCAAACAGCTCCGGAAGGTAGTCGATGTAGAGGTAGCCCTCGCGGTCGTACACGTCGCCCTGATGGTTGGGGCTGCTCAGGTAGAGCTCGGCGTACACGTCAATGCCATCGGTGATGCGGGCATCGAGCGTGAGGTTACCGGCAGCGCTCTGAAAGCCGCCCTCAATGTCGGGCAGGGTGTTACCGTCGTTACTTTGCGAGAGCAGCTGCATGACGCCCACGGCTTGTACGCCAATCTTGAGGCGCTCGCCTTCGTCGTACGAGGGCGTGTTGAGGCGTTCTTGGCGGGCATCGTCGGCCTGCTTCCACGCCGCCCGCTCTTGGGCGTAGGCGTTGGGGGCCGTCAGCGCGCCGATGGAAAGGAGCGCGGCCATGAGCAGCGCAAAAAAGCGTGGGGGATGCTGTTGGTTGCGTTGTTGCATGATAACCTCGGGGAATGATTAGTTTGAAGAACAGGATGGTGTGGGGGCCGGTGCCGTCACCGCGGCCACCGCAGGCGTTGCCGAAGCAACCTGCACGGCCAGGTCGAAATGCACCTGGATGCGATCGTGCACCTCAATCAGCCCCATGAACTTGGTTGGTGGCGTGATGCCGAAGTACGTCATGTGAAGCGGCTTGCAGCCGGTGACGCGATACGTTCCGGGCCCCAGGCGTTGCCCGCGGGCCGACACGCGCACCAGGCGCTCGGTGCCTGCCACGGTAAGGGTGCCCAGCACGTGCAGGCGGTACCAGCCGCCGGTGGTGTCGGGCGGCACGACGCGTTCCACGCGTTGCAGTTGAAATCGAATCGTGGGATGCGCCTGCGCCTTCAGCGTCTCTTTCAGATCGTTTGTCATGCGGTCGTTGCCGCAGTCGAAGCGCTGCACCGGCACCGCAAGGCGGGGCTGCAGGCTGTCGGGGCGGGCGCGTACCGGCTGCGACAGGGGCAGCCTGCCCGCGGCGCGTACGTAGGGAGCCCGGCAGGTGAACGTATTGACCGACGACGTGCCGCGAATCCAGAAGCGGCTGGCATCCAGCAGCTCGAAGGACTGTGCGTGGGCCCCGGTCGGTTCGACCGCGATGACCAACAGCAGCAGTAAGCAGGCGCGTAAACGGTTCATGGGATCCACCAAAAAGGGACAGAAGGAGCGGGTGGCGGGTTAGCGCGACGGGGCCGCGAGGATGTCGAACCCGATCGTCACGCGGTCGCCGGTGGTGATGGTACCCAGCATGACGCTCGGCGGCTCAACGCCCCACGTCGACATCTTGAAGGACACGTCGCCCACAATGCGCAGCTGGCCGTCGGGCTGTCGCTGCACCGTGCCCGGTACCGTCAGCTTGTGCCGTGTGCCGCCAATGATAAGCGTGCCGGTCGCCTGCGCACTTGACCATGCCCCGGCAGAATCTGGGAGGGCCGTCAGTTCGGCGCTCTCGATCATATAAAAGATGGTGGGGTAGGCCTCGGCACGCAGCGCGTCGCGAAGGTTGTTGTTCATGCGGTCTTTGCCGCACTCGATGGCCGCGACCGGGACGCGCAGTTGTCCGCCGCTGATGGCGGCAACAGCCGCTGCGGAAGAATCGGCCGGGGCGGCGCGGAGCGTGCCCTCAAACGACTGAACGTCGCATGTCCAATCGTGCAGGGTCGACGTGCCGGCAATCGTGAGCGTGCTATGATCGGGCAGAATGGTGTACGGCGTAGGTGCGGCCGGCGGGGGAGAGGCGCCGATGAATAGGATGCCGCTGGCGAGAATCGAAAGAAGAATGCGGAGCATGGGCCTATGGCGTTATGGGGGCCACAATGGATTGCGGATGTAACTTCGGCGCTGCGAGGGGCGGGTGTTGCCCGCAAGATCCGCACAAGCCCTTGGACAAATGCCACATGCGCGTGTCAGGGCACGCGCCAGGGCCGTGTGGGGGAAATGCGTACACGGCCGAGCAGCTGTGCTAGCGGAAGCGGTTGCATTTCCCCGGACTTCGCTGCACTTTGTAGTCATGTGTTGTTCGCCGCTGCCCTCCACCCCATTTCGCCTATGGCTCTGCTTGACGATACCGACTACGCCATCCTCCGCGCCATGCAGCGCGACGCGCGCATCCAGAACAAGACGCTGGCCGAGGAGGTGGGCGTGGCCGAGTCGACGTGCTTAGAGCGCGTGCGCCGGCTGCGCGAGAACGGCGTCCTGACGGGCTTTCACGCCACGGTGGATGCCGCGGCGGTGGGCATTCAGCTGCAGGCGATGATAACGGTGCAGCTCAGCAAGCACTCGCAGTACACCGTCGACCGCTTCCGCTCGACCGCTAACGACCGGCCCGAAGTGCTTGCGGTGTATCACCTGGGCGGCCGCACGGACTTCATGCTGCACGTGGCCGTACGTGGCTCCGAACACCTGCGCGATTTTATCTTGAGTGCGCTCACCACGCGCCCCGAGGTGCAAAACGTAGAAACGTCCATCATCTTCGACCAGGCCCACTCACGCACAAAGCCCATTTATCCTGATCAGGCCCGGTAGCCGCGGGCGGCGGGGCGTAGCAGGCCTGCCGCCCCAAGCGCCCATGCACCGCCCGATCGTTGTGGGCCGCACGCACACACTCGTTCACACACTGCCCCCTTTTGCCGATGCCCACACTGACCATCAAGGATGTTGGTACCTTCGACGTTGAACATGGCACGCGCCTCGTACGGGCGATGGCCGAACACATCGACATTGGCCATCGCTGCGGCGGCCACGCCCAGTGCACCACGTGCCGGGTGCGCTTCGCAGCGGGCGAGCCCGAGGTGATGACCCAGGCCGAGCACGAAAAGCTGCACGACATCAAGCAGCACGGCAGCTTCCGGCTGGCCTGTCAGATTGTGGTGGACCGTGACATGACCGTCGAGCCGCTCATGACGGCCCGCGCGCAAGGATGGGACGACCCCGGCCCCGAGCCGGCCCCGCACGTTGAGCCAACCGCCGAGTGGCACGACCCAAAAGAACTCTCGGATCAGGCGGATTAGGCGTAACCTTTGGGTCTGCGCTCTGAACCTGACGCACGGTATGGCATTGGCATGCCGGACGGATTTCTTCTACCGAACGGATGTTTTATGGCTGGCTGGCTTTCCAACCGCGGCGTACAAGCCCTTTTGGCTGTTGTAGGGCTCATGCTCACGGGTCTTCTCGTGGGCTCAAACATCATCGTAAAGTACTTGTGGATGGACGCGCTCACGTTTGCGTCTGTCTACAGCACCATTTTGCAGCTCAAGGTGGGGCTATTTGTGGGCATGTTTGTGGTGGCCACGGCCTACTTTGGGATCAACGTGGCGTGGGTGATCCGCACGATGCCCCCGCTGTGGGCGTCGCAATGGGCACAGCAGGGCGAGGCGCCACGCGTGGGCGGCAAGCCGCTCACCAAGGCCCGCTTGCGGCGCGTGGGGTATCTGATGTCCGGCGGCCTCGGGCTGCTTTTTGCGCTCGGGTTTTCGAGCCAGTGGGATGCGCTCGTGCGGTACTGGCAGGCCACGCCCTACGGTCAAACCGATCCGCTGTATGGGCTTGACCTCTCGTTCTATCTGCTGGAGCTGCCGTTCATCCAGATCTTGCAGAGCGCGTGGGTGGGCCTGGCCGTGCTTGCGCTGATGGCCGTGGTAACGGCCTACTTGCTCACGGGCACCATCGGCATTGAGGAAGGGCAGTTTAAGCTGCGCCCCGCCGTGGTGCGCCACGTGGGATGGAACGTCATGCTGCTGCTGGTGGGATGGGCGTGGGGGTACTACCTCGATCGCTACGAACTGCTGCTCAACGCCAGCGGCACGGTGTACGGCGCCAGCTACACCGACGTGTATGTCACGCTGCCGGCCCTGTGGATGATGGTTGCGGCCACGGTGGTGCTCATCGGCGTGGTGGGCTATAGCGTCTACCAAACCGCGTGGCTCACCCTGGGGTGGGGCATCGGCGGCTATGTGGTGCTCCTTGCCGCGGGCCTCGTGGCGGCGCCCGCGCTCGTCCAGCAGGTGTACGTGGTGCCCAACGAGCTGAACGTGGAGCGCCCCTACATTGAATACAACATTGCCAACACGCGCGAGGCCTACCGCCTCAACACCATTGAAGAACGCTCGTACGCCGCGCGCACCAACCTGACGCGTCAAGACATCGAAACGAACCAGTCGACGCTGCGCAACATCCGCCTGTGGGACCCGCGGCTGCTCATCGACACGTACATTCAGCTGCAGCAGATTCGCCCGTACTACCGCTTCTACAACGTCGATGTTGACCGCTACATGGTGAACGGCGACTACCGCCAGGTCATGCTCGCGGCCCGCGAGTTGACGCAGACGCTGCCGGGCAATGCCAACACATGGTTCAACCGTCACCTGCAGTTTACCCACGGCTACGGCGCCGTAGCCAACCTCGTAGCGCGCGAGGGCACCGAAGGGTCGCCGGAGTTCCTGGTGAAAGACCTGCCGCCCGTAACCACCGACTCCAGCTTTGCCGTTAAGGAGCCGGCCATCTACTACGGCGAGGCCGTGCCTACCTACCGCATCGTCAGTACGTCGGCACAGGAACTGGCCTACCCCAAGGGCGACGACAACGTCTACATCTCCTACAAGGGCACCGGCGGCGTCTCGCTCGCGTCCGGATGGCGGCAGCTGCTCTTTGCCTACGAGCTTGGCGACTACAACATTTTGCTGTCGGACTACCTGACCAGCGATTCGAGGATCCAGTTTTGGAATCGGATCACCGAGCGGGTGCAAAAGATTGCGCCGTTTCTGCGGCTCGACAGCGATCCGTACTTTGTGATGGGCGACGACCGGCAGTACTGGATCATCGACGCCTACACCACGAGTCAGTCGTTCCCCTATGCCGAGCCCGTGCAGAGTGGACGCTTTCGCGGGACGAAGTACATCCGCAATGCGGTGAAGATTGTGGTGGACGCGTACAACGGCGACGTATCGTTCTACGTCAACCGGCCCAACGACCCGATCCTGAAGGCGTACCAGGCGGCGTTTCCCTCGCTCTTTGAGCCGATCGATGCCATGCCGCCCACGCTTCGCGACCACGTGCGCTATCCCGAAGACCTGTTCACCATTCAGGTCGAAAAGTACAACCGGTATCATATGATGTCGCCGCAAGTGTTCTACAACAACGAGGACTTGTGGGAGCGGCCGATGGAGCAGTACGCGGGGCAGCAGCAGGTCATTGAGCCGTACTACGTCTTAACGCGCTTGCCCGATGAGAAGCGCCTGCAGTTTCTCTTGATGACACCGCTTACGCCAGCCAACCGCGACAACATGATTGCCTGGGTGGCGGCCAAGAGCGACCCGCCCAATTACGGCGAGCTTGTGGCGTACAAGCTCCCTAAGGAGAAGCTGATTTATGGCCCCAACCAGGTCGAGTCGCGCATCGACCAGAACACCGACATTTCGCGGCAGCTGTCGCTGTGGGATCAGCGGGGCTCGCGGGTGGTGCGCGGCAACCTGATTGTGGTGCCCATCGAGGAGTCGTTCCTCTACGTGGAGCCGATCTTTCTCATCGCGCAAAACATCAGCATTCCGCAGCTGCGCCGCGTGATTGTGTCGTACGGCGAGGAGGTGGCCATGGAGCCCACGCTGGAGCAGGCCCTCAACGCCGTGTTCGAGGGGCAGCTCCTGCCCACACCGGGCGTAGAGTCCGACGGCCCGCAACAGGGCGATGCCACGCAAGCTACGCCGGTGCGCCGCGTCGACCGATCGGCGGCGGAGCTTCAGCGGGCGCGTCAGCTGCTGCAAGAGGCCCGCGAGGCCCTGCAGCAGGGCGACTTCTCCACGTTCGGCGAGCGACTGCGCGCGCTAGAGCAGGCCCTCGCGCCAGATACCACCGGCGGTTCGTGAGCGGGCCGCCGCGGGGCTACGCGCCCGGCGGGTTGCTGTACGCGTGCAGGTCAAGCGTCAGCTCCTCGCTGTAGGCGCGGTAGCCCGTAACGAGAATGGCCGTGGTGGGCACCGCCACAAACAGGCCAAAGGCGCCCATGAACGAGCCAAAGACGAGCAGCGAGAACAGGACGAGCACCGGGTGCAGGCCCACCTGATACTGCATCACGTTGGGCGTAAGCAGGCTTTGCTCCAGGGTGTACTGGCCGAGGAGCACGCCCACCACGACGGCCGCGCTCACCCAGCCGCTAAAGGCAAAGGCAAGCAGCGCGCCGACGCCCGTGTTGATGAGCGCGCCAATGTTGGGGATGAAGTTGAGCACGCCCGTAAGCAGGCCAATCAGCAGCCAAAACGGCACATCGAACAGGTAAAGCGCCACCGACACGTTCAACGTCGCAATGCCGCTGATGATGAGCTGCCCGCGCAGGTACCGCCCCACGATGCCGCCCGCCTTCAGCAGGTAGTCGCGCCGGCCGTTGGCTGTGGGAGAGAGTGCGATCAGCGCATCGCGGATGCGCGGGTAGTCCTTGAGCGTGTAAAACAGCAGCACGGGCACCAGTGCCACGAGCGTGAGCGCGCCCAGCACCGAGCCCACCGACTGCATCAGGTCTTCGATGGTGCTCGGAAGCTGCTCCACCTGCTGCTCGATGAGCGCCGCGCCCTGATCCAACAGGCGCTGCTTCGACAGGCCGCTCGCCTCAGCCACCCGCTCAATGATGTTCGTGGTGCCAAGCCAGGCACGTACCTCCTCGACGGCCGTGATGAGACGCTGCGAGAGGCTGTCGAGCTGGCCGACGAGGTTGGGGGCCACCACGAAAAAGAACAGAACCAGCGCGCCCACCGCAAGCAGCGTGGTGGTGAGGGACGACGCCCAGCGGGGAATGCCCCGACGCTCGTGAAGGTGCGTAACGACCGGATTCAGCAGGTAGGCAAGCAGATAAACCGCCACAAACGGAATGAGGATGCCGCTTACGGTGTCCAGAATCCACAGCAGCAACAGCGTACCGCCCGACACCAGCAGGGCCTGCACAGCCGGCCGCTTGCGCAGCGGCCACAGCAAGATAACGCCCGCCAGCGCCACCAGCGGCGGGTTCAGGAAGCTCCCATCGCGCGGCGGCACCTCCATCTCGTACAGCAGCACCAGAAAGAGCGCCAGCCCCCCCACCGCCATAATCAGCTGCAGGGCATCGTTCCACGTATCGTTTGAGGGGGCAGCAGCCACGGCACAAAGCGTTCGGGTGCAGGAGGACTTACGCCGCCGTAGCCGTCACCGAAGACAGGCGCTGTTCGAGGTAGCGCGTGACGATAAGCTGTCCGATGCTCAGCGAGGCGGTGGCGGCCGGCGACGCCGCGTTGATGACGTTCACGACGCGGTCGGTGGTCTTGATCCAGAAGTCATCCTCCAGCGTGCCATCCGGGTGCAGCGCTTGCGCCCGCACGCCCGACGGTGCCGGTTCGAAATCGTCGACCGTTACCTCTGGAATCAGGTGGCGGGCCTTGTGGACGTAGTAGCGTTTGCTGAGCGACTGCACCAGTTCCATCAGCCCCTTTTGCCAGTGGGTGGCGCTTAGGCGCCAGAAGCCCGGATACGTGAGGATGTCCCACAGCTCGGGCCAGTTCACATCGGTGAGGCGATACCCCTCGCGGGCAAACGCGAGCACCGCGCTGGGGCCGCACTCCACGCGCCCGTCAATCATCTGCGTAAAGTGGACGCCGAGGAACGGATACGCCGGATCGGGGACGGGATAGATGAGCGTGTTGCACAAGTGGCGCCGCTCGGGAACGAGCTGATAGTACTCGCCGCGAAAGGGCACCACCTTGGCTTCGGGGTCTTGCCCGCTCATTTGCGCGATGCGATCGGCGTAGAGCCCCGCGCAGTTTACCACGTAGCGCGCCTGCACGTCGCCCGCGGTGGTTTGCAGCGTCACGCCGGTGCGGGCCGTGTGCAGGGTGCGTACGGCAGTGTTCAGCAGAATGTCGTGGCCGGCCTCGCGGATGATGCGCGCAAGCGCTTCGCTCATGCCGGTATAGTCTACGATGCCCTCGTTGGGCACGTGCAGCGCCGCCAGCCCGCGCGTGTGCGGCTCAATCTCGCGGAGGCGTTCGGGGCCAATCCGCTCAAACGCAATCTTGTTTTGGCGTCCGGTGGCCTCCAACCGTTGAAGGATGGGCAGCTCCTCTTCGCGGGTGGCGACAATCACCTTGCCGCACAGGTCGTACGCCACGCCCTCGCGCTCGCAAAACTCGACGAGCATGCGGCGCCCTTCGCGGCAGTTTTTGGCCTTGAGCGACCCCGGCGTGTACGACAGTCCGGCGTGGATGACGCCCGAGTTGCGCCCGGTTTGGTGCGCCGCCACACGGCTTTCCTTCTCCAGCACCACCACCGACGCATCGGGGGCGCGTTGCGTGAGCCGGTAGGCGGTGGCAAGGCCCACAATGCCGCCTCCGATGATGGCGACGTCGTACGTAGACATAGGCGTGGCGCGTGATGAGTAGAGCAACACCCAATGAAACCGGGCAACGGGTGCGGAAGGATCCCCGCCGCAGGCGACGCATCCGAAAAATTACGCAAATTATGACGGGCGCGCTGTGCGCACGAACCTTTGCCTCTACGGAAGGTACAGCATACGCTCGTTCATTTATGCCCATCAACCCTCATTTTCCGTGGCTACCGACACGACCGCTACGCCCGATGTGAAGCGGGCCGACACCCACCATAGCATTGACGCGCCCTTTCGTAACCGGTTTAGTCCGCGGGCCTTTGCCGACCGCGTGGTGCCTGCGGAGACGCTCCGCGAGGTGCTGGAGGCGGCGCGCTGGACGATGTCGTCGTACAACGAGCAGCCGTGGCGCTACATCATTGCGCGCCGTGACGGTGATGCTGCCCACTACGAAGCGGTGCTCTCGTGCTTGAATTCGTTCAACCAGGCGTGGGCCCAAACGGCGCCGGTGCTCCTGCTGGGCCTGGTGCGTACGACCTTTGCGAAAAATGGACGGTCGAATCCGCACGCGCGCCACGACTTGGGCGCGGCCTCGGCGGCGCTCACCCTGCAAGCCACCATGCGTGGGCTATACGTGCACCAGATGGCGGGCATCGAGCCGGACGTAATCCACGAAACGTTTGATCTGCCGGAGGACGTGGAGCCGGTGACGGGCCTTGCGCTGGGCTACCTGGGCGATCCGGAGCAGCTGCCCGAAAAGATGCAAGCCGGCGAAACGGCCCCGCGCTCGCGCAAGACGCTGGCCGACTTCGTGTTTGGCGCGACGTGGGGCACGGCGGCTCCGCTCGTGCAGCAGTAGCGCCTCCTCGTATCATCGCTCTCCCGACCCCTCGATTTGTCTGTGATTGCTCGCGAAGGCTATTCGCTTATTGCCGGTGCTACGGTGCTGGCGCTTCTTTTGGGTATCGGTTCGCTGTGGCTGCAGTCGTGGATGACGCGCGCGCCGGTGCTTGTGCTGGCTGTGGCCCTGGTGGCCTTCACGGTGTACTTCTTTCGTGATCCCGACCGCACCACGCCGCCGGTGGCCCGCAACGGCGAAGCGTTTGTGGCACCGGCCGATGGCCGCGTGGTAGAGGTTGTGCAGGAGAACGAGCCCCTGTACCTCAAGGGGCCGTCTACACGCATTTCCATCTTTCTCTCGCCGCTCGATGTGCACGTAAACCGCGCGCCGGCCAACGGCGTCGTTGAGTACGTAAAGTACCGGCCGGGCGATTACCTGGTGGCGTGGCACCCAAAGGCGAGCGAGAAGAACGAGCGCTCCGAGATTGGCACCCGCCACCCCAGCGGCTCCAAGGTGCTGTTTAAGCAAATTGCCGGTGCCGTGGCGCGGCGCATCGTCTTTCATGTGGAGACCGGCGATACGCTGCGGGCGGGCGAGCGCTTCGGGATCGTGAAGTTTGGATCGCGCATGGACGTACACGTGCCGCCGGGCGTGGAGGTTACCGCTACCGTGGACGATGTGGTGCGGGCGGGTGAAACCGTGCTGGGGACGTTCCCCGATGCGCCCCCGGCGGCTGCCGATGCTTCTGAACAGACCGCCACCACGCCCTAATGCCTGCTTCCGATTCCTCGTCGCCCGGCGCCCGCTCCGATCCGCGGCGCATTCGGCATCGATACAAGGCCTACCGCTCGGCCCGGCGCGAGCAGCGCGGCGAACGCCCGCCCCCGCGCGTGGCGGTGCCGTCGTTCTTTACGCTCATGAACCTGTTCAGCGGCTTCTTGGCCCTTACGCAGATTCATGAGGGGGCGTACGTCATGGCTGCGTGGCTCATCATCCTGGCGGCGTTCTTCGACTTGCTCGACGGGATGACCGCGCGCCTCGCCAACGCCGCCAGTCCGTTTGGCGTAGAGCTCGACTCGCTCAGCGATGTGGTGTCGTTTGGGGTGGCACCGGCGTACCTCGTGTACACCTACGGCCTGCACGACCTTGAGCCCATCGGCATGATCGTGGCCGCGCTGCCGGCGCTTTGCGGGGCGGTGCGCCTGGCGCGCTACAACATGAGCTACGACGGCGAGCGCAAAGACTATTTCGAAGGACTGCCCATTCCCGGGCAAGGCATCGCGCTGGTGGCCCTCATCCTGGCCGCCGAGCAGTCGGCCTGGGCCGATACGCTGCGCCTTGATACCGCGTCGGTCATGATCCCCGTGGTGGTGGCCCTCTCGGCGCTCATGGTGTCGAGCATCGAGTTTGACAGCATCCCTACCCCAACGGTCGATTACGTGCGGGCCCATCCCCAAAAGACGGCCCTGTACGTGCTGGCGGGCGTGCTCATCGTGGGGTTGCAGGCCCTGGGGTTGTTCATTGTGCTGATGGTGTACCTGGCGCACGGGGTGGGCCGTGCCATCTACCAGCTGGGGAAGGCCCTGGCCACGCCGGCGCCCATCGAGCAGGGCCCCTCCGACGGTGCGCGGGCGCCGGGGGAGGAGTGAGCACCGGGGGCCTCGCGGGCCCTGCGAAGCGCGGTGAACGTGCCGTGCGCGTGAACCCGCAGCGCATACCGCTCGTACGTCTGCCGTCCGCTTTCCATGCTCAAGCTTCTGTGTTATGTACAAAGCCACGATTGCCGTTACGCTGCGCCCGTCCATCCTCGATCCCGAAGGGAAAGCCGTGCACCACGCGCTCGACAACCTGGGCTATCCGCAGGTCGAAGACGTGCGCATGGGCAAGCGGGTGGAGCTGACCATCGACGCCGCCGATGCCGAAGCGGCTCGCGCCGTTGCGGAAGCCGCCTGCGAAAAGTTGCTCGCCAACCCGGTGACGGAGAATTACACGATTACTGTAGCGGCCGTTGATGCCGCTGCGGCTTAGCCTCCAACGTTCGCTGCTCGCTCGTCTTAGCGCCCGTAGTTCCATGCCCGAAGCACCGTCTCCCACCATCGAACCGGCCACGCCCGACGTAACCACCGAAGAGCGTACCGACGACGGTACCGGCACCGATAAGCCCTGGGCGGTGATCCTGTACAACGATGACGTGCACACCTTCGAGGAGGTGATCGGTCAGCT
Source organism: Salisaeta longa DSM 21114 (assembly GCF_000419585.1). NCBI lineage: Bacteria > Pseudomonadati > Rhodothermota > Rhodothermia > Rhodothermales > Salisaetaceae > Salisaeta > Salisaeta longa. The sequence continues at coordinate 47,561 of NZ_ATTH01000001.1, forward strand.
GGTGAAGGCCACGGGATGCTCGCGCAGTCAGGCCGAAAAGCATGCCTGGACGGTGCATACGCAGGGCAAGGCCACGGTGTACGAGGGCACCTTCGAGGAGTGCTTCGAGGTGCAAGCCGTGCTCAAAGAGATTGAGCTGGTCACGGAAATTCAAGGATAGCACCTGCCGCGCCGGGATGACACTCTCCGGCCGGAGCGTTATATTACCCGGTAGGCCCCAGCATCCGGCGCGGGGCATACCTGTCTTTTGGCAATCAACTGCGTTTATGGAAATCCCTTCGCTGCAGGGCCTTGCGAGCGAGCAAGGCCTCATGACGATGGAACGGCGCCTAAAGCGCTCCAGCGATCACGAAGCGTTGCGTATTGGGGTGCCCCGCGAGGTGGCCAACGAGGAGCGCCGCGTGGCGCTTACGCCCACCGGCGCCAGCACCCTGGTGGCCAATGGACACGAGGTGTACGTGGAGCAAGGCGCGGGCCGGCAGGCGCACTTTCAGGACGACGAGTACATGGAGGCGGGCGCCGAGCTGATGGACGGGCCGGGCGACCTGTACGGCCATTGCGACCTCATCGTGAAGGTGGGCCCGCCCGGGGACGACGAGCTCGGCTATCTGCAGGAGCGTCAGTTGCTCATCTCGGCGCTGAACCTGGGCGGCACCACGCCCGATTTTTTGAAGCACCTGATGGACCATCGCATCACGGGCGTCGGGTTCGAGTTCATCCGCGACCCGGACGGTACGTTTCCGCTTATCCGTATGATGCACGAGATTACCGGCTCGATGGCCATCCAGGTGGCGGGGCGCTACCTGGAGAGCAATGCGGGCGGAAAGGGCGTCATGCTGGGCGGCATCTCGGGCGTGCCGCCGGCGACGGTTGTCATTTTGGGCGCGGGCGTGGTGGGCGAGTGGGCCGCGCGGACGGCGCTGGGCTACGGCGCCCACGTCATTGTGCTGGACACCGAGCTCGGCCAGCTGCGCACGCTAGAGCACTACCTCGACCGCCGCGTGACGACGGCCATGGCCAGCGAGCAGTACATCCGGCAGGCGGTGCGCTCGGCCGATGTCGTCATTGGGGCGATGATGTCGGACGGCCAGCGGTCGCCCATGCTCGTGACGGAAGACATGGTGGCCGAGATGACCGCGGGCGGCGTGGTGGTCGATGCGGTGATGGACCAGGGCGGCTGCATCGAGACGAGCCGCCCCACCACCCACTCGAAGCCCATCTTCCGCCGGCACGACATCATTCATTACTGCGTCCCCAACATGCCTTCGAACGCGGCGCGCACGGCCAGCTATGCGCTCACGCACGTGCTGGTGCCGTACCTCATCCGCATCGGCGAGGCGGGCTCCATCAACGAGGCGTTATGGCGCGACGAAGGATTGCGCAATGGCACCTACGTGTACCGCCAGCATCTCACCAAAAAGAGCCTGGCGACCATGTTTGGCATGAGCCACCGCGACATCGAACTCCTCATCGCCTCCGGCATCTGACGGCCGTCGGGAGCGCCTACGCGGCGGCTCCTTCGGACGCGGGCACCGCGCCGTTCGTCCAGCGCGGCAGCAACTGCGCTACCGCCTCCGGCCCCCAGCTTCCGGCCGGGTAGGTGTGCACCGGCAGGTCGGCCGCCAAGAGGGGCGTGTACAGGCGCCACGATGCTTCTACCTCGTCACTATGCACGAACAGCGTCTGATCGCCCGTGATGATGTCGCGGATCAACGTGCTGTATGCGTCGGGAATGGGGCCAAACGCATCTTTGTATCGAAAGTCGAGGCGCTGTGTGGCCAGTTGCATCCCGTCGCCGGGCTTCTTCACCTCAAAGTGCAGATCGAAGCCCTCGTTGGGCTGCAAGGTGATGACGAGCACGTTGGGGTTGACGTCGCACGCGCCGCCGGTTTCCGTTTCAAAGATGGAGACGGGCGCGCAGCGGAAGTGCACGGCAATCTGGGTGCGCTTTTCGGGCAGGCGCTTGCCGGTGCGGAGGTAAAACGGCACGCCCTGCCACCGCCAGTTGTCAACGTACAGCGGAAGGGCCACAAACGTCTCGGTGTCCGAGTCGTCGGGCACGCCGTCTTCGGCGCGGTAGGCGGGCACCTCTTCGTCGGCTACGGTACCGGCATCGTACTGGCCAAAGACAACCTGTGACTTGTCAATGGCCCGCGTGGCCCGCAGCACCTTCACCTTCTCGCCGCGGATGGCGTCTGCACCAAAGGTGGCCGGCGGCTCCATGGCCACAAGCGTAAAGAGCTGCGTGAGGTGGTTTTGCACCATGTCGCGCAGGTGGCCGGCGTCGTCGTAGTACCCGGCGCGCGTGCCCACGCCCAGCGGCTCGGCCACGGTGACCTCGACGCGCTCGATGCGGTCGCGATTCCAGAGCGACTCGAAGATGGCATTGCCAAACCGAAAGGCCAGCAGGTTCTGGACGGTTTCTTTGCCCAGGTAGTGGTCGATGCGGTAGATTTCGTCCTCGGAGAAGTGCCGGTGGATGCGCTCGTTGAGCTGCTGCGCCGAGGCCAGGTCGTGCCCAAACGGCTTTTCGATGACGACGCGCGTCCACCCGTCGCTCGCGTTGAGTCCCACCTCGCCGATGGCCTCCACCGTGTCGCCGTACACCGCCGGCGGCAGCGAGAGGTAAAATACGCGGTTGCCGGGCAGGTCGTGCGCGGCCTCCAGCGCCTCCACGCGGTCGCGGAGGGCATCGTAGCGCTGCGAGTTGGAGCCAATGGATTGGTAGAACAGATGCTCGTCGCACCAGTGGCCCAGCTCCTCGTCCGCGAGCGCATCGCGGGCCTCGGCGCGGAAGTCGTCGTCCGACCACTCCGAGCGGGCCACGCCCAGGATGTAGCACTGCTCGGCGACGCCGGCCTCTTGCATGAGGTGGTACAGCGCGGGCAGCAGCTTGCGCTTGGTGAGGTCGCCGGTGGCGCCAAAGATGACAAACAGGTGCGGATCGATCGGGGCCATGGTTGAATGTCTTGTTCGATTGGTGGGTTACGGACACCGATGGGTCATGCGGCGCGCCAACATCATCAGTCGTTGCTCTCCTTCACGTCGTGGCCGCCAAACTGATTGCGCATGGCTGCCAGCAGCTTGTGCGTGTAGGAGTCTTCCACGCGGGAATTCAGGCGGCTGATGAGCGCATCGGTAATGACCGGCGCCGGCACGTCGAGGTCAATGGCCTCCTTCACGGTCCAGCGGCCCTCGCCCGAGTCGTCCACCCACGGCGCGATGTCGTCCAGGGCATCGCCGTCTTCCAGGGCGCGGGCGGTCAGGTCGAGCAGCCACGAGCGAATGACCGAGCCAAAGCGCCACGTCTCGGCCACCTGATGGAGGTCGAGGTCGAAGTCGTCTTTGGCCTGCAGGATGTCAAATCCTTCGGCATACGCCTGCATGACGCCGTATTCGATGCCGTTGTGCACCATCTTGACGAAGTGCCCGCTGCCCACGGCGCCCATATGCCCCCAGCCCTTGTTGGGCCCCGGCGCGAGCGTTTCGAGGGCCGGACGGAGGACATCGACGGCTTCGTCGGAGCCGCCCACCATCATGCTGTAGCCTTGCTCCAGCCCCCACACGCCGCCCGAGGTGCCCACATCGACGTAGTGAAGGTCCGCGTCGTGCACGCGCTCGGCGCGGCGGAGCGTGTCTTTGTAGTTCGAGTTGCCGCCATCGACGAGGATGTCACCCGCCTCTAGCAGCGGAAGCAACGTGTCGATGGTTTGGTCGACGGGATCGCCGGCCGGCACCATGATCCAGCAGACGCGCGGTGCGTCGAGCCGGTCGACGAGAGCCTCCAGCGTGGGGGCGCCGGCGGCTCCTTCGTCCGTAATGGCGGCGACGGCGTCCTCATTCAGGTCGAAGCCCACCACGTCGTGATCGTCTTGCAAGAGGCGGCGCGTCATGTTGGCACCCATCTTGCCAAGTCCTACCATTCCAAGCGTCATACGGATTAGGCGTCTGATGATTGAGTGTCGAGGAGGGATTGAACCGCTGTTGGCAGCGTGTTCGGATCGTCGACGATCCGGTCGCTGGGCAACAAATCGGCGTCGTACAAGGCGTTTCGGGTAAAGTCTGTCGCAACGGCTATGCAATGCAAGCCGGCGGTTCGGGCAGCCTGCACGCCTGCCGGCGAGTCTTCGATAGCCAACAAATGATCGGGACGAATGCCAAGCGTAACAGCAACGAGCCGATAAATCTCGGGGTGCGGCTTGGTTGCTTGCACGTCATCGGCGGTGGCGATGCAGTCAAACGCATCAGCAAGGCCGAGGGCCTCAAGGACGCGCTCGGTCTGGTCGCGCCGCGAGGTGGTAGCCAGCGCCACGGCACACTGGTTGGAGCGGGCGGCCTGCAACAGGCCGATGGTGTGCGTCCACCGGTGGTCGCGAATGGTGTCGGGGTTGCGCATCATGGCATTGTAGTAGCCGAGACGCACGTTGACGAAGGCCTGCCAGGGTGCGTGTGCTTCACCATCCTGCGCCTCCATGTACTCGTGGGCCGCGTCGGTCAGGTCAAAGCGTTCCATGAGCGTGGTGGCCACATGCTCACGCGAGCGCCCCACCACGTCTCTGTAAGCATTGAGGACAGCGTCTTCAGAGAGGCCATTGGGGCATAGCTCCTCCGCGGCTTGTGCATATGAGCGGGCCTTTAGGCGCTCGGTCTGCACCAGGGTGCCGTCGAGGTCAAACACAAAAGCATCAATCATAGCACGTGAGAATTAGGTCAGAGCCACTTCGGCCAGGAGGATGCCCGAAACCAGGAGAAACAGCACGCCCATCCCGAGCTCTAGCACGCGGTCGGGGATGCGCTCGGCCACCGCAGGCCCCACTTGTCCGCCCACCACCACGCCGGGCACCACCCACAGCAGCAGGTGCAGCAACTGCGTAAGCTGATCGCCGCCGGCACGCACAAACTCGACGACGTGCCCGGCCGAGGCCACGAGGGCCGTTACGGCCACCACAAAGACGCTCGTAGCAATGGCCACGCGGGAGGGAATGCGGCAGCGCTGCAGGAGCAAGTACCCGTTCATCTCGCCTAGACCGGTGGATACCATTCCAATAAACAACCCGCCAATGCCACCGGTGAAGAGTCCTTCAGTGCGATTGAAGACGCGGTAACAGACTTCCTCTCCATCGGAGGGGGTCACGCAGCGCTCGGCTTCGTCGGCATCTACAACGGCATCGTCATTCAGCGCGCTGACTGTTTCCGCATCGGGCGTGCGCACAAAACTGATGGCAACGGCGACCAAGCCCATGCCAAGGATGGTTTTTAGAATGTCGTCGGCGATGAAGTGCGCCGCGTACGTGCCTGCCAGAGCCATAGGTACAGCCACGGCCAAAAGCTGTCCGCCCATTCGATAGTCGATGAGGCGACGGCGGACGTACGAATACAGTCCGCTGCTAAAGCCAAACACTTCGGTGATGAGCCCCGCCCCGATGGCCGTCATGGGGTCGAGGCCCAGCACCAGGATGAAAAACGGCGAGAAAAACGTGGCCCCTTCCACGCCCGAACCAAGCGCCACGGTGGCAAAGACGACGGAAACCGGCAGCATGTACCAGAACTCAAAGAGTCCGTTCATAGTGTGGTTGGTGGGCGTGGAAAGGAGCGTAACGAGCGTGTGGTGGCTACGCTGTCGCTTGGGCCTGTGCATCTTCCAGCGCGGCGATCAGCACAGAGAGCCGCGATGCGGGATCGGGGCCCAGGTGGATGCGCAGCACCGTGCGGTCTTGGTCGCGCAGCGCGTGGTAATCGCCCAGGGCCTGCGCGCGGATCAGCGCCTCGAAGGTGAAGTCCGTTTCAGGCACCGGCACATCGGCCGTGGGCGTGTCCACCAGTTGCAGCACGCGCACCGTGTTGGGGCCGCCCTTGTGCAGCTGCCCGGTCGAGTGCAGGAAGCGCGGGCCGTAGCCCAGGGTGGTGGCTGCCTGCAGGCGGTCGCGCAGGCGGGCTTGCAGGGTATGCAAGGCGTCATCGGTGGAAGCATTCGGGGCGAGATAGGCCTGAACCGACAGGTAGTCGCCCGGCTGCACGGTGCCCATCCACATGCGCAGCGCGTCGGTAAGGGCGGCCGTGTCGGTGCCATCGACGGTGGAGACGGCGTCGCCGGCGGGGTCGTCGCCCGTCATGGCGGCCTTGGCGTGCTTCTTGGCGGCCTCCACGTTCGGCTGGTTGAACGGCTGAATGCCCATCACGGCCCCGGCAGCGGCCACGGCGACCTCCCACACGTACATCTCGCGGGCGAGGTCGGTGGTGTCGCGCAGGGCGATGCGCAGGACCGGGTGGCCGGCTGCTTCGAGCGCATCGAGGGTCTCGTGCAGCGCCTCGTCCTCCGCGCCCTCCAGGTGAAAGTGGATGAACACGCGATCGTCGTCGTAGGCGTCGGGCCCGGCGAGGGGTTCGCCGGCCACCGGCACGAGGCCCACATCATCCTTGCCGGTGCTCTCGGCAATCAGTTGTTCGTGCCAGGCCGGAAGCGCCGCAAGGCCCGCGCTGGGCACAAACGTCAGCTTATCGCGGCCGTCGTTCCAGAGCGCGCCCAGCACCGCGCCCAGTTTGAGGCCGTCGTGCGGAGCTGTCGCGGGCGCCGCGAAGCCCTCCGCCGTTGCCTTGAGGCCCGCCCGAAACAGCAGCCCGTGCAGGTCGGCGCCCATGAGCGCAGCCGGCACGAGGCCAAAGTGCGTGAGTGCCGAGTACCGCCCGCCCACGTCGGGCATGGCTGTAAACACGCGTCGGAAGTTGCGCTCTGCGCCCAACGCCACGAGCTTTGAGCCCGGATCGGTGACCGCGGCGAAGTGGTCGCCCGGCGTGTCGGTAAGGGCCTGTACGCGATCCCAGAAGAAGCGGAAGAACGAGAGCGTTTCAACGGTGGTGCCGCTCTTCGACGCAATCAGAAACAGCGAGCGGTTGAGGTCGAGCGTATCGGCCAGGGCCTCCAGGTGCTCGGGGTGCGTGCTGTCGAGCACGGTGAGCGACGGATAGCCCTCCGCTGCGCCAAACACATCGCTGTACACCTCCGGGGCGAGGCTAGAGCCGCCCATGCCGCACACCACCACGTGGTCAATAGTATCGCGGACGGCATCGGCGAAGGCCGTCAGGTCGGCCAGGTGGCGATTCATGCGGGCGGGCAGCGTGAGCCAGCCCATGCGGTTGGCCAGCTCGGGGGTGTCCACATCGGCCCACAGCGTGGGATCGTGCCGCCAGAAGCGCGCGCCGAAGTCCGCGGCATCCCAGGCCGCCAGTTGCTCCTCAACCGCCGATTCGGTGTCTGCGCTGAGGGCGTAGCGTGCCGGTCCGGTACCGCCTGCAAGCTGCGCGCGCTTCTCCTCAATGGCGTCGAGGAGGTTGTCGAAGGGGCGCACAAATTTGTCGATGCCCTCTTCCTGTAGCGCCTCGGTGACGTCGTCGAGGTCGATGCCGGCGTCGGCCAGCCCAGACAGGACCGCGCGGGCGTCGTCGAGGGTTTCGGTGACGGTCGCCCCGCGCACGGTGCCGTGGTCGCGGAAGGCATCCAGCGTATCCGGCGGAATGGTGTTGACCGTTTCGGGGCCGATGAGCTCCTCTACGTACTGCACATCGGAGCGCTCGGGGTGCTTGGTGCTGGTGGAGGCCCACAGCGGGCGCTGCACGAGCGCGCCTTCCGCGCGGAGGGCGGCAAAGCGATCGCCATGAAAGATTTCTTGGAAGCGCTGATACGCCATCTTGGCGTTGGCAATGGCCACGTCACTTCCGTTGAAGTCGACATCGACATCCTTTTCGTCGAGCAGATCGTCGACCATCACCGCCACGCGGCTCACAAAGAACGAAGCCACCGAGTGGATGCCCGTGGGGTCGTTGGCGCGCTCCAGCCCGCGGATGTAGGCCTCGGCGGTCGCTTCGTAGTGGTCGAGCGAAAACATCAGGGTGATGTTCACATTGATGCCCTCGCTGATGAGCTGCTCGATAGCCGGGATGCCGGCGTCGGTGGCGGGCACCTTAATCATCAGGTTGGGGCGGTTGACGGCGTGCCACAGGCGGCGGGCCTCGGTGATGGTGCCCTCGGTATCGCGGGCCAGGTGGGGCGACACCTCCAGGCTCACGAGGCCGTCGGTGCCGGTCTCCTCAAACACGGGCCGCATGATGTCGGCGGCGCGCTGGATGTCGGCAATGGCGATTTGTTCGTAGAGCGCCTCGGCGGGCGCGTCGGGCTGCGCCTCCACCAGGGCGTGCAGGTCGGCGTCGTACTCGCCGGTGCCGCCAATGGCTTTCTGAAAGATGGACGGGTTGGAGGTCATGCCGCGCAGGTTGTCCTCCGCAATGAGGCGATGCAAGTCGCCGCTTTGCATGAGGCTGCGGCGGATGTAGTCGAGCCAAATCGACTGATCTTCGGCGCGGATGGCATCGGTCGGGGTCATGGCGATAGGCGCATCGTGTCAGAAAGTGGCGTGGGGGCGAGGCAGGCGCACCGCCTCGCACGGAAGTAATATCCCACGAGCCGCGCGACAGGTCCGCCTGCAATGTTACGTTATCCGACCGGGCCGGGCGTTACACGACGGGGCCGATGAAAAGGGTGAGTTGTTTCCGTGCGCTGCGCGTGCAGCTGGGCAGACCACCCCGAATAGCCATCTGAACCATCGACGCTCTATTTTTCATCAACCGCTGTTGTCATTGCGAGCGAACGCAGTGAGCGTGGGGGCCTTTAGGTCATCCTGAAAGCGCAATCTCCCCAGCCGGGCAATCTCCCCAGCCGGGCAATCTCCGCAGTCGGGCAATCTCCGCAGTCGGGCAATCTCCGCAGTCGGGCAATCTCCCCAGCCGGGCAATCTCCGCAGTCGGGCAGTCCACCGCGCCCGTCAGCCCACCGCACAGAAAAAGTGGGCCGCGGCGCTTGACATTCTCCAGCCGCTTACATACCCTGCAATCGTGTGGCGTTGAAATCAGTGCTATGCCATTGAATTCAACGCGCGTTGCAGACCTAAAATGTCCGCTCAAGGCGGGGGGTCTGCGGCACACGCGCAAGATGTTCTTTTACATAGGGTTGCGCAAAATGCCTTCACGATGGCTTCATCAAAAGCCATGAAGCAAGCGCATGCTAGCACAGGGTCTGCGGAAATGACGCCTCCGAGCTACGACCAACGGCCTGCAGCGGCCGCAACCGCTGCCTTTCGCACCGGTATTCACCTCTCTTTCAGGTACCGTCGGAAGTCTTGCCTCCATTCCAAGAGGATTGAAACCAGATGCGTGACGTGTTGAGAACGTGGCTGACCACGCGTCGGAAGTCTTGCCTCCATTCCAAGAGGATTGAAACACCCACTGTTCCTCGACCTGCCCCGCCTCATCGGCGTTTTCGTCGGAAGTCTTGCCTCCATTCCAAGAGGATTGAAACCCCAAAAAGACGTGCCCTATCTCGTGCATGAGTGTGAGCGTCGGAAGTCTTGCCTCCATTCCAAGAGGATTGAAACCACGCGCGGCGTACGTGCTTCTCCGGCACGATGCCCTCGGCAGGTCGGAAGTCTTGCCTCCATTCCAAGAGGATTGAAACTAAAATGACCACTCCATATCTTTTTTATAGGCTTCTTTTACGTCGGAAGTCTTGCCTCCATTCCAAGAGGATTGATGTCTTCCGGCGATGAGGCCTGACCGACGTTTGCGCAGTACCTGTTGTAAATACACAAACGCCTGTCCGCTGCTGCGGGCGGGCGTTTGGTGTTTGGGGGCGATGCGTGCACACCTGCCGTGCGGGCACTCTCCGCAATCGGCCGTTGCCTTCGTACCCGGAGATCGCACCATACATAGAACATAGATATGACCTTCGGCCCCACCACGGGCATGACCTCTGGCCCCATCATAGATATGACCTCCGGCCCCCACGTCATTCCCGCCGGTCGTTGCTCGCGATGACAAGACGGTTAAGCTGTTTTGGGCGTTGGGCGTGCCGTTGCCCCTACCGATCCGAGGGGCCGTTTGGCCATCCCTAACACGTTGTTACTGTGGGGCGCGGAGCTGCTGGATGACCGCGCGGCTTTTGAGGCGGTAGGCGTCCTCGAAGTGGTAGCGGAGGTAGTCGTCGATGAGCTGCCCCACCTCGGCGCGCACATCGGGGGCGAGGCGCATGCGCAGCACATCGGCGAGGGCGGCGCGGGCGAAGACGGCAAAGGCGCGCAGCGCTTCACGCGAGGCCTTGGTGCCGGCCCGCGGACGGCCGTCGAGCGGGTACACGTTGCCGTTGGCGAGCGAGAGCCAGCCGCGGTCGTCGGTGATGGCCGTAATGGAGGCGCGCGTGACGGCGGGCGCCACCCCCATCGCGCCCGACAGGCGGAGCTGCGCGAAGGGCCACACGTTGGCGAGGCGCGGGCCGCCGCGGTGCAGGGCCCGCAAAATATCGATAGCGATATTCAGAACCGGCGGCTGCGGGTCTTCGTCCTCCAGGAGCTGATCGAGCAGCTCCATCACCTGCAGGCCGAGCGTGATGGGCTCGAGCGCGTCGCTGATGCGGTGGAGCGGTTCCACCAGGCTGCTCTCGCTGAGCGTTTGGAGCGTGCGGGTGGGCTTATGATAAAAGACCACCTCGGCATGGGCCATAGGCTGCAACGAAGCGCCGTAGGGGCTCTTGGGGCGGCGCGCGCCGCGGGCCATGACGGCCACCTTGCCGCGCTCGCGGGTAAAGAGCGTGACGATGGCGCTCGTCTCGCCGTAGGCCAAACGGCGCAAAACCAGGGCATCGGTACGAACGATGGAGCGTCCGGGCATGGGGCGTTACAATGGGCAAGGAGCGTGTGTCTGACGTATACGATGCATACCCCTCAGATGTCCACCGGAAGCGATGCAATGGCTTTACGATGTACAGCACCGCCTGTCGATCACGCGCCGGGAAGCGATGGCGCTCCTCACGGTGTCCGCGCTGTTTTGGGGCGGCCTGCTGGTGCAAGAGGCGCAGGAGCGGTGGGCCGTGCCCAAGCGCCCGCCCGCGCTCTACCAAACGGTCAAGGCATCGGGCGTGCCGCCGTCCATGACCGTCCGCACCGCGCCGCGCAAGGTGAACGTGAACACGGCCCCGGCGGCCGCGCTCGAGCGACTGCCCGAGATTGGCCCGGCCCTGGCCCGCCGCATCATGCGCTACCGCGCCGAGCACAACGGCTTTGCCACCGTCGACGAACTCGATGCGGTGAGCGGCATCGGCCCCAAGACGCTCGCTACGCTGCGCCCCTTGGTGGTGCTGCGCGACTCGGCCGCGGCCCGGTAAGCAGGCGCGCCGGTCCTCCCGGCTATGCCGCCTGGGCCGCCTCGGGCACCGTGCCCGCCAGCGTGATGTGGAGATCGTCGGGACGTAGGTAGCGGCGCACGGCGCTGTTCACATCGTCAAGGGAGAGCGCCCGCACGTCGTCGGGGAAGCGGTCGAGGTACGTCATTGGGAAGCCGCGTTCCGCGTTGGTCAGGATGGCGTGGGCGAGGCGGCGCGTGGTGGAGAGGCCCACCACGTACGATCCGGTGATGGTGGTTTTTTTGGCGTCGAGTTCCTCGGCCGTCGCGCCCTCGTCGACGAAGCGGCGAATCTCGTTGCGCGTGGCCGCGATGCCGGGCGCGCAGGCCTCCTGGCTGAGCGCGACCGAGATGCGCCAGTGGCCGCTGTAGCGCGTGGTGATGCCCTGGAGGCCCGAGCCAATGCCGTAGGTAAGGCCTTTTTCGTCACGCACATGGGCCATGAGGCGCGCCGAAAAGTTGCCGCCCAGGATGTAGTTGCCCACGTAGAGCGCCACGTAGTCGTCGCTGTCGCGGCGCAGCGGCAGGGCGTGGCCCATGCGCACGTCGATGCTGTCGCGGTCGGGCATGGCGTACACCGCGCGGCCCGCGGGCTCCGGATCGGCGGCGGTGGCATGCGACGGCGTGGCGTCGTGCGGGGCCCAGTCGCCAAAGGCAGCGCGCACGGCCCCTTCCACATGGGAGCGGTCCAGGTCGCCCACCACGGCAAGCGCAAAGTCGGTCGCGCCCACGTGGGCGGCGTGATACTGCTGCACGTCCTCCACCGTAAGGTCCTGCAGGGCGGCGACTTGCTCCTCCAGCGGGGCGTTGTAGTTGGGATGCGCGGGGGGGTAGAGGCGCCGCGTAAGCAGGCCGTGCGCCTGCGTGCCGGTATCTTGCATCTGCTGCTGCAGGTTGGCCAGGGCTTGCGCCTTCGCCTTCTCAAACTCGGCCGCGTCAAAGGCAGGCGTTCGGAGCATCTCGGCCAATAGCTCCAGCACCACCGGCACATCCTCGGCGAGGGCCCGCCCGGAGACGTCCACGTACAGGCCGTCGCTCGATACGTTGAGCTGCGCGCCGGTGTCCTCCAAGACCCGCGAAAGCGCAAACCGATCGCGCTGCTCGGTGCCTTTGTCCAGCATTGCAACCATCAGCTGCTGGGTGAGGTCGTCGCCCGCGCGGATGTTTGGGTAGGTGAGGAACGAGCCGCGCCACGACACCACGCGGTCGACGGGCGTTTCGAGGGTGAGCAGGCGGCACGGGCCCACGGAGCGATCGTGGATGCGTTCAGCAAAGGGAGCAGACATGAACGAAGAGCTTGGTAAACAAAACGTGCGGACCGTCCATCATACGCATAGCGCACGGGAAGGTCCGCACGAGGGCGGCACGTCATGATGCGGTAGCGGCTGCGACGGCTTTACGGCTGCCGGTGCCGCACGGGCTTCGGGTCGGTGAGGTTAAAGCGCTTCGCCACCGCCTCGTAGTTCGACCAGTCGACGGTTGCGTAGTTGACGTTTGCATCGCCGTCGAGGATGACGAACTTCACCACGGTCTGCTCGGGCAGCGTGTCAAACGCAATTTCATTGGACACCTCGTAGAACACATCCACGAACCCCTGCTCGAAGGCATAGCCAAGCGTCACGGTGTAATCGACGGCCGGCAGATCGGGCGACTCGACGCCATAGGTGTAGGGCAGGGCGGTCCAGGTGCCCTGCTCGCGGAAGTAGGCCTGCACGAGGCCGTTGCGCACGACGCTCGGCGTTATCTCGGGCGCGTCGTACCGGATGGAGGCCACCGTGCCGTTGAAGGCTGCCTCGCTCAGGAAGAAATCGACCACAAAGCTGGTGGTTGATGCATCGCCCGGCGGTCCGGGCGGCCCAGGAGGCCCCGGCGGCCCGGGCGGGCCCTGATCGCAGGCCAAAAGCCCGAGGACAAGAACGGCAAGCGTGGCAAGGCGTGTTAGCAAGCGGCGCATGCGTTGGTTGGCGAGTGATGAAACGGGTGACGATCCCCACGTTGGGTGGGGCCCATCAAGCCGCTGGCAGTGCGGCGATCGTCACACCGCCAGCGGCGCAGGTCTTCGCGCGGAGGGCGTCATGGGCACACAGGTGGCGCGGCCGACGGGTCGGGGGCGGCGCCAAACCATACCACGGCGAAGCCCTCGTGCATGCCCACGCCCATGGCCTTCCAGTCCATGTCCCGCCACGAGCCGGCGTTGACTAACACGCGGTTGTGGGCGGGGCTATCCTTCCAGAGGGCGAGGGCTGCGGTGGGCGTGCCAACCCCTTCCGCCGCTATCTCATAACCTTTTCCTTGGTACCCCGCGATCTCCTGCGGCTTGTAGTATTGGGAGAGCGCGAGAGGGCTGTAAAACCCCCGCTTTTAGGCGGGTGATGCAGGACCCTCTCGCTGTGAGTACGCGAGTTCGCATGCGAGCGCACAAAACCTTACAGGTATGTGCTCACTTAAGAAAACACCATGCGATACAACACAGCCTACAAGTTTCGTTTCTATCCAACCGCCGAGCAGAAGGTGGCGCTGGCCGAGGTGTTCGGCCACACGCGCTATGTCTGGAACTGGGCGCTCAATCTTCGCACGCGGAGCTACTACGACGAAGGAAAAAGCCTCACCTACACGGCGACCTCGAAGCGTCTCACCAAATTGAAACGCGACGACGACCACCAGTGGCTTCGCAACGTGTCGAGCGTCGCGCTGCAACAGAAACTCCGTGACCTGGAACAGGCGTTTCAGAACTTTTTCGGCGGCAGAGCGGGCTACCCCAACTTCAAACGCAAGCATGGGAAGCAGACGGCCCGCTTCGCCTCCAACGCCTTCACGCTCTACGGGAAGAGCCTGAGCGTAGCGAAGGTGCCGGGCGAACTCAACGTGCGGTGGAGCCGGGATCTCCCGGACACCTGCAAAGTCACGAGCGTCACGCTCACGAAAAACCCGTCGGGCCGCTACTTCGTGAGCCTCACCTGCACCGAAGAGAAAGAGCCGCTGCCGGAGACCGACACAGCCGTCGGCATTGACCTCGGCATCACCGATGTCGTCGTGACCTCCGATGGCTCCAAGAGCGGCAACCCGAAGCACCTCAAAGAAGACCTGCATCGTCTTCGCAAAGCACAACGTCGGCTGTCGCGCAAAAAGAAAGGAAGCGAAAACTGGAAAAAGCAGAAACGCAGAGTAGCGCGTCTGCACGCGAAGATTGCGGACAAACGAAACGACTTCCTTCACAAGCTTTCCCGCAAAATCGTTGACGAAAACCAAGTCATCGCGCTGGAGACGTTGAATGTGAAGGGGATGCAGCAAAATAGAAATCTGTCCCGATCTATTGCCGACACCGGCTGGTCTACGCTCGTTCGATACATCGAATACAAAGCCAAGTGGGCCGGTCGCACCGTCGTCAAGATCGACCGTTGGTTTCCGTCCACGAAGCGGTGCTCCGAATGCGGGCACGTCGGGGAGACGAAACCGCTGTCGGTTCGGCATTGGCAATGTGAAGCGTGCGGCGAACGTCATGATCGGGACGTAAACGCTGCGAAAAACATTCGTACCGCCGGGCTGGCGGGAGCGCAGAAATCTCTGCGCGAGGACTGTGAAGGACGCGGTAAGACCCACAAAGCCTTTGTGCGAAGTGGGCACGGTCCGGTGAAGCAGTAAGTCTTTTGCGTGAGCAAGAATCCTCGCTCTTTAGGGCGGGGAGAAGTCAATCCACATGCATTGTGCCTGTGCATGACCGGGGGGGTAGCAGCAGGCCGACCACGGGCCATCAGCCGACCAGCTGTGCAGGTTGCAGGCGTCGCACCCAAATGCGCCGCCCTTGTGGGGGGCATGCGTGGCCAGATCGCGCACGTGAGCGCGGGCTACGGTGGGAAGCTTCGCAGAGGGTGGTACCGGCGAGAGGCCCTGAGTGCGGCGGTATGCCTGGGTGCGCTTAACCAGGCGCTGCTCGCGGCCGGAGAGGCAGGCGACTGCTTGGGTTGCTGCAACCGGCTAGGGGTGTGGGGGCCGGCAGACGTTAGCGCGGCATTGGGCCGCTTCGTCGCAGCGCCGGCCGCCGCACCGGATTACATCATAGCCTACGGGATCTTGCATGTACGTTGCGATCGTACCCACCGAAGCGGCCACATCGGTCATGAGCGACCAGGCGCCGCTGCCGCGTCCCGGCTGCTTGCCCCATGACACCCGCTGCCAGCTCGTGGGGCGGTACCGGTGGGCAAACTGCCCGGCAATTTCTACGGTCGCCGAATCGGTAACGACGACGTTGAGCCGCACAAGAAGGGTGTCGTTCATCGCAACGCCCTCGGTGCGCAGGTAGCGGGCCTCGCGGTCGACGACATCGAGGGGCAAGGAGGCGCGGCGCGCGACTTTCACGACGCGATCCATGGCCATGCGCGGGGTAGCGGTGCTACCCGCCATTGCGACAACCACGTCGTCGCCGTCAAACACCCAGCCGCCCTGGGCCAGCATTCCGCCACTTCGGCATCCGATAAGACCGAGCAGGAGCAGGGGTGTGCAAAGGAGAACAAAGCGATTGTAGCGCTGGACACGTGAGGGCATAGGAAAGCCCCTGCAATGTGGATAGGGAAATATGAAGTATGCGTTGGGTGTGTAGATAGAAATGCAACGAGAGAAGATCAAAGGGACCGCTAGATCCAACGGGGAGCGAGCGTGGATCAAGCGGTACCGGCGGTGTGCATTTTAGGGTGTAAGCAGCGCCTCCCGCGCGGCGGGCCGCAAGTTGTACGGCAGGCTCATGCTGGCGCCGTACGCGCCCACGGTGCTGATCAGCAGCACATCGCCGGGGGCCGTGTCGGGCAGGCGGCGGCTGCGCCCCAGCACGTCGCCGCTCTCGCAGATGGGGCCCACCACCTGCACGGTGTGTGCGGCCGGGGCGTCGAGCCGGGAAAGGTTCACGATGGGATGGTACGATCCGTACAGCGCGGGCCGCAAGAGGGTGTGCATGCCCGCATCGAGGCCCACATAGTGCACGGGCCCCTTCGTCTTGGTCTGCGTGACGCGAGCCAGCAGCACGCCGGCCTCCGCCACCAAAAAGCGACCGGGCTCCATCCAAAGCGCCAGGTGCGGGTGCTCGCGCTTAAACGCCGTGAGCTGTTCGTCGAGGGCCGCAAGGTCGAGCCCGGGGGCGCCGGGTGCGCGGGGCACGCCCAGCCCGCCGCCCACATTGAGCGTCTCGACGTGCGGAAAGGCATCGGCCAGCGATGCGAGAAAACGGGCCAGTTCCGCCCAGGTCGAGGGCTCGGTAATGCCGCTGCCTACGTGCACATGCAAGCCGGTAATGCGCGTGCCGGCGGCGTCGGCTGCGCGGCGCAGCGCCGAAAGGTCGTCCGGCACCATGCCAAACTTCGACTGCGCCCCGGCGGTGCGTACGTGGCGGTGATGCCCGCGGCCCGCGCCCGGATCGATGCGCGCAAAAATCTCCTGACCGGCAAAGAGGGCCGGGTGCTCCGCGAGCGGCTGCACGTTATCGAGCGTCACGCGGACGCCGCGGGCAAACGCGCGGCGATACTCGTCGGGCGCCGCAAAATTGGGTTGGAAGAGGATGCCACGCGCCGGATGGTCGGGCAGGGCCGTCTGCACGCGCTCCACCTCGCCCGGCGAGACGCACTCAAACGAAAGGCCAGCATCCGCCAGCGTGCGCAGCACCGCGGGGTGCGGGTTGGCCTTGATGGCATAGAACACGCGATCGACGGCCGCAAGCGACTGGAGGTCTGCGGCGCGGGCGCGCAGCGTTGCCTCATCGTAGACGTACGTGGGCGTGGCGTCCGCGGCGAGGGCGAGCAAGTCGTCGCGGCGCGCGTGCCACCACGCCTCGGCCGCGGGCGCCGGGGCCTCGTCGGCCACCAGCTCGCTCCAGGTGGGCCCAAACGTGGCATCGGGCGTGCGGGCGGCAAACAGGATGTCGTGCAGCTTGTGCACCAGCCGCGGCGCCTGCTCCTCGTCTACCACAAAGCTGAAGTTGAGGTCGCTCGCGGCCTGCGAGACCATGTAAATCTGTTGCTCATCAAAAACCTCCAGGGCGGGCCCCAGCTCGTGCAGGAGCGCCCGGATGTGGCGGCCCACCAGGCTCACCACGCCGCAGCCGCGCACCACGCGCGCCGTGCAGTAGGCGCCCAGGTCGTGCACGAGCCGGTCGATAACCTCCGGGTCGAGCGCGTTCGCCATCGGGTCGAGGGTCACGGTTACGTTGGCCTCCGAGGTAGCTACCAGATCAACCGAGAGGCCATGGTGCTTGAACACAGCAAAGACGTCCGCCAAAAATCCGACCTCTTGCCACATGCCCAGGGTGTCCATGCGGATGGCGGTGATGCCCGTTTTGGCCGACAGCGCCTTCACTTGTGGACCGGTGTCGGGCACATCCGGACTGATGACGGTTCCGTCGATGGCGGGCGCGTTGGTGGAGCGTACGTGCAACGGGATGTCGTACTGCCGCACGGGGGCGAGGCACCGCGGATGCAAGATGCTGCCGCCCATGGTGGCCAGCTCCTGCGCCTCGTCGTACGACAACTGCTTGAGCAAGCGTGCGGCGGGTACGTCGTGCGGGTTGGTGGTGAAAAGCCCCGGCACGTCGGTCCAGATTTCGAGGCGTTCGGCATCGAGGAGCGCGGCGAAGTAGGCGGCAGACGTGTCGGAGCCGCCGCGGCCGAGCAGCACGGTTTCGCCGAGGGCGTTGCTCGCAATGAAGCCCTGCGTGATGCATACCGCGTCGGTCGTTTGGGCGAGATGCTGCTGCGTCACGGGATCGGGGTATACGCTGCACGTGGCCGATCCGTAGCGGCGGGCGGGCGGGAGGTGCGGGGCATCGGCCGCGCGCAGGTGCTGACGGGCGTCGATCCAGGTGGCGGGCACGTCGTGCGCTGCGAGGATGGCTTCCCCAAGGCGCGTGGACAGCAGCTCGCCCATACCCAGCACCGCGGCGCGGTCGGCCGGGGTGGCGGCGCCTTGCGCGGCGATAGTCTCGACGCGCGCTTCGAGCGTGGCCCACAGGGCATCGAGCCCATCCGGCGATACGCCCACACCGTCGGCCAGCGCCGCGTGTTGCGCGCGCACGGCTGCCAGCGTTGCATCAGGCGACGCACCGGCAGCCGCCTCTTGTACCAGGTTCTCCAGTTGGTCGGAGATGCCGCTAAGCGCGGAGCAGACCAGCACGGGCCGGTAGCCATCGGCGACGTAGCGTTGCGCCACCGTGGCGATGGTGCGCCAGCGCTCGGGAGTGGCAACGCTCGTGCCACCAAACTTCAGCACGAGCCAGGAGGGAGCGTCC
Organism: Salisaeta longa DSM 21114; assembly: GCF_000419585.1. Lineage (NCBI taxonomy): Bacteria > Pseudomonadati > Rhodothermota > Rhodothermia > Rhodothermales > Salisaetaceae > Salisaeta > Salisaeta longa. The sequence goes on from NZ_ATTH01000001.1 coordinate 66,051, forward strand.
ATGATGCAGGTATAGGTGAGGAATGAGCAACACACGACAGCATCCATGCCGAGGGGCGCGTGTCGTTCCGCAGCGGGCGCCACACATGCAAACGCCCCGGCGCGCACAGGGCACGACGGGGCGTTGCAACCGAAGGGGCCGTGTGGTGTGTCGCGTGTTAGGCCACAGCATCCGCATCGGGTGAGGCATCATCCGCTTCGTGGGCGGCGGGATGATGCAGGGGGTTCTTGCCGCACTGGAGGCAGCGGAAATAGCCGTTCAAGACCCGCGCCATCCACGGCGTTTTTTCCTCGCAGTGGGGGCAGTAATCCCAAACCTTTGCGTGATGCTGGTGGGCGTTGTTCGCTACCGCCAGGTATTCGTTGCGTAGGCGCTGTAGCAGCTCCATGTAGGCAACCTGGTTGGTGAGTGCAATTCCGAACAGATGACGGATGAACCGGTCATCACTTCGCCCACTCAAACCCCGCAGTTGAGGGCGGAGTTCGGCCCGTAGCGGCCTGTAACCGCTTTTGGTTGCATGTCTTTAACACATCCGCGCACCAGCCGCGATAGGGCGCGCCGGGGGATAAAAATGGCAGCGCTCCCGGAAGCGCTGTCAGCATTTGGGCCGACCTAAAAGGGGACGCACTGGCCTCGTGGGACAGCCCCGAACGAACCCCGCTGCCCGCTGTAGTGCAAGACAAGCGGCGTGCAGCCCTGCGGCAGGATGAACTTCGAGGGGCGCGGTCCGTCTCAACGATGCGTTGGTTCCAAGCGAGGGTATAGCATGCGATACATCGTAGCCTGGGGGATTTTGGTGCTGCTGGGCGGCCATTTGGTGCAGGCACAGCCGAGTGGCGGCCTCACCGGGTTTGCGTTTTTGCAGCTCCCGTCGAACGCCCGGGCGGCTGCGCTGAGCGATGCGATGGCTGCGGCGCCGGCGGGCGGCCCGGCGGCGTTTTTGTACAACCCGGCGCTCCTTTCCGCGCGCCAACCGGCGGCCGCGAGCATTGGATACGCCAACTACGTCTCGGACCTCAACGCGGGCCACGTGGCGTACCGCAGCGCGCTGGGGGCCACGGCTGTTGGGGGGGCCGTGCGGTATTTGCACTGGGGCGCCTTGGAGGGCCGCGACCGGTTTGGGGTGCCTACCGGGTCGTTTGGCGCGGGCGACGTGGCGCTCACGCTGGGCGCGGCGCGGCGCGGCGGGCCCCACTGGCGCTACGGCGCCAATCTGCACGTCGTGTATTCCTACATCGATGGAAATGGAGCGGCCGCCGTGGGGGCCGATGTGGGCCTGCACTACCACGTGGGGCCGCGGCTGTCTACGGCCGTGGTGGTGCGGCACCTGGGCGCCACCGTGAAAAGCTACGGCACGAAGCGACCGGCGCTGCCGCTTGACGTGCGCGTGAGCGTGTCGAAGCGCCTCGCGCACCTTCCGTTGCGCCTCAACCTGACGGCCTACGACCTGCGGTGGGCGGGCCGCGGGCTGCCGGGCGGCACAACGCTCGACCACGTGCTGGCGCATCTCACCATGGGCGGCGCGCTCACGCTGGCCGAGGCCCTTACGGTGCGCATGGGCTACAACCATCGCCGGGCAAGCGGCTTGTCTGCCGCCGACGGGTTCTCGTGGGCCGGCCTCACCGGCGGGTTCGGACTCTCGTATGCCGGATGGACGATCGATTACGCCTATGCCGGCTGGGGCGTGCTGGGCAACGCCCACCACTTCACGCTGCACACCGCCCTCTGAAGCTAAAGATTGTGCGTGCTATGCGCCGGCTGGTTGACATCCCGCGGCCCCCTCCCGTATCTTCCAACCGGTTTTTATTGCCCGCTCCCGTTCTGTTTGTCGCATGCCCGAAGCCGCGCTTACTGTTGCAGCCCTGCGCGCCCGTCTGGCGGCAGACGGGTGCCTGATCGACGCTGCGGTGTCCGCGCCCGCCCGGCCGGTAACGGCGCTCACCGACGACAGCCGTGCCGTCACCGCGGGCGGACTGTTTGCGGCCATTCGCGGCACCACCGCCGATGGTCATCGGTACGTGGAGGCCGCGTGGCGGGCCGGCGCCGCGTGTGTGCTGTGTGAGGCCCCACCCGAGGCGCGCCCCGCGGACGGGGCCGTGCTGCAGGTGTCCGATAGCCGCCGGGCGCTGGCGGTAGCCGCTGCTGCTTTTTACGACGACCCGGCCGAGGCCCTCACCATGATTGGGGTAACGGGTACCAACGGAAAAACCACCGTCGCCACGCTCATTCATCACCTCCTGCACACCCTGCACGGCCCCGCAGGCTTGCTAAGCACCGTTGCGGTGCGTGTGGGAGATGCGGCGCAAGCCCCCACGCACACCACGCCCGATCCCGTGGCCCTGCAGCGCACGCTGCGCGCCATGGTCGATGCCGGATGCACCGCGTGCGCCATGGAGGTGTCGTCCCACGCACTTGATCAGCGCCGGGTGTACGGCATTCCCTACGACGTGGCGGTGTTTACCAACCTCACGCAAGACCACCTGGATTACCACGGCACGATGGCCGCGTACGAACGCGCCAAAAAGCGCTTGTTCGACGGCCTCGACGCGCAGGCGACGGCCGTGTTCAACGCCGACGACCCCGCCGGGCCGCGCATGGTGGCGGCGACCGATGCGACGCGGTGGAGCTACGGCACCACCCCCGCTGCCGATGGTCGCCTGCGGGTGCATCGGGTGGCCATCGACGGCCTCACCGCTTCCATCGACGGGCACCGGCGCACGTTTCGTCTCACGGGGCGCTTCAATGCCTACAACCTGGCCGCGGCCTACGGCGCGGGCCGCGCGGTGGGGCTAGCGGGCCCCGCGGTGGCCGATGCCTTGGCTGCCGCTCCGCCGGTGCGCGGGCGCTTAGAGCAGCATACGTTTGCCGATGGCCGCACCGTCGTCATCGACTACGCCCACACGCCCGATGCCCTCGCCAACGTCCTCGACACGTTGCGCGCGCTCCTCCCCGACGGCCGCGCGCTGTGGTGCGTATTCGGCTGCGGCGGCGACCGCGACCGCTCGAAGCGTCCGCGCATGGGCCGCATCGCCGAAGCCCGCGCCGACCGCGTCATCGTCACGAGCGATAATCCGCGAACCGAGGACCCGGCATCCATTTTGGATGACATTCGAGCGGGCCTGCAGGCACCCGCCAAGGCCCAGTGGATCGTAGACCGCGCGGCGGCCATCGAGGCTGCGGCGCAGCACGCCGCCCCGGGCGATGTGGTGCTTATCGCCGGCAAGGGCCACGAAACGTACCAGGTGGTGGGCACCGAGCGCCGTCCGTTTGACGACCGCGCCGTGGCGCGTCAGTTTTTTGAGATCCCTTCGCACCGCTGATTCGTTTGCTTCTGTATGCTGTATTTCTTTTTGAAATTTCTGGAGCGACAGTTTGAGCCGCCCGGGTTTCAGGTCTTCCAGTTCATCACGGTGCGCGCGTCGCTCGCAGCCATCACGGCGCTCATCATTGCCCTGTTTGCGGGGCGGCGCATCATCCGGTGGCTCCGGGCGCAGCAGCTGGGCGAGCGGGTACGCAGCGGGGAAGCTGCCGGCGCGGTGAGCCATGCGCACAAGGCCGGTACGCCCACCATGGGTGGCATCATCATCTTGCTGTCGCTGCTGGGCTCCACCGCGCTCTGGGCCGACCTCTCCAACACCTATCTCTGGCTGCTGTGGGGCGCTACGGCGTGGATGGGGCTCGTGGGCTTCGCGGATGACTACATCAAGACGGTTCGGAAAAACAAGGACGGCCTCGCGGCCCGCTACAAGGTGTGGGGGCAAGTGAGCATCGGACTCCTGGTGGGCGGCGTGCTGTACTTTCACCCCGATTTTGAGGCGTTCAATGCGCTCACGTACATGCCCTTTCTCAAAAACCGCGTCATCAACTACGACGTGTTCGAAGGGTGGGTGCACGGCGTGGACCTCGGCTGGGTGGTGTACCTGCCGGTGGCGGTCTTTATCATGACGGCCGTGTCAAACGCGGTCAACCTCACCGACGGCCTCGACGGCCTCACCACGGGCGTTACGGCCTTTGTGGGATTGGGACTGACGGCGCTGGCGTACATCTCGGGCAACGTCAACTTTGCGACGTTCCTGAACGTGATGTACCTACCCGGAACGGGCGAGATTGCGGTGTTTGGGGCGGCGCTGGTGGCGGCGTGCTTCGGATTTTTGTGGTACAACGGATATCCGGCGAGCATCTTCATGGGGGATACCGGCGCGCTGGCATTGGGCGCGGCCGTCGGGGCCATGACGCTGATGGTGCGCAAGGAGCTGCTTCTGCCCCTACTGGGCATTGTGTACGTCGCCGAGGCGGTGTCGGTGATTATGCAAACCAGCTACTTCAAGTACACGCGGCGGCGCACCGGCACCGGCCGGCGCATCTTCCGGATGGCGCCGCTGCACCATCACTTTGAGGCGAAAGGGACGCACGAGGCGAAGATCGTCACCCGGTTCTGGATCGTCACCGCGCTCACCGTCATTGCGGCGCTGCTCACGCTGCGCATCCGGTAAATCGACGCGCAGCGTGGAGCACCGAGGCGTACGTAGGGCCGCCGGAGCTACAGCGAAAAGCCCACGAGCCAGCGGAAGGCCCATTCGTCCTGGTTGGGCGCGATGAGGCCGGGGTCGCTGGCCCATAGCGGAAACTTGGCGACGAGGTCGAGCCCCGAGAGGACATCCGACTGCGCCGTCCAGCGGTCCATAAAGCCGAGCTGCGACAGGTTATAGCGGGCGCCGAAGCCGGCATCGCCCAGGAGGTCGTCCGCTGCGAAGCCCGCGAGGAACGCCCCGTCGTTCCAGGTGCTTCCGAGGCCCGCAAAGGCACTGAGGCGCAACGGACGCAGCGGCGCTACGCTGCGCACAGGCTGCGCTTCGAGCGCCAGGCGCCCCGCCAGCAGGTTGCGCCCGGTGGGAGCGCCTTGCAGGCGGTTGCTACCGCGCAGGTAGGCCACCGGACCGCTCGGCCCAAAGGCCACGAGGCGTGGGGCAAGGTCGTTGGCCTCGGCTGCCGCCGCGTAGGTCTGGCGGAAGACATCGGAGCGCCAGCGGGCTTCGTAGGGCACGCCGCCCAGCACAAACCGCTTCGACGAAATCAGCGAACGGGGGGCCAGGCCAAACTGCAACGAGGCCGTGCCGGTGAAGCGGCCCCATTGCTTGCGCTGCACGCCGGTAAGCAGCAGGCGCGTGGCGCTGCCGCTGCCGTCAAGCTCGCTGCCCACCTCCAGCAGGGCCGAGACGCGGTCGCCCGCTTGTTCAGCGCGCAGGTTGAGCCGCGCCGAGGCGTTGTGCGTTTGTCCGAACGGATTGGAGAGGCGCTCGCCACGAATCGGTGGAATGCACGGCGCCACGCAATCGAAGATGAAGACATCAGAGGTGGCTCCAAAGACGCGGTCGCTGGGGTTCCACTGATGGCGCAACGAGGCCGTCAGCAGGACGTCCTTCTCCGCGAGGTAGCCGCTGAGGGGCTTGCGCACCACGTACCGGTTTTCCATCAGGCCCAGGTGCTTCTGGCTGGCCCAGGTGGCGGTGGCGCGGGGGCCCAGCGCTTCAAATGGGTGCGAGGCCCGCATCGTGTAGTCGATGCCGGTGTACCACGCCCCGCGGTCGATGGAGCCGCTCGCCACATTGTCGGGGTCGATCAGGTTGGGCTCGTCGCCGCCCGAGAAGAGGACCTGCGGCCACAGCGTAAGCATGTAGTCGGTGCGGAACTGCCCGAACAGGTAGGTGCCGCGCGACCACATGCCGCCGCCAAACCCGAAGTTGCTAGCATACAGGGCCAGCGGGCGGTAGCCCACGGCGTAATGGTCCCACGATTGTTGTGGGCCGCGGAGGAAGCGGGCCTCCAGCGGAAACTCGTAGCTGTTGTTGAGCCGATTCACATCGGGCGTTTGCTGCAGCGGGTCAATCTCGGCGTTGGTCACGCGCGCGGGGACCTGCACGGTCACTTTGCGCTTCGGGTACACCCAGGGCCACGGCTCGGTCACAATCCAGTCGTCGGGCACCGGCTTGTGGCCGTGCATGATAAGCAGCGGGACGTTGACCCATTGCGTGGAGCCGTCGGCCAGCGTCAGCTTGACGTCCTGCGGCATGGCGATGGGCGCCCTCCGCTCCAGGTGGAGCGTGGCCTCGTAGCCGGTGCCGGTGGGCTGTTGGGTGATGTCGTTGAGGGCGTAATCGAGCGTGCGCGTCGTGTTGGTAAACTGCTCGAAGTACCAATCCAGCCGCAGCCCGCTCACATCCTCGGCGTAATCTTCGAGTTCGTACGGATCGGGGTGTTCAAATTTGCTCTCGTTGTAGTAATGCTTCAGCCAGGCGCCGCGCAGCGAATCGGAGATCACGTAGCCCATCATGTTGACGAGCATCGCGCCGCCGGGGTACGCGGCAATGCCGTAGCCGAAGTTGGTCTGAAACCAGTCGGCCGGAGTGCTGAGGCGCTCGAACAGGCCCAGGTCCTGTGCAAAGAGGACGCTGAGGTACGAGCCCCGATGCGACGGATTGTCCAGCCCCATAACGTGGCCCACGCCCTCCGTATCCATGTAGCTGGTAAAGCCCTCATCCATCCAGGCGTAGTCGGCCTCGTTGGAGCCCATGGTAGCGTAAAACCACTCGTGCGCCGCCTCGTGGGCGGTAACGCCGAGTAGCGATCGCAGCCCGCGCCGCCCGGTGATAAGGTTGAGCATCGGATACTCCATGCCCCCGTCGCCGCCTTGTGCTACCGTAAACTGCGGGTACGGGTAGGGCCCAATCTCCTGGCTAAAGAACTGGATGAGCGACGGCACCCACTGCTCCATGCGGCGCCAGCGCTCCTCCACGCCGGGCTGAAAGAGGAGGTGATACGTGTAGTTGTCGTCCGAAAGCTGCTTGTGGATGTAGTCGGGGTCGGCGGCCCAGGCAAAGTCGTGCACGTTGTGCGCCACAAAGCGCCACGTGAGGGAATCGGAGGGGGCGGCGGTGCAGTCTTCGGGGCGATAGGTGGTAGCGCCTGCGCCGTAGCCGTGACCAACCGCCTCCGGGTTTTGCAGGACGCCCGTTCCGCCGATGGTATAGCAGGCCGGAAGTGTGATGTCCACGTTGAAGGTGCCATAGGGCGCGTAGAACTCGCGGCCCACGTAGGGGTCGGCGTGCCAGCCGCGCTCGTCGTACGCTGCCATTTTGGGGTACCACTGCGTCATCGAGTAGTCGATGCCTTCCATGTTGTCGCGGCCGCTGCGGCGCGTTTGGAGCGGCACCTGCGAGCGAAAGCGCATCCGAAACGTGGTGGAGGTGCCCGGCGGAATGGGATGCGCCAGCTTCACCTCCATCACCGTATCCCGAATCTTGAACGTAACCGGCGTGCCGTCTTGCGTGAGCGACTGAATGCGGTGCCAGCCGACTTCCTTGGGGCCAAGGTTGAAAATGCGCGGCACGATGCGGTCGTCCGGGTCGGGGAGGTGGCGGTTGCGCTCCGCCATCATCGAGGTGGGCTGAAACGCGTTAAAGTACAGGTGATAGTACACGCGGCGGAGCGTATCCGGCGAGTTGTTGGTGTACACAAGGCGCTGCGTGCCGTGTACGCGGTGGCGGTCGGCCTTCAACGAGATGTCCATCGTGTATTCAACGTGCTGCGCCCAGGTGTCGGGGGTTTGGGCGGTAGCGCACGGCGCCGTGAGGAGAAGCGCAAGGAGCAGGAGAAGGGGGCGACGGAGCATGGGCAACAACGGTTCGGAAAGCAGGGATACGTATGCGACCTGGTCGCATCATCGGAAGATAGGAAAGCGTTTCAGTAGAATCAAACGTTGGGGTCGCAGATTGGCGAAACCTTCGGAATCACGTATGGCGCACCGGTCGTTTTCGTACCGTTGATCCTTTCAAACCTGCTTGTGCTGCCATGTCCGATGCCGCCACCTGTCCGTCCTGCGGGGCCCGCGTGTCTCCCAACCAGGCTGCCTGCGACCTGTGCGGGACGCCGCTCGTTGCGGAGGCCGACGAGCCGCGCCCGCCTGCTTCCGACGATATGCCCGGTACGGCCTGCCCCTCGTGCGGCTCCACCAACCCCGCGGGGGCGCAGTTTTGCAACCAGTGCGGCGCTGGGCTAGCGAGCGACGAGGCGGCAGGCGAAGCGTCGGCAGATGAAGGAGCAGAAGGTATTGCGGGGGCGCGCCCCGTGCAGGCCGATCTGCCGCGCGGGAAGGCCCCGGCGTCGCCTGACGAATCTGCTGCGGCTCCGGAGGCTCCCGCCGACGTCCAGGGGCCACCGGTGGCGTGGGTTGTGGGCGGCGCGGTGGCGGTGGTGCTGGTGCTGTTTGGCGTTACGCTGTGGAGCCAACAAACGTGGCCCGAGACGCCGTCGGAGGGCCCCACCACGGCCACGCAGGCATCGGCCGAGCAAACGGCGGCCCTCCCCGATCTGGTAACGCAGTACAGCGCAGCCGTGCCCGAGGCCCTGGTGCCCCAGATTGATTCCCTGAGGCGCGCCATTGCACAGGCCAGCGGTGCGCCGCAGCAACAGGTGCGCCAAGCGCTGGTGAACGTGTACATTGGCGCCGGGCAGAACGGACGGGCTGCGCTTGTGCAGCGCCGGTTGGCGCGGCAAACCGGCACGGCGGCCGACTGGCAGCGGGCGGGCGACCTGCTCTATGCGTGGCTCGACCGCGTGAGCAACCAGCCCCAGGGCATGCCACGGACGGCGATCACGGCTACGGCCGATGCCATTGTGCAGGCGTACGAAAAGGTGCTTGCGCAACAGCCCAACAACCTGGATGTGCGCACCGAGATGGCCACGGCGCTTCTGCAAACCAATCAGCCCATGCGCGGCGTGCAGGAGATTAACCGGGTGCTTGCACAAGATCCGGAGCACTACCAGGCGCGCTTCAACAAGGGCATCATGCTTGTGATGATTGGGCGCGCACAAGAGGCGATTGCGGAGTTTGAGAAGGTGCAGGAGATTGTGGGCGCCGGGTCGCCGTACTACAAGCAAGCCGCGCAAGCCATCGAAACGATTCAGGCGCGCCTGCAGGCCGATTCGAGTGCCACGCCGCGTACGGGAGCACGCCCCGTGCCCTCTCGTTAGCATGCTGGCTCTACTCCGCTGATTGCTCCTCCTGTCTGGTTTATGGCTTCCGATGCCGCCGCGCTTGCGCCGGGTACGCTGCTTTTGGCCGCGCCCGTGCTGCAAGATCCAAACTTTCGCCGTACGGTGGTGCTGCTCTGCGAGCACAACCCCAACGGCACGTTCGGGCTCACGCTGAACCGCCCGCTCGATGCCACCCTGAGCGATGTCATCGAGGGCTTTTTCGTCAACGATCCGACGATTTATCTGGGCGGGCCGGTGCAGCGCGACACGCTGCACTACGTCCATCGCCGCGCCGAGGCCATTCCCGATGGCATTCCGCTGACGGACACCGTGCACTGGGGCGGCGACTTTGAGGCGGTGCAGGCCGAAATTCAACGCGATGACGCGGCTACTGAGGACCTGCGGTTTTTCTTGGGCTACGCGGGCTGGTCGCCCGGACAACTGGCGTCGGAGCTAGAGGAGCACGCCTGGGTGGTGGTGCCAGAGGCTGCCGATCTGATCTTCGAGACGCCGCCCGACCGGCTGTGGAGCGCGGCGATGCGACGCAAGGGCGGCGAGCACGCCCTGTGGGCCAACTTTCCCGACAACCCGCGCATGAACTGACGGCCCGCTCGCGGGCGTTACGGGGCAATGCGGCCGGTCTGTTCGCCGTAGCCCGTGAGCTCCACGTAGCCCGTTCCGCGCACCGGCACGCCGCCCTGTGTGCCCGTGACGCGCACGGCGCCCTCCCAGTAACGCACCGAGGTGGTAAGCTCCTGGTTCGGAAAGCGCGCGTCCACCGTGAGGTCAAGCTGCTGCCCCGGCACCTGCAGCCGCCACGTTACTGGATAGGTGCGCGCGCCATCGGGCGTCGTCCAGGTATCGAGCACCGTAAGGGCCACCTCCTCGCGGGTGAGGCTCGTCTTTTGTGCGCTGGGATCCACCCACGCGCCCTCGCTAAAGCGGCTGGGGCGGCCGCTGGCGGTGCGGAGCTGGTAGTACATCAGGTCGTAGCCCGAGTCAAGCTGCAGCGCAAACCAGTCCCAGCCCACCTGGTTGGCCCCCAGCGCGCTCGTGCTCCACTCGCGGTCCATCCAGCTGAGGCCGGTAACGGCCAGCGTGTCGCCGCCGGTGACGACGCGGCCCTCGGTGGCGAGGCGGGTGTAGGAGTAGTAGTACGACGCGTTGCCGCGGCCGGGGCCCTTCTGACTCAGGCCGCGATTCCCTTGCAGCACCATCGGCTTTTGCGGGCGCAGCGTCACGTCGATGGCCATCGTGTCGGTGGCCGCGCGCAGCCGCAGCGGGAAGGTGCGTGCCGAATCGACGCTGGCAATGGACCACGGGCCCAGCCACACCCGCAACGGATCGGCCTGCGCACCGGCGAGCCCGGCCGCAGCGCGGGCAAAGCGCTCGGCATCGGGCTGCACGCGGCGCTGCACGTCGCTAATGGCAAAATGGCCCATGTAAAACTGATCGGTGGCCCAGGGCGCGGCCGTCGTGTCGGGGTCGGCGGTGGAGGCGCGCCGTGTGGACGGGGCATCGGGCGGTGCCATTGCAATCCGGAAGAGCGTGAGCTCGTAGCCCACGTCGCGTCCGTTGGCGGTAGAGAGATTGCCCGTTACGTACCACCACTCGGTTTTGTAGCCGGGGTGCGGGCCGTGGTCTTCGGGGAATTGAAACGGACGCACCGTGGTGGCGCGCCGGTAGCCGGTGGTGTCGCCGGCCATGGCTTCGCTCACCGCTACCGACGTATCGAGGGGCGCGGGCTCTGCGCGGAGGAGAAAAAGGGCGGCCGCGCCCAATCCGAGGAGTCCAGCGAGAAGTATCCAGAAGCTGCGGGCCATCGGGCAGAGGATCGGTCGTGAGGAGGCATTGCAGCCATTGCACGCCGCACGGAAGCAAACGGCTCCTGGCAAGCGGCTATGTTTGGAGGTCTTTACAGTCTGGCGGTGCTACGACCGGGCGTCGATAGCGGCTCGCAAGACGGTATCGAAGGTGTCGGGAAAGCGGTGGCGCTGCTGCTCGGCGTACGCGGCCGCCCGCTCGCCCGCGGCCGCACGGGCCGAGGGATGGTCTTTCCAGTACCGGATGGCCTGTACGAGGGCGTCCGCGGTGGCTGCCGGGCATACCGTGCCCACCTCATGCTCGCGGATGGTGCGGGCGGCCTCGCTTGCATCGGGACCCAAAAACAGCGCCGGACGCCCTGCCGCCAGGACGCCGTACAGCTTGCTTGGCACCACAAGGCCCGTGAGGGCGGTTTCCATCGTGACGACATGCACGTCGGCCGCGCTTAGGCTCTCGGAAAGGCGGTCGAGCGGTTGAAACGGAAGAAACTGGACGTTGGCAAGGCCCCGCCGGGCCACGTCCTGCTGCAGGTCGTCCTTGCGCGGCCCGTCGCCCACCAGGAGAAACAGCACCTCCGGCGCGGTGGATTGAAGGCGTGCGGCGGCATCGAGCACGGCGTCGAAGGGATGCGCCAGCCCCATGTTGCCGGAGTACATGACCACGAAGCGGTCGCCCGAGGCGTGGGCAGCGCGAAATGAATTGTCGCGGTGCGGAACCGGACGCACGCCGTCCGGCGGCGGGTTGGGGCACACGCTGATGCGGGACGGGGCCAGCCCGCGCGCCAGCATCCGTTTGCGCATGCACCGGCCCACGGCCACGATGCGGTCGTGGCGGCGCAGGGCCGCGGTGGAGAGGCGGCGCATGACGTTGGCCAGCCCGCCGCCCGGCGCAATGACGCCCACCTGCTCGGCCACCTCGGGATACAGATCTTGCGCCCAATGCACGCGGGCCGCGCCCGTGGCACGCCCCAGCAGCGGGCCCAGCACCTTGAGCATCGGCGGGTCGGTCTTGGTGACGAGAACGTCTGGGCGGGGCAGCCGCAGGGCGCGCGCCACAAACGCCGGATAGAGCGACAGGTAGGCCCAGGCGCGGCGCAGCGTGCTGGCGCGGGTGAAACGTGCGGCGCCTACGCGCTCCACGCGCACGCGGTCGGCAGTCGTCTCGCTCGCAGGCGCGTCGGCGGGGCCTGTTAGCACGGTTACGCGCCACCCGCGCGCCACGAGGGCAGGGGCCAGCTGCGCCAAAACGGCACCGGTTGCGCCGCCGGCGGGTGGATACACGCGATTGACAAACAATACATGAGGCGTCGTCACAGAAGAGGTGCGGCAAGCGTTGGGACAAAGGATGCGCGCAAGCGATGAAGCCCTGCAGCGAGCATGCGTTCCCCACCCCACATCTTGCGCGGTTGCGGGGCCGTTGCATCAGTGTTTGGGGGGGGGCTGACGCCGTTCAGGAATGATTGGAAAAATGACGATGGCATGCCCCGGAAGCACGAGTTGTCTTTGAAGTGCACAGGGCGAATCCAAGTTGCTTCATACAATGGCTCTGTCAGTACGTCTCGCTGATCGCAATGTGCGGCGGATTTTGCTCGCTTGTGGAGATTGCCACGTCATTCGCATCTGCTCACTCCTCGCAATGACACCTTTGGTTGATGAAAAATGCAGCGTTGATGGTTCAAATGGCCTTTCGGGGTGGTCTGCCCAGCTGCACGCGCAACGCACCAGAGCAGCATAAAGCAGTGTGTCATCTCGAGGAACGACCGGAGGAAGTGACGCGGGGGCCAAAGGTCATGCCGTAGGTGCGATCTCCATGTACAGGAATCAACGCCCCATTGCGGAGATTGCCGCGTCGTTCGCATCTGCTCACTCCTCGCAATGACATTGCAGGGTCCGCGAAAAGACGCGCGTCGATGGTTCAAATAGCCGTTCGGGGTGGTCTGCCCAACTGCACGCCCAACGCACCAAAGCAGCAGCTCCGTCCTTGTCATCGCAAGGACTGAGGAGCCTTGGTCATGCCACTGGTGCGGACGTGAAGGACGCAGGGGCAGGACGTCATGCCGTAGGTGCGATCTTCATGTACGAATGTGTGCGGACGGAAGCGCTTGCAGAGGCCGGTTCCATCTTGTATACTTTGGCACACCGCACGTTTTCCACAACATCTGCTGAGTTTATGGACCGACGCGACTTCGCGAAGACAGCCGCCCTGGGCGCGCTGGGTGCCACCGCCATTGGATGCAGCGACGATGCGTCTACGTCGCCCGATGCCCCCGCGGTACAAACCCAACCACAGGTACGCTGGCGCCTCGCCTCAAGCTTCACCGAGTCGCTGGGCATTCTGTACGGAGCGGCCGAGGTATTGGCCGAACGCGTGTCGGCGTTGACGGGCGGGCGCTTCCAAATTCGCCCGTACGCTGCCGGCGAGCTGGTGCCCGCGTTTGAGGTGCTGGGGGCCGTGCAAAACGGCATCGTGCAGATGGGCCACAGCGCGAGCTACTACTTCGTCGGCAAAAACCCGGCGCTCGCGTTTGATGCGACCGTTCCGTTTGGCCTCACGGCGCGGCAGTACAACGCCTGGTGGTACCACGGCGGGGGGAAGGACCTGATGCGCGCGCTCTTTTCCGACTTTAACATTTACAACCTGCCCGGCGGCAACACGGGCATGCAAATGGGCGGATGGTTCAAGCAGCCGATTACGTCGATGGACGACATGCAGGGGCTGCGCATGCGCATTCCGGGGCTGGGCGGCAAGGTGATGAACCGGCTCGGCGTAAACGTGCAACAGATCGCGGGCGGCGAGGTGTACCCGGCGCTGGAGCGCGGCACCGTGGATGCGGTGGAGTGGGTGGGGCCGTACGACGATAAGCAACTCGGCTTTCATGAGATTGCGTCCTACTACCACTATCCGGGCTGGTGGGAGCCGGGGCCCGCGCTCACGTTCTACGTGAATCGCTCGGACTGGGACGCCCTGCCGACGGCGTATCAGGAGGCCCTGACGGCGGCCGCAGATGTCGCCAACGTGCAGATGCTCGCGCGCTACGATCAGGCGAATCCGAAGGCGCTGGAGGACCTGGTGCAGTTGGGCGTTACGCTGCAGCGCTTTCCGAACGCGGTGATGCGCGCGGCCGAGGACGCAACAGCGGCCATTCTGGAAGAACAAGCCGCCCAAAGTCCGCAGTACCGAACGATCTACGACAGCTACACGCAGTTTCGCAGCGATGTGTACCGTTGGTTCGAGATGTCGGAGCTGGCGTACGGATCGTTTGCTTTCCCGCAGCCCGGCGCAGACGCGTCGGCGTGAGGCCCGGCTCGGTTCATAGAAACAACAGCCCCAACGGATGAAACGCTGGTTACAGCTTGCATCGGCCATTGACCGGTTCACCGAGGCCGTGGGCCGCGTGCTTTGGGCGTTGGTGCTCGTCATGATTGCGGCCGGCGCGTACAGCGCCTTGGCCCGCTACACCGATCCGGTGACGGGCTGGAATTTGAGCTCAAACCGATGGGTGGAGCTGCAGTGGTATGCCTTCGCGGCGGTCTTTTTGCTCGGCGCGGCGTACGGGCTGCGCCACGATGCCCACGTGCGGGTGGATGTCGGGTATGCGTGGTGCAGCACGCGCACAAAGGCCTGGATCAACCTGATGGGCACGCTTCTTTTCCTGGGGCCGTTTTGCGTTCTGATGATTGACTATTCGTGGCCGATGGTATACAACGCTTGGGCCACCTGGGAGCAATCGCCCGACCCCGGCGGCTTGCCGCGCTACCCCATCAAAACCGTGATTCCGGTGGCGTTTGGGTTGCTGCTGGTGCAGGGCGCGGCCGTCGTCATTCGCCACGTGGCCTACCTGCGCGGCCGACTGCCCGCCGACAAGGTCCCGATGCTCGCGGGCGACTGACAGCCCTTCGCTGCTCATTTCACCAACCCGTACCCTAACGTATGCCCGCTGATTGGTTGGCACCGCTCATGTTTGTGGGCGCGCTGGTTATCATCTTTTTCGGATATCCGGTGGCGTTTGCGCTGGCCGCTACGGCGCTTCTTTTTGCCGGCGTTGGCGCGCAACTGGGCGCGTTCGATCCGGCGCTGCTGATGGCGCTGCCCAACCGCGTGTTTGGCATCATGTCCAATTACGTGTTGCTGGCGGTGCCTTTCTTCATTTTCATGGGCACGATGCTGGAGAAGTCGGACCTGGCCAGAGACCTGCTTACCGCCATCGGCGATCTGTTTGGGACGCTGCGGGGCGGGCTGGCGCTGGCTGTGGTGTTTGTGGGCGCGATGCTCGCGGCGGCCACGGGCGTGGTGGGCGCTTCGGTGGTGGCGATGGGCCTCATCTCGCTTCCCATCATGCTGCAGTACAACTACTCCGCGCGGCTGTCGACCGGCGTGATTACCGCCGCGGGCACGTTGGGGCAAATCATTCCGCCCAGCATCGTCCTGATTGTGCTCGCCGATCAGCTTGGCATTTCGGTGGGCGACCTGTTTATGGGGGCGCTGGTGCCGGGCGTGTCGCTGGCGGGCTGCTACGCGCTGTACGTGGGAGGTGTCGCGCTGGTGCGCCCCGAGGCGGCGCCCGCGCTTCCACCAAGCGAGCGGACCGACGCGGTGGGGGCGTTGCTGCGCCGCGTGGTGCTGGTGCTGCTGCCGCCGCTTGGCCTCATCGCGCTGGTGCTGGGAAGCATCTTTGCGGGCATTGCCACGCCCACCGAGGCCGGCGCGCTGGGGGCAGTGGGGGCGACCGGGCTGGCAGCGGCCAACGGCCGGCTCTCGTGGGCCGCGCTGCGCGATACGATGGACGAGACCACGCGCCTGACCACCATGGTGATGTTCATCCTGGTGGGGTCTACGGCGTTTTCGCTGGTCTTTCGCGGGCTGGGCGGCGACTTCTGGATCGAAGGGCTGCTCACCGGGCTGCCGGGCGGGCTGGTTGGCTTTTTGATCCTCACCAACCTCGCCATCTTCGTGCTGGGCTTCTTCATCGACTTCTTCGAGATTGCGTTTATCCTCGTGCCGCTGCTCGCGGTGCCCGCGGCCGATGTGCTGGTGCCTGCCGTGGCCGCTACGCCCGACGCGGCCCTCGTGTGGTTTGGCGTGATGATTGGCATGAACCTGCAAACCTCCTTCCTCACGCCGCCCTTCGGCTTTGCCCTGTTCTACCTTCGCGGCGTTGCGCCCGACGACGTATCAACCACGCAAATCTACCGGGGCGTCATCCCCTTCATCCTCATCCAGCTTGTGGGACTGGCGCTTCTCATGCTGTTTCCGGGGCTGGTCACATGGGCGCTCTAAGCCGGAGGTGCAACCATTGCCAGGCGCAGGCGGTTGAGGTTCCGGCTGTTTACCATCGTTTTACTGACCTTCGCCCATCGCCCGTATGTCTGATGCTGCGCCGCTCACTGCCACCGAGCAAGAGCTCATCGAGGAGTTTGGCAATATTTACGAGTCGTACGGGCTAAAGCGGCTGCAGGGACTGATTGTAGGGCTGCTGCTCACGCAAGACGATCCGGCATCGCTCGACGACATGGTGGCCCTCCTGAACCACTCGAAGGGGCCCATCTCCATCGCGGTGCGGCGCCTGGCCGATATTGGACTGGTGCGTAAGGTGAACGGCCCCATCAACCGGCGCAACTACTACGCCGCGCACCCCGATATCTTCTACAACAACTTCAAGTTCAACATGGCCACGGTGCGCAAAAACCGCGCACTGGCCGAACGCCTGCTCAACCGCATTGCGGCCGAGGGACGGGCGCACCAATCCGCTACCGCCGACAACCTGGAGCACATGCTCCGCTTCTATCAGCTGATGGAATCGTTCTACCAGGACTTCTCGGACGAGTGGGCCAAGGTGAAGGCCGAGCGGCGGGCCGCGGCCAATGGCGAAGCGTAGCGGGCGTCAACGAGCGGTGCGTGCTCCGGAAAAGGCGCCGAATGAAGTTCAGCACGGCAGCGTCTCGTTGAACGCATGTTGCACGTCAGTGCATTTCCGTGCACGACCCCCAAACAGCGAACGCCCCGGTGCGCCGCGTTGGGCACATGCGGGGCGTGTTTGTTGGTGCGAAAGGGGGGACTCGAACCCCCACGGGATACAATCCCACAAGATCCTAAATCTTGCGCGTCTGCCAATTCCGCCACTTTCGCAACGCGTAGCGCGCCGTTCTCCGCGCGCCGCCGTTGCCTTATTCTTGCATTCGGAGGCGGTTCCCGTGGATCTGTAAAGCGCCCGTGGAGTACAGACCACCGTTTGCGTACGCAACTGCTCTGCTTATCTGTTGCCACCCTGTATGCGTTTCCGACTGATTGTTGCAGCGCTTGGCCTGCTGGCGGTTTACGCGATGCCCGCTCACGCCCAAGACCCGTACGCCCGCCGCACGATCTACGAGATCGATCCGGATACCGTGCAGGCCCGCCGCTTCGATGACGGCCGCATGTGGACGTTCAACAGCCCGCCGCTCGGCTACCTCGAGGCGCGCTATAGCATCGAGCCGTCGCAGGACTGGCTGACGCATGCACGGATGGGCGCGCTGCGCATCCCGGGCTGCACGGCATCGTTTGTGTCGGCGCACGGCCTGATGCTCACCAACCACCACTGCGGGCGTAGCCATGCCGCCGCGGTGGCGCGCCCGGACGAACGCATCTTGCGCGACGGATTCTATGCCGAGCGCCTGTCTGCCGAGCGCCGCGTGCCGGGGCTCTACGCCGATCAACTGGTGGCCGTGAACGATGTGACGGCGACGGTGCAGGCCGCCCTCGATAGTGCCGAGACGGATGCCGAACGCGCCGCGGCCCGCGAGGCGGTGTTTGCCCGCCTCAGTGCCCGGTTCACGGAAAATGTGGGCGCCGGCGACGAAGATTATCGCACCGAAATCACCGCGCTGTACGACGGCGGCCGCTATGTCGCACACACCTATCGCCGCTACACCGACGTCCGGCTGGTCTTCATCCCTGAGCTTGACGTGGGCTACTTTGGAGGCGACACCGACAACTTTACGTATCCGCGCTACACGCTCGATATGTCGCTCTTTCGCGTGTACAACGAGGCGGGCGAGCCGGTGGAGCCGACGCACTTCTTTCCGTGGAGCCGCCAGGGCGCGCGGCCCGGCGATCCGGTATTCGTGGTGGGCAACCCGGGCAGCACCTTGCGGCTGGAAACCTACGAACAGCTGCTCTTTCGGCGCGACGTGCAAGACGTCGGGCTCCTTCGCTTCCTGCAGTCGCGCATCGCAGCCATACAGGCCTATCAGTCTGCGGCGGCCGACACAAGCGCCGACGTGCAAAACAAGCTCTTTGGCCTGCAGAACGCCCGAAAGCTGTATAACGGACGCGTGGAGGCGCTTCGCGACGCCTACTACATGACGCGCATCCAGCGCAAAGACGAGGCGTTTCAGCGGGCCATTCGGGCCGATTCCAGTTTGCAGGCGCGCTTCGGCGGGCTCTTTCAACGGATGGCTGCTATCCAACAAGAAAAGCGCAGCTATGCGGCGTCGTATCGTGCCTTTTTGGCGCTGACGAGCTCGTACGCGTCGGCTACGCTGCGGCGGGCGTTGTTTGCGTATCAGATGGAACGGGGCGGCGGCGCCGGCTCGGCACAGCGCGAACGGCTCATGCAGCAGTTTCGCCGGGTGGCGGCGCAGCCGGCCGAGCTCGACCGCGAACTGCTCGCGGCCCGCTTGCACGACGTCGTGGAGGCGTTTGGTGCACAAGATAGCCTGGTACAAACGATTCTTGATGGCCGCACGCCACAGGCCGCGGCCCGAGCTATCGTCGCGCGCTCGGCGTGGGGCGACTCCGCCTCGGCGGCCGCGGCGCTGCAAGGCCCGTTGCCCGCGCAAGATCCGGCGCTCGCGCTCGTCGAGGCCATGTATCCGCGCTACCAGGCGTTTCGGAGTGCCTGGGCGGGCTTGCAAGCGCGGCAGCGTGAGGTGGCCCGGCAGCTTGGACGCGCCCGCTACGCCGTGTACGGCGACAACGTGCCCCCCGATGCCACCTTCACGCTGCGCCTCTCCGATGGCGTGGTCCAAGGATACCCGTACAACGGCACCGCAGCGCCGCCCTTTACCACCTACTACGGCATGCTCAGCCATCATCACGCCTTCGCGGGCGAGGCATGGGATCTTCCGCCACGGTGGAAAGCGCCCCCCGCGTCGTTTAATCCGGAGACGCCGCTCAACCTGGTCTCCACCAACGACATTACCGGTGGCAACTCCGGCTCGCCGCTGCTCAACGCCAACCTGGAGCTGGTTGGGCTGGTCTTTGATGGCAACATCGAGAGCCTCGCGGGCGACTTCATCTTCCTGCCGGGACAGATGCGGACGATCGCGGTTGATGTGCGGGGCATGCTCGAAGCCCTCAGTGCCATCTACAGCGCCGACCGCATCACGCACGAGGTGACCGGCCAGGCGTTCTATCGCAGCGAGGCGGCCGTACCCACGCCGCCCACCGTATCGGCCCCGTAGCGCCTCGTGCATCGTCTTTTGCTGTTTGATAGCTTTGCGCCCTTATGATCCAATCCACGTCGGTTCGCCTCGGAGCTGCTCTGTTGACGGCCTGGTTGCTTGTGCTGGGGTGTGGCCCCTCGCGCGAGACGGTGGTCGTCACGCAGCGCCCGGAACCCATCCCCTCAACGGAGACGCCTGCCGACCGCACCGCGGAGCCCGGGCTGCAGGTGCCTGCGCCGTACGATACCGTGAAGGCGCGGCGCTTCGATCGGGGCCGCATGTGGACGTTTGATACGCCGCCGGTGGACTACCTCAAGGCGCGGTACAGGCTCACGGCCGATTCGGCATGGCTCGCCGAGGCCCGCCTGGGCGCGCTGCGGTTTGGCAATGGCTGCACGGCATCGTTTGTGTCGGCGCACGGCCTGGTGATGACCAACCACCACTGCGCACGCGAGAGCATCGCCAAGGTGTCGCGGGGCGACGAGCAGCTCCTCCAGAACGGATTCTTCGCAGCGACGCTCGCGCAAGAACGCACCGTCCCAGACCTGCACGTCGAGCAGCTGGTGGCCCTCGAAGACGTTACGGAGCGCGTACTCGACAGGGTCGCCGGCACGCCGGGCAGCGAGAGCTGGGCCCAAAACCGCGACCAGCGGATGCAGCAGGTGCAAGAGCAGATGACGGTGAAGGTGAAGGAGCGCGACGAGCAGCTACGGGTTGAGCTGGTGTCGTTTTACGGTGGCCTGCGGATCTCCGCGTACACGTATCGCCGGTACGAAGACGTGCGGTTGGTGATGGCGCCGTCCATTCAGCTCGGATTTTTCGGGGGCGCGCCGGATAACTTCACCTACCCGCGGTACGCGCTCGACATGAGCTTTTTTCGCGTGTACACCAAAGACGGAGAGCCGCTCTCCAACCGCCACTACTTTGAGTGGGCCACGGAGGGGGCTGCGCCGGGCGATGCGGTCTTCGTGGTGGGGAATCCGGGCGGCACGCAGCGCCTAAACACCGTCGCGCAACTCAAGTACCTGCGCGACCACGACCTGCCGGGGCAGCTGGATGTGCTCAGCACGCGCGACAGCCTCTTGCAGGCGTACCTGCGGCAGTACCCCGATTCGGCCAGGGCCTACGATCTGCAGAACACCTATTTCAGCATCAACAACTCCATCAAGAGCCTGAGCGGGCAGCTCAGGGGGCTGCGCGATCCGTACCTGATTGCGCGCCGGGCGGCAGCCGAGCAGCAACTGCGGGACTCCATTCAGGCCAGCGACTCGCTGCAAACCCTCACCGACAATGCCATCCAGCAGATTCAACAGCTCCAGCAGTCGAAGGCCATTCTTGCCGACAAGGCCGCCGCGTTTGTGGCGTTTGGGAGCACCGAGCTGGGGTCGCGGGTGCTCTCGCGGGCGGTCTACGGCTACTTTTACGACCTGCTGAAGCGCCGCGGCGCGCGCCCCGAGCGGCTCCAAGATCTCCGCAAAGAGGCGTTGTCGATCGACGACTGGCCGCTTGCTGTGGAGCGCGATTTTATTGAGGCTCGCCTCCTTGAACTGAAGCGGGCCTACGGCGCCAACGATCCCACCATCCGCCGTCTGCTTGCCGAACGCTCGGCTGCCGACATTGCCGAAACCCTCGTGCAGAAAAGCGCGCTCGTGGACTCGGCGCGGTACGCCAAGATTCTCGACAAGAGCTTTTTGAGCAGCAAAGATCCGGCGGTGCAGGTGATGGAGGCCGTTGCGCCGCTCTACCAAAACGTGTCGCAGCAGCTGCGCGGCTACAACAGCGTAGAGGAGGGGCTGAACGCGAAGCTCAATCGCGCGCGCTTCGCAGCCTTCGGCCACGAACTGCCCCCGGATGCTACGTTTACGCTGCGCCTCTCGGACGGCGTGGTACAGGCGTATCCGTACAATGGCACGCGGGCGCCGGCGTTTACCAACTTCTACGGATTGCTTGACCACTACTACTCGTACCCAAGCGCGGCCTGGACTTTGCCCAAGGCGTGGCTCGACCCGCCCGCGGCCTTCAATCTGGAGACGCCCTACAACCTTGTGTCCACAAACGACATCACCGGTGGCAATTCCGGCTCGCCGCTGCTCAACAAAGACCTGGAAGTCGTGGGGCTCATTTTTGACGGCAACATCGAGTCGCTCCCGAACGAGTATCTGTACACCAACGCGACGGCGCGCGCGGTGTCGGTCGATGTTCGGGGGATGCTGGAAGTGCTGCGCGACTTCTACGGCTATGAGCGGCTGGCGCAGGAACTGACGCGGGGGCGCTTGGTGCGTGGCACGGCCGCCGCGCGCTAGGCCCTGACCCGAAAGTCAGCGCCTAATCGCGGGGCATTTCTTCTGGGGAAAGGGCCTGCTCGATCGCAGGCACGACCCCGGTCAGGTCCGCTACCGAAGCAAAGGCGCCGGCGTTTGCGCCGTACGCGATGAGCGGTACCGGATGGCGGGTGTGCGGTTTTTGGTCGAGCGCCTCCAGGTTGCCGTGGTCGCTGGTAATGAGGAGCAGGTCGCGGGCCGGATCCAGCAGGTCAAGCAGGCGATCGAAGAACGCATCCAGCGAGCGGAGCACGTCCAATGGGCGTTCCAGCCGCCCGTGGCCCGCTTTGTCGGTGAGGTAGTACTCAAAGAGCGTAAAGGTGTGTTGGCGGCCCAGGGCATGCAGGTGCGCGGCCGCCGCTTGCTCCGTGACGGGCGGTACCGCGGCATCGAGCGCTTGCCAGCCGTGCCGCGTGAGGTCGGCAGACAGGGCGCGGCCCGCTAGCAAGTCCTCGGTGCTGCGCAGCCGAACGCCCGCCCCCCGGCAGCAGCGGGTGGTCACGGTCCACCGGTTGCGCCGCTCGGCGCGCGCAAAGAACACCGACGGGTAGGCATTCGCAAACGCAGCAGAGGCCCCGTGCGCCTCCAACCGATGAAAGACGTTGTTCTCGGCGAGCAGCGCATGCGTAGCCGAGTGCGGAAAGGGGCCAAAGTGCCGCCCCACAAGCGCCGCGCAGTTCACGCCCGTGAAAAGCGACGCCTGCCCGGTGCCGCTCTGGGGCAGTTGCGGAACGCCCAGGGTAGCATCGATGGGGCGAACGACGTGCGTGTCGGTGTGCACCGGCGAAAGATCGGCACTCCACGGCTGATCGCCCGCTAGGCGTTCGAGGCCCCTCCACCGATGGGTGGCCAGCGGATTATTTGGCCCGTGGGGCCCCAGGCCGACGCCGTCCAGAAAAACGAAGAGAATGTGCGGCATGCGAGGCGTGCATTGCGAACGGAAGGGGCCAAGCGCTGGTTGAAACGCCAACGTGTAGACGAGCCCGCGGCGGACGAGTCGGGTGCCATCTGCGATAGATTCCAAACACAGCGCAATCTCTTACGAAGCGTCGCGCCGTCCGTTCAACATTGCATGTAAGCCCGATGCTACACATCTTTAGCACGCGTTGCAATACTTTCAAAACCCGTAGTGCCTGTGATACCGGAAGAATGGAAGCATGCGTTCGGGCGGCTCCGTGCGCGATGGATGGACGAAGACACTTCAGGCCGTGACCCGCTGTTTGGGCTTGTGCTCGGCGGCGGCGGGGCGCGGTCGGCCTACCAGGCCGGGGTGCTGCAATACATTGCGGAGGCGGTTCCGGACGCCTATTTCGACATTCAAACGGGCGTATCGGCTGGAGCGATCAACACGGCGCACGTCGCCAACTGGACCGGCTCGCTGCAATCGGGCGCCGATGCGCTGGTCGACATCTGGTCGGCGCTCACTATGGAAGATGTGGTAGCCATTGAGTCGAGCTTGAGCTTGCTGTGGCACATGCTATGGAGGAGCGACACGAGCGGGGCCGAGGCCAAGGCGCGGCTCACCGCGGCCGACGTGCGGAAGAAACACGGCGTGTTAGACACCTCGCCCCTGCACCGGTACCTGTGCACGCATTTGCAAGCACAGGATGGCGTGCTCACGGGCGTTGAGGAGAACCTGTCGCGCGGACGGCTGCGCGCTGCGGCCATTGTCACAACCAACTACACCACCGCCCAAACCGTGACGTGGGTGCAGGGCGATGACTTCGACTTATGGGAGCGGCCCGACCGCATCAGCCGGCACGACACGCTTACCATAGATCACGTGATGGCCTCCACGTCGTTGCCGCTCATGTTTCCGGCGGTGCAGCTTGGGAACGGATGGTATGGCGACGGCGGCATCCGCCTATCGGCCCCGCTTGCGCCCGCGGTGCACTTGGGCGCCGACCGTATTTTGGCGATCTCGAACCGCTACAAGCGAAGCCGGGCCGAGGCCGATGTGCCCGTCGTGAAAGGCTATCCGCCCACAGCGCAAATTATGGGCGTGTTGATGAACGCGATCTTTTTGGACGCGCTCGATCAGGACGCGTACACCCTTGAGCGCGTGAACACCTTGGTGGACGCCCTGCCCGCGCATCTGCACAACGGCATGCGCAAGATCGACCTCCTGCAGATTCGCCCGTCGATCGATCTTGGAAAGCTGGCCTACGACTACGAGGAAAACGTGCCGGGCGCCATCCGCTTTTTGACGACAGGACTGGGAACGGCGGAAACACAGAGTCCGGACTGGCTCAGCGTTTTGCTTTTTGATGAAGCCTACATCACGCGGCTCATCGAAATCGGCTATCACGACGCACAGGCGCAGCGCGCGGAGATCCTGGCCTTTTTTGAAGACTGAAGGCAGGCGCCTCGACGTTGCAGTGCGGCAGCGCGTGTGTCTATCCCACGCGAAGCTGTTGGATGAATTGAAGCGCCCATGCTGAGTCACGTTTGGAGCAGCGCCACGCACGGCGTGGATGCGCTCCCCATCGAAATTGAAACGCACGTCGACTCGGGGATGCCTTGCTACACGGTGGTGGGCTTGCCCAACGGGGCCGTACGCGAGAGCCGCGACCGGGTGAAGGCCGCACTTAAAAACAGCGGGCTCTCTATGCCCCGCGGCGTGATCACGATCAACTTGGCCCCGGCCGATGTGCCCAAAGAAGGCGCGGCCTTCGACTTGCCACTGGCCATTGGGCTGCTCGCGGCGGGTACCGATTGGTTGACGCAGGACGCAGTGGACGGCTACTGGATCTTGGGAGAGCTTGCCCTGGATGGAAGTGTGCGCCCCGTGCGGGGCGTATTGCCCATGGCGCTAAAGGCACAGGCTGAATCGTGCGCCGGCGTTATTGTGCCCGAAGCCAACGCGCCGGAGGCCGCTGTAGTAGACGGGCTGCCGGTGTATCCGGTACAAAACGTAATGCAGGCGGTGCATTTGTTGCGCGACCCCCAGCATGACGCGGCCCCTGCGCGGTACACCCGCGACCTGGATTCCCTCTTTGCGGAAAGTGTGGAGCACGCCATCGACTTCCAGGACGTACAAGGGCAGGAGAACGTGAAGCGCGCCCTGGAAGTCGCGGCCGCCGGGGGGCACAATGCGCTGATGGTAGGCCCGCCCGGGTCGGGGAAAACCATGCTCGCCCGCCGGTTGCCCACCGTGCTGCCGCCCTTGACAACCGCCGAAGCCTTAGAGACGACGAAAATCCATTCCGTGGGTGGAAAACTGGACAATCAGCATGGAATAATAGCCACGCGGCCGTTTCGTTCGCCCCATCACACCATCTCGGATGCCGGATTATGCGGCGGTGGGGCAAACCCCTCGCCCGGCGAGATCTCGTTGGCGCACAACGGCGTCCTCTTTTTAGACGAGCTGCCCGAGTTTCAGCGCCGCGTCCTCGAAGTGCTGCGTCAGCCTCTAGAAGAAGGAAAGATTACGATTAGCCGTGCGCGCACCACGGTTACGTATCCGGCACGCTTTATGATGGTAGCAAGCATGAACCCGTGCCCGTGTGGTCATTTGAACGATCCGAAGCGTGAGTGCGTGTGCACGCCAGCGCAGGTGCAGCGATACCTGGGTAAAATTAGTGGACCGCTGATGGACCGCGTAGACCTGCACGTAGAAGTGACCCCGGTGGCCTTCGATGACCTTGATGGGCCGCGGAATGGATCGACATCGGCTGCTGTTCGAGCGCGCGTCGTGAAAGCGCGCGCGATGCAGCGCGATCGCTTCGCTGAACATGCAGCGCACGTTCATTGTAATGCCCACATGGGAGCGCGCCACGTGCACGAATACTGCGCGCTCGATGAGGCCGGACGTAACTTGTTGAAAATGGCCATCGAGCGTGTGGGACTCAGCGCGCGTGCATACACCCGGATTCTAAAAGTGGCGCGCACAATAGCTGACCTTGAAGCGTCTTCAGCTATTCGTCCCGCCCACGTATCCGAAGCGATTCAGTACCGCTCGCTCGATCGGGACTGGTGGAATGGCTGATGGAGTATGTGAATTTTTAGAACCTTGACGAATGAGAGTAATTCTTACGACAACGCTGTCTGTGAACTGTAAACGAGAAAGGCGCGTAACAAGCCCCGTACTGACGGGCCAGAGGGGAAGTGGTTGATAGTAGATGCACTAGACAAGATATTCGCTTGTGTGTAAGCAATCTGTTTAGTACCCTTTGATCACGGTCGCACAACGCTCCACGTTCTCTGCGCACCATTTGCCCCTAACGAACACGTGCCTTATATTGCTTTCCGGATGGCACGCAGCAAGGACGAAATGGCCAGCGTTATTTTACAACGATTCGAAGACATCATGCCAAGCCGAGCGCTTTTCCGTATAGGGTTGCTAAGTCTCCTTTTGCTTGCAGGGACCGGCCTCTGTGAAGCCACTGCCCAGAACCAGTGGGGCGGCAGCTGGGACAATCCGCGCCAGGGCAATGAGCCGCAGCGTGGAAATCAGCCGCAGCAGCAAGGCGATAGCCAAGCGGCGCAGCAACAAGCTGAGGGCGGCTTTATTGACGGCCTAACCATTGGGGCCGGCTTGGGGGCGTATCAAGGAGACATTAGCCGAAATCCGAACAACAACTTGCTGAAGTATGTGGGCACTGCCAAGCTCACAGCACGCGTCGGCGTCGATCACCGAATGGGAACGTTTGAACAGTATGGTGTTGGCGCAGACCTTGTATATACCCGCATTGGAGGCATTACCACAGGGCTTGCCGAATTCAACAGCAACTTGCTGGCACTTGACTTCTATGGCGACTACGAGCTCCCATATGTCATGCAAGGGCTCTTTCGTGTATTTCTTGGCGGTGGGCCCATGATGGTGATTTCGCCTACGTACAGCAATTTTCCTGAGAACAATCCATCGTTCAAGAAGCTGGGTACACGCGTCGTTGGTTCTTTTAAAGTGGGCGTTACCATCCTAGACCGCATCCGGGTCGGCGCCCGCGTGTCAACGTCCGATTACATTGATGGCTACGAAGGGTTCTACAGTGGAGGCATTCCAGATACTGTGGGCTTCGTGACATTTAATTATCGATTTGACCTCAGTAGATAATTCGGTCCATGAAAGGCTCGTGTTACAGCCGCCGAGCAGTAACGTATCATACTATGAGTAGCATCGCACGTATGCCGCATATAACCCTACGCTCAATGTCAATTGCTATGTGGACGAAGCGTCTCGTCATTACACTGATGCTCTGCTGGATGTGCAGTGGAGCTGCCGAAGCATATTCCCAACGGCTCTTCCTGAATGGTGGAGCTCACATTGCCAGTGGCTCGATTCAGAGCGATTTGGCGGGCACCAATCCAGCAGTGTCGGGGGGCTTGCAGTTTCAGTACACCGACAACCTGCGGCTGCGCACGGCGGTGACGTACCAGAATCTGCTGTCGCTCGATGCCATCCTGCAGATTCATTTCTTGGGGGATGACAATAAGATCAACCCCTATCTTTTCACGGGATACGGCTATTACATCTCGGACGCGGGCGAGCAAGCGCTGCTTCCAGTAGGAGCTGGAATGGAATATGGATTGACCGACAACCTAGCGCTGAATGTAGAGCTGAGCGGGCGCTGGGGTATCAATCGCTTGCGAAACGGGCAGCGTGTGAGCCTTGATATCATAACAGGCATCATGCCAAGCATCGGTTTCTCGTACAAACTCCAGCGCATCGAGCGCACCAAGCCGGGTATGACGCCCTTGGAAGACGAGGAAATGGCCAATCAAGGCCCGACGAATCAGCGATACGAAGGTGGAACCTTTGGGAGGCGTCAGGGCGAAGGGCTTGAAAATCCGTTCATGGACCCAACAGAATACGCAGGTCGCACAGCTGCCCCAACGTTCGAGCGGCCTAACCTAGATTCCCTCCGTTCTGCTGATCCACTGATTGTGCCACGTAATGGCCCGGCGCCGTATGAAGACCCGGGTATGCCTCCCATCTCGGGCCAAGTGCAAGTCTCGGATAATGGCGACATGGTGCGGCTTCCTTCGGGTACCTTCATTATGGGGCTGACGGACGAGGATCCATACAACTTGCAGAACGCCGGCCGGAAGCGCGTTACGGTTAGCTCATTTTATATTGACCGCGTAGAGGTAACGAATCAGCAGTATCGCGAATTCCTTCAGAGCCTTAGCGGGTCGAAGCGTGAGGAGATGCTTCCTGACTCAACGGCTTTTCAGTCCAGTAGAGCTAACTGGAAGACGTACTTCTATGGCTCAACTTACAATGACTACCCTGTAGTGGCCGTTACGTGGAACGAACTCCAAGCCTATTGTAAATGGGATGGCAAACGGTTGCCTACAGAGGCTGAATGGGAATACGCTGCGCGTGCTGGTCGGGTTGGTGGTGTTTATCCCTGGGCCGGGTTCTCACCCCAGGATGCAGTGGGTCGATACCTGGCTAACTTCAGCCCTGCGCGTCAGGGGCAGGCTGCAGATGGCTATGCCTTTACGGCACCCGTCGCATCTTATCCCCCGAGCCGCTGGGGGCTCTTTGACATGGCTGGGAATGTCGCAGAATGGGTGCGCGACGCCTTCGCCCCGACCTACTCGCAACTGTCGA
The DNA here is from genome assembly GCF_000419585.1 of Salisaeta longa DSM 21114. Classification (NCBI taxonomy): domain Bacteria; kingdom Pseudomonadati; phylum Rhodothermota; class Rhodothermia; order Rhodothermales; family Salisaetaceae; genus Salisaeta; species Salisaeta longa. The sequence goes on from NZ_ATTH01000001.1 coordinate 94,211, forward strand.
GCCTCGACCCGCTCTATACCGACCCTGAGGCCAAGCAGCACGTGGTCCGTGGCGGCTCTTGGGCCTCTGACGCCTTCTCAATTGGTGTTGGCTTCCGTACGGCCCAGAATGCGTCGAGTGCTTCTACGAAGATTGGTGGTCGCTGCGCTGCCGATATCGGACAGATAGAAGGCAACATTCAGCGGTTCAATAATACACCGCAGCCGCCCGCAGGTGGACAGCCGCCCGCAGGTGGACAGCCGCCCGCAGGTGGACAACCGCCCGCAGGTGGACAGCCGCCCGCAGGTGGACAACCGCCCGCAGGTGGCCGCTAATCTCAAGATTGGCTGTTATGGCCTCTTTCTTCCGAGGCCGTAACAGCACTCCCTAGTACTTTACTTGCAACACGCTTTACGCTTTAGATCATGACCAACGCTAGAAAGCGAGAAATTCTCGATCGTACGACAAAGGTGCTTAGCTTTGTCATTGGCATCTTTGGTGCCTTGGCGATCATTGGGGTGCTGTATAAGATTTTGAAGTGGCCCAATTACACCACATTTATCACCATTGGATTCATGGGCGAGGCCGGTGCGTTCGTCATCATGGGGGTACTTGAGCTTGCTCAAGCCTTTGTGATGGAGCCTGGCGCGGAAGGAGGCGGCGGAGGCTCCGAAGCTTCCTTGAGTGGTACGACACCCGTGCGCGCTTCGGCCCGCAAGATGATCGAAAAGAAAGTTAATGACGACTTGAGCGTCATGATGGGAGCCCTCGGCAAAGAGATTAAGCAGTTTGGCGGGGAGATTCATGAGATGGTTGGCGAAATGAAGCGCGCCCGTGTTGCGGTGCAAGACATGCGCTCGAAACTGAGCGAAGTAGCTAGCGGAGAACTTGCCAACAGTGCAGAGAAGCTCGGCAAAGGCATGAGTACGCTCGGCACGGAAATGGAAGGTGCAGGCTCCACTGTTCAGACGATGCGCAACGACCTGGACACCATGCTTTCTCGCTTCCGCAAGTTTAACAACCCCAATGGGGCCTCTGAGTAAATCGGGGGTGCCTATAGTTCGGACGCAGAAGTCAGAAAATAGAAGGTTATGGCTGGAGGATCAGAACGAATAAAGGAGCTGCGGTACCAGGTGATGCTGGCGTTGTATTTGCCCATCCTGTTGTATGCCGCAACGACCATAGACATCGAGAATGCGGATCAAACCGTTGCGGTGCGTAACGTTAGCCCAGTGGTTTACGGGACGCAGAACGTTGTGCTTGGCCAAGAATACTCAGCGTACGCTTACCTTGCGGCAGTTCCGCAAGAAGGTACAACGAAACAAGGGGCCAACATTGAGCTGAAGGTTAATCAGGATGGAATGAAAGTTCTTGACAACCGACAGCTCGTTATGGATACTGGAGCGCTTCTTGAAAAGGGCCAGGATACCCGAACGGTCGAGTATAAAGGGACAATTGAATATAGCACCCTGGAAGGTGGGGTGAAATCACTCCCTTACAATGGGTCGTTCACGGTTCGTCGGCCTGAGCTCGTTGCAACCAGTGTTGCAGCTCAGTCGCTCTATCGCCAGACGCTCAACCAAATCCGCATTGACGTTCCGGGGCTTGAGAATCAACCGCTTCGCCTTGAGTACGGAAATACATCGGTTGACGGACGCACCATTCAACTCAGTCCTGCTGGAGATAACGTGACTGTCAGTGCTTACTTACAGCGGCAAGGGCAAGACGATGTATACCTGGGCGACAAAAGCTTCGGCGTGATTGATCCGCCGCGCCCGGAGATTCGTGTGCTTGATGCGCAGGGCAATCCACTCATCAGTGGGCAAAGCTTTCCGGCCGCTCGGCCGCTCATCAACGTTAATGTTGTGGCCGATCAGGAGTTTGCGAAGAGTTACCCGCAAGACGCACGTTACCGTGTCGGACAGGTGCAGGTATCGATTCGTCGCGGGCTTGGCGTGAGTGAACGCATTGGTACGTTTAACGTACCATCCGATGGAAGAATCAACTTCCGGACGTTTTCTGAGTATCGCAGTGCTGACCCAGAGCGCGAAGACCAGATTATTCTTGAACTTCAGGACGTTGTTCGTATCAACCACGCAGGGCAGGCCATTCCTGTCGATCTGAGTGATGCAAGCCGCTCCTATAGCTTCATCTTGTCCTGAGTTTGACCTAAGGGCGGCATTATATACAAAGTTTCTCAGTTAGCGCGTGTGTTTTGATACTTTTGTGCAGCTATTGGCGTCTTCGTACATGAGTGCTACCCAAAAATACTTCTTGTGAGTCATGATAAACAAATTTGCAAAGATAGGCAGCTTCCTCGCTGCACTGTTGCTCCTCGTTGGTGTGTTCTCCACCGCGCAGGCCCAAATGTGGCAGAGCTCAGCGAAGGTCATTGTCCCCGTTGCTGATATCGAAGATGGGTATCCCACGCGTGCTCTTTTGGACACGCTGATTAGTCGTTTTCAATCAGTTGATAGTCTGAAAGTATACCGCACAAGTGATAAAGAAGAAAAAGTATCAATCAGCGAGCTTGAGAGCGAGTTGATTGATCAGGGGTTTGCATTAAGCAGCGCCAATAGTGTCCAAATTGGGTATAAGTTCAGGTACAATCAGGGGAATTTTTCGGAAACGATCACGGACTTGTACTTCGTGTATCGTCCGCAGGGTACCGGACAGGAGGACATTCCCATCATGTACCTTGACGCCCAGCGTCCGATTGTGAAGTCGGTCCTGGAAAACAGTGGAACGCAAAATCAGAGCAATCCTTTTCTGACGAATATTTTTGCGGACCAGCTTGCCTTTGCCCGCATTGCTCGTACGAAAGAAGATGCAACGGTTGTACAAGTTGCGGGGCGGGACTTGCGCTCTGAAGACGTGAGTGCACGTGAGAAGCGACAGCTCGTGCAGCGTATTCTGGATATGGCTTACGGGCGCATGTAACACTACGTGCTGCATGTATGTGTTGAGCAAAGCGCTCCATGCTACAACGCATGGGGCGCTTTTATTTGGGTCGGTTTCTTCTACAGGAACTGTGCCTGACTAGGTAGCTGCTAGCCCCTGCGCCCTTCTCTCCAGTCTGGGTGTGGCCACGACGGGGTGCGCTGGCCCCTCATTATCGCGGCTTCTGCAACACTCATATTTGTGCATCCGGACGTTTCATACCGGGCCTGGACATGGAGCTGTCATGAAGTGGTACGCGCACGTCATGAAGTAGCTGGTTATTGCCAACGATCTTTGTATCTTTAAGGTCAAGGCATTGAAGCGCTTACAACTATCTCTCGTAACGAACACTCGATCGCATGCGAAAGGCCGCGTTTATCCTCACGTTCTTTTTGTGCATCGGTACCGGCGCCAAGGGGCAATCCCTGCCGCTAGACCTGCCAACCCCCACCCCAGGGGTCGAAGCATACGACGCCTCCATTCCAACGCCCGAAGAGGTGATCGGGCATCGTATTGGCACCCGCCACACGCGTCCCGCGCAGGTGGTCGACTACTTCCAGGCTGTCGCGGCTGCTTCAGAGCGTGTCGTCTTGAAACGACACGGGGCCACGCACGAAGGGCGTCCGCTCATCCATGCGATCGTAACGAACCCAGCCAATCAGCAGCGCCTGGACGAGATTAAAGCCGCGAATCAGCGCTTATCGGCCGAGCCGGGCCAAGTGAACGATGCGGCGCTTCAAGCGATGCCGGCCGTTGTCATGATGGGGTACAGCATCCACGGGGATGAAGCGAGTGGAACCGAAGCGGCCATCTTGTTGCTGTACCACATGGCGGCCGGACAGGGGGCGGGCCTTAGCAGTACGCTGGAAAACGTCGTGACCATTATCGACCCGATGTTCAACCCCGACGGCCGCGCGCGCTTCGTGAACTGGGTCAACCAAAACCGTGGCGCAACCGCCACAACCGATCCGCAAGATCGCGAGCACACCCAGCCGTGGCCCGGCGGACGCACCAACCATTATTGGTTCGACCTGAACCGCGACTGGCTCCTGGCCCAGCATCCGGCGTCGAAAGGCCGCCTGCAAGTCTTTCACGACTGGCGTCCACAGGTGCTGACCGATTACCACGAGATGGGGCCTAACGCAACCTACTTCTTTCAACCCGGCATTCCCAGCCGAACAAATCCGAACACGCCCCAGCGCAACCAACGGATTACGGGCGACATCGCAACCTACCACGCCCAATTCCTCGATCGGATCGGCTCGCTCTATTACACGAGAGAGTCGTTCGACGATTTCTACTACGGTAAAGGCTCAACCTACCCCGATATCAATGGTGCCATCGGCATTCTCTTTGAGCAGGCCTCGTCGCGCGCCCTCAAGCGCGAGACCCGACGTGGCGTGCTGCGGTATCCCTTCACCATACGGAATCAATTGACCGCGTCGCTGTCGACGTTGACGGCCGCCACCGAAATGCGCGAGACGCTGTTGCAACACCAGCGGTCGTTCTACGAGAACGTCGACGAGGCGCTGTCTTCATTTCCTGTGGAGGCGTATGTCGTGGCGCGCGGCGAGCAGCGCACCCGGGCCGAGGCAATGGCGCGCGTGCTGCACAAGCATCGCGTGCAAATGTACGAGCTGGGGCGGCAAATCACGGTAGATGGGCAGACCTACGCGCCGGGCGAGGCGTACGTGGTTCCGCTCGACCAGCAGCAGGGACGCTTCGTAAAGGCCGTGATGGAACGCACGACGACGTTTCCAGACTCGCTGTTCTACGATGTGTCGACCTGGACCTTTCCGCTCGCGTTCGGCGTGCAGTCGGCAGCCCTGAACGACGCGCCCGAAGACCTTCGGGGCGAGGCTTGGACGCCTGACCGCTACACCGGCGGGCGGTTGATCGGCGGCCGCTCGGACTACGCCTACGTCATCCCGTGGGGGCGCTACTTCGCGCCGCGCGCGCTGTATCGGCTCCAAAAGGCGGGCATCAAGCCCCGCCTCATGACCGACCCGTTCACGGCTACGGTGAACGGCAGGCCGCGTGCCTTTGAACGCGGGGCGATTGTGGTGCGGGTGCAGCAGTTTACCGTACCGGCAGACACCGTCCACGCGGTCATCAACCGGATTCCGGTGCACGACCACGTAAACGTGTACGGCGTAGAAACGGGCCTCACGCCGACGGGCCCCGATCTGGGAAGCCGGGGCTCGCTTGTGCTCGAAACGCCGCGCATCGCCCTCATCACCGGCACCGGAGGCACCTCGCGCTACAGCGGGGCCGACGCGTACAACGCCGGCGAGGTATGGCACCTGCTCAGCGAACGCATGCACATGCCGGTATCGCTCCTCGACATGACGCACGTCGCATCGGCCGATCTCTCGCGCTACAACACGATGGTGCTTGCCGGTGGGTCGTACGGCGCGCTCCCCGTGGACAAGGTGAAGCGCTGGGTGCAAGACGGTGGGCGACTGATCGCGCTGGCCGATGGCATGGAGTGGCCCATTGCGCACGGCCTGGTAGACCTGAAGCAACGGGAGCTCAAGCTGGATTCGCTGCTGCAAGACGTATCCTACGCCAACTTGTCTTCGGCGTATGGCGCGCAATACCTGGGCGGATCGATCTTTTCGGTCGATCTCGACAACACGCACCCCGTAGCGTACGGTTACGACGACAGCGTACCGGTCTTTCGGGAAGGCATCACGTTTTACGATGCAAGCAATGCGCCCGGCACCGACGTTGGCGTGTACGACGAAGACCGTGCCCTGCTGAGCGGATACATCTCAGACGAAGTCGCTGAAAAATTGCGCGGCGCGGCAGCGATTGAAGCCCATGACGTAGGCGCCGGAAGCGTTACGCTGATGGCGTTCAACCCCAACTTCCGCGCCTTTTGGTACGGCACGAACGGCCTCTTCCTCAACGCTATCTTCTTTAGTCAGGCGTATTGAGCGAGCGGTATACATCTTGGGAACGGGAGAGCGGAGCGTCGGCGATAGCGGGCGCTCCGCTCCTTTGTATGGCGCAGGCTGTGCTTTCTTTCCGCCCCCGAATCATCCAAAAGTATTCCGTCGACTTCGCCACACGCCCGTAGCGCCAATGGGCGAAATGTCTGATGTTAGGGACGCATTAGAAGTGCAAGCCGCTGTAGGAGCTTGCTACTGCGTCACTCAACCACCGATGGTATGCTTCCGCGATCGCTTCAGTACGTTAGTGTCCCGCTTCGCCGACTCGTCATGCAGCACCGCGCCCGCCGGCGCATGGCCGAGATGAATCATCCGGTCATTATCTATCAGATGGCCAAGGTCGGGTCGCGCAGTGTGGAGCAGGCCCTTGAGCGTGCTGGCTGCGACTCGGTTCACATCCACTACCTGTTTGACCTTGAGGAGAAAATGGTGCGGCACATCGAGCAGCGCGTGCCCATTCCAGACCACTTTTGGACGAGCGGCGCGCTGCGCAGGCAATGGACAGACCGGCCGCGTCGCATCATTACGTTGGTGCGCGATCCCGTGGCCCGCTTTATCTCGGGCTGTTTTCATAGCCCCGAGCTGTTGGGGCTCGACCTGTCAACCCGCGAGCAGGCCCAAGAAGAGGTCGAGCGCCTGTCGTGTCGGCCCGGTGCGTTCGACTATCCGCAGCGCTGGTTCAGCGAGGAGTTGCAGCGCGCTACCGGCATTGATGCCATGGCGCATTCTTTTGATGCAGCGCAGGGCTTTGCACGCATCGCAACCGATCGGTTCGAGGTGCTGGTGCTGCAGACCGAACAACTACAGACGCTCCTCCCAGGCGTTGTAAGCGACTTTGTGGGGCGTCCGTTGCAGGCGGTTACAACCGGCGTACGTGCCGATGCCATGTACCAGACGGTAAAGCAGGCGTTCTATATCCCAAGCGATATCCTGGATACCGTGTACGGCAGTCCGTTTGCTGCGCATTTTTACACCGCAGCCCAGCGGGAGCGATTTCGGCAGCGGTGGTCGCAGGACCGATCGGTGCCCGCCTAACCGCGGCGCCCTCATCCAAAAGCGACGCGCAAACCCGTCCGAGACGTACGGCGCACGGGTCGAACCGGTCAGTCAGCACGCCGGCGGTTTGCGTACGCTATACATCGTACGCCCCCACCCTTTCCAACTTTGCTTACAGACCTGTGGCTACATCCACGACTGCTGGACCGCTGCTCTCGAAATACGCCATCCTCTGGCCGGGCATTCGCAAATACTGGCCGTACATCGCAGCAACCGTCGCGCTCTCGTTATCGACAGCCGCATTTGAAGGTTTAAGCATCGGGATGCTCATTCCCTTCTTGCAAACCCTGGCGAGCGACGGCCCGCCCTTTACCACCGGCGTTGGGTGGATTGACACCTACGTGCTGGCGGCAAGCGCCCCCACAACCGAGCGCGTGCTTCGCATCTGTGGAATCATACTCGCGGCGACGTGGCTGCGCTCCATCACCGACTATCTGAACGCCGTATACACGGCCAAGAGCCGGTCGCGCATCATCCAAAACCTGCGCGAGCGCGTTGTGGCCCAGCTTACGTCGGTGGCCTATTCATTCTACGGCACGCGCAAGCCATCCGACATCCTAAACACCGTGACAGGGGAAGTGGGCCGGGCGGCGGCCGCGCTCAACGTACTGTTCATGTTTTTTACCACCGGCGCGCTCATTGCGATGTACGCCACGGTGATGGTCTACATCTCGTGGGAGCTCTCGCTGGCGGCCTTTAGCGTCTTCCTGGTGCTGGGGCTTGGCCTCAGCCGCATCATCCACCGCGTGCGCGACAGCGGTGAGGAGATTACCCTCTCCAACATGGAGTTCACCGGGCGGGCGACCGAGTTTTTGGCCGGCGTGCGTACCATGGTGGCGTACAACACGCAGGCCTACGAGCAGCAGCAGCTTACGCAAAGCGCGATTCGCTCGGCCGATGCCGTGATTGGTACGGCCCGCACGCGCGGCCTCGTCAAGCCGCTGTCGCAGGCTGTCATCAGCTCCATCATCGTGATTATGGTGGTGTGGGCGGTGTACCGCTTTGTACTGACGGGCGCGCTGGACATGGCGTTCATCCTTACGTTCTTGTTTGCGCTGTTCCGCCTCACGCCGCTCATGCACCACGTGAACGATCAGCGGGCCGTGCTGGCCGAAACCAAGGCGGGCCTCGATGCGGTGGCCGATCTCCTTGAGACGTCAGACAAGCCCTACCTTACGTCGGGCAACCGCGCAACGCAGCCCTTGCAAACAGGCATCACCTTCGAGCATGTGCACTTCTCGTACATCCCCGAGGAGGAGGTGCTGCACGACATCAACCTGCATATTCCGCAGGGCAAAACAACGGCGCTCGTGGGCGCCTCGGGGGCCGGGAAGTCGACACTGGTCGACCTCATCCCGCGCTTTTACGACCCCACAAAAGGGCGCATCTTGTACGATGGCGAGCCGCTGGAGACGTTTGATGTGGGATCGTTGCGGAGCCGCGTGGCCATTGTGAGCCAGCAGACGCACATCTTCAACGATACGGTGACGACAAACATCGCCTACGGGCTTTCGGATGTGCCGTTTGCCGCGGTGCGCGAAGCGGCCGAGCAGGCGAATGCCCTGCAGTTTGTGGAACGGCTCGAAAACGGGTTCGACACGGTGCTAGGCGACCGCGGCGTTCGATTGTCGGGCGGGCAGCGGCAGCGCATCGCCATTGCACGCGCTATCCTGCGCAATGCCGAGATCCTGGTGCTCGATGAAGCGACGAGCAGCCTCGATAGCATTTCGGAGCGCCTCGTGCAACAGTCGCTCGAACGTCTGATGGCCGGACGCACCGTGATTGCCATTGCGCACCGCCTGTCCACCATCGAAAATGCCGACTGGGTGGTGGTGCTCGAGAACGGTCGCATCGTGGAGCAGGGCCCTTACGCCGACCTGCTGGAGCGCCAGGGGCGCCTGTGGGATTATCACTCGATCCAGTTTCAAGCGGCCTGAGGTCCCCGTGTCCTATGCCCGACGTCCGCGATATACTGAAAGAAAAACTGCCGCCTGCGCTCGTGCAGCCGTTGCGTGCAGCGTACTTCCGGCTTTTTCGCCATCCAGCGCCGCAAACCGTGCCGTTCGATGCGCTCTTTCCGGCCGTGCAAAAGCACGAGTACGTGCCGCCGCGCAGCGTACCGGTGCCCGTGATGCCGCATCCGTTTGTGCGTCAGGCCCAGTCGCTGGCCACATCTGCGTACACGATGCCCGAAGACTACGTGGCGGTGCTCGACGACGTGGAGTTCTGCCCGACGAACAACGTGGTCCTTCGCTCGGACAAGCGCATTCTGTACGAATCGCTGAATACCGGTCAGTTGCCAAACATCGACTTGCGCGCGCTCTACGTCCGCTCAACGGATCGTATTGCGGGGTACGCCACGCCGCTGCACTCGCTGTACAACAACTACTACCACGACATTGTGGATGGGCTGCCGCGGCTGTTGGCCTTGCATGGGCCGCCCTTTGATGCCCTGCCGCACATTGCTGTGCTGCATAGTGCGCCGCTTTCCGACCATCAGCGCTTTTTCGTGGAGCGGGTGCTGCCGCCCAATGCGACCCTGCGCCATGTGCCCGAAGGGCGGCGCTATGTGGTTGAGCACCTTCTGTTTACGCCGTTTAAGACGCGCCGCTTCGCCGGATACATGCCGCCCCCGTACGTGCGGGAGCTCCGCACGCGGTTTGGGCCGGATGGGCCGGTGGAGCGCGGGCGGCGGCTGTTCATCTCGCGGGAGCGGGCCGGGAAGCGATTCATTACAAACCGCGAGGCGCTGCTGCGGGAGGTGCTGGAGCCGCTGGGGTTCGAGTCGGTGACGCTGGAGACGATGGCACCCGCGGAGCAACTGGCGTGCATGCACCAAGCCGAAGCGGTGGTGGGGGCGCATGGCGCCGGACTCGCCAACGTGCTGTTTGCGCCCGCCGGCACGCGCGTGATCGAACTGTTTCCGGCCCACTTCATGGTGCCGCACTACTTCTTCTTGTGCCAGTCGCTCGGGCATCCCTATGCCGCGTGGTGCGGCACGGCCACCGCGCGTGATCCCGGCGGATTTGCGGTCGATCTAGCGGCCGTCCACGAGCGGCTACACGTTCTCCTGTCCTCACCCGCTACTGCTGCTGCGTTATGAACGCTCCCTTTTTCATTGTCGGGGCCAGCCGCTCCGGCACCACCTTGCTCCGGCTGTTGCTCAATGCGCATCCGCGGCTGGCCGTGCCCGATGAGCTCAAGTTCTTCAAGATGGCCGAAGGACGCACCGACCCGACAGCGTGGAGCCGGCCCCTTCGCGAGGGCGCGCGCGCTGCGCTGATCGATCGGTTTTGCACGTTGCATGCGTCCAAATATGAGTCGATGGAGGCTGTGCGGGCTGCGCTGGAGGGGCACGAGGCGCTCACGCTCCAATCGTTCTACGCGCTGGTGGGAGCCGCCTGGGCGCGCGAGCAGCAGAAGCCGCGCTGGGGTGAGAAAACGCCGCACAACCTCTTTTACGCCGACGTGCTTACAGCCATGTTTCCGTCGGCCGTGCTGCTGCACGTTGTGCGCGACCCCCGGGCGGTGGTGCACTCCATGAACACGATTGCGTACTACGCGCACGATCCGGTGCTCAATGCCCTCAACTGGCGGCAAGCCATTCAGGAGGGCATCCATCGAATGCAGGGCGTGCCATCGTCGCGGGTCATGACGCTGCGGTACGAAGACCTCGTGGCCGATCCGGAGGCCGTGCTGCGCGACGTATGCGACCGCCTCGGGGAAGCCTTTGATCCTGCAATGCTGGCCTTCCACCGGACGACCGAGCGCTACATGGGCGGCCCCATCCGCACGCCCGCGATTCAACAACCCGTAAATGAGCGGAGTTTGGAGAAGTGGCGCACGGGGCTATCGCGCGATGCTGTGGCACAGGTAGAGGCCATTTGCGCTGTGGAGATGGCGCGCTGGGGCTATGCCCCCACCGGCGCCCGCGAGTCGGTGCGGGCGCGTGCCGAGCGGCTCCTCAAAACGGCGTACTGGCAGGGCAAGCACCACCAGCACCGCAACCGGCGCGGCTACGAAGTGAACTACGCCATGCTGGGGCGCACCCGCGAGCGCATCCGTCGCTGGCGGTCGTCGCACGCTACGGCTCCGATGCTTGAGTCGTAGCCGGATCATGGGCGCGGATCTTGAGGGCTGAATGGGCGGTACGCTTCATCCGCGAAGCATAAAAGAGCAGGCAAAGCACATGCGTGTGCAACGGTATTTGTGGGGCAGTGCCCTAGTTGTTGCCCTAGCGGCTTGTTCTGCCTCCAAACCACCCGACGCGGCCGTTCCAACACGTCCGCCGCCGGCTCCGTCTGCCCCGCCGGTGGCCCCGGTGCCCGCCCCATCGGTTTCGCAACGCCCTGCGCCAGCGGTCGTGCGCGGACTGATCCAGCAGGCGTTACAGTCTGGAGGCAGCATTGACGAGCGCACCCTGCGCGCACGGCTCGGCAAGCCGGTGCGCATGACGACGCGTCCGGTTGCAAATGCGTACACGCCCACGCAAACCGACACCATTCGCACGCTCCACTATCCGGGCCTTGCGGCGATGCTCTACGACGTTAGTCAATCGCCCAAGACCTTGCTGGTACGCTTCTCGCTGCTAAGTGCACGTTACGCATCGCCCGAGGGCCTGCGCATTGGTGCCACGCGACAAACCATCCTGCAGCGCGTCGGCCCTCCCACAACGCGCGACGGCGCCGCCTGGATCTATCGCGAGGACGAGGGCATGCCCACGGCCATGATCCTCACCGTTCGTGACGGCCGGCTCGTGCGCATCGACTGGGAATTCTACTTTGCCTAGAGCCCGCGCCCCGCGAGCGTATGTGAATAGAGCAAAAACCCGGCACCGGCGGCACACCCCACCCGCTGTTGTGCGTTAGGAATGCTCCACGATCCTCAAGGGACGCCCGCGCATCCATGCTCGTTACCGACCTCCCGACGCCCGCGCTCCTCATCGACCGGGCGCGGCTCCTCGACAACCTCACAGCGATGGCCGAGCGCGCCACGGCGCAAAACGTCCGCCTGCGGCCGCACATCAAAACGCACAAGATGACGGCCCTGGCGCGCCTGCAGCAGGATCACGGGGCCGATGGGGTGACGGTAGCTACCGTCGACGAGGCGGAGCATTTCGCGGCCGCGGGCTTTTCCGATGTGCGGGTGGCCTATCCGGTGGTGGGCGCAGACAAACACGACCGCCTGCTTGCGCTCATGGCGGATGGCGTGGCGGTGTCGTTTACGGTGGATACGCAGGCGGGCATTGCCGGGGCCAATGCTGCGTATGCTGCGGCCGGTCGCACGGTGCCGGTACTGCTGGAAATTGATGTGGGCCACGGGCGCTGCGGTGTGGCATGGGATGCCGACGAGGCGCTGGTAGCCCACGCCCAAGCCATACAAGCGGCCGATGCGCTGCGTCTTGAGGGGCTGCTGACTCACGCCGGACAGGCCTACGGCGGCCCGCGCCCCCACGAATCCAAGACGGAGGCCTTGCAGCGCGCAAGCACGGATGAAGTGGAGCGCCTGCTTACGGCGGCTATGCACCTTCAGGCGGAAGGCCTCGTGGAGCAGCCCGAACGGTTTGTGCTGAGCGTGGGCTCGACGCCCACCATGCAGCACTTTCAGAACCAAACGAAGGGCGGCTTTCGCATCACAGAAATTCGGCCCGGCAACTATGTCTTTTACGACGCGATGCAAGTGGGCCTCGGGGCGGCGCGGCTAGAACAATGCGCACTTACGGTGTGGAGCCGCGTGGTGAGTCGGCGGCGCGAGGCCAACGGCACCGAGCGCGTGTTCGTTGATGCCGGCAAAAAGATCCTAACGACCGACACGCACGATAGCATCCGCGGACATGGGACTGTGCTTTACAACGCCCGTTACATGCGCCCACACCCGCACGCCGTCATCGACCGGCTGTCGGAGGAGCACGGTTGGCTGCGCGTGCCCGGCGGGGCCACCTTCGACGTTGGCGATGCCGTTCGCATCGTGCCCAACCACGCCTGCGTCACCGTCGCCACGCAAGATCACGCCTATCTGGTAGACGGCGATGAGGTGGTCGGTACGTGGTCGATTGCGTAGGCGACGGCTGCACGAGGAGCGCGCAGGCGGTTAGGCCGTCGTCTGCTCGCGGTAGGCTGCGGCAATGCAGCGGTCGAGTGGGAGTGGCCAATCGGCCTTGGCCTGCACCGCAAAGCCCTTCAGCTGCTTCACCTGTTGCATCTCTTCGAGCGACGCCCCGGCCTGGCGCTGGCGCGCGACGTAGCCGTAGAGGGCCGCCAAGAAATCACGCATCGCCAGCAGATCGTCCCGCGAGCCGGTGATTCCGTACGATGGATTCGGGTGTCCGTGGCCGTGAATGACGATGGTGTCGTCATCGAATCGATCGTAGAGCGTTTCCAGCGTCGTCATCCAGTTGGTGATTGAGGCGCCGCCGTCGATGTCGATAAACGGATAGACCCGGTTGAACACGAGGTCGCCGACATGTGCGATGTTGGCGTTCTGGAAAAAGACGACCGTGTCGCCGCCGGTGTGCGCCGGACCGTAGTGGTCGAGCTGCACCACCTCGCCGCCCATGTTGCGCTCCCAGTGGTCGGTGTAGGTCTGATTGGCCACCACGGGGGTAGCGCCGTCATCTGCCGCCGCGCGCTGCAACCGGGGCACGTTGGCGTGCGCCACAAACTGGCTGGCTTTGGGGCCAAGCACGGGGTTGCCGCCGGTATGATCGCCGTGGTGATGCGTGTTCACGAGCAGCGACAGTCCGCTCTCGGTGCGCGTCTGCAGCCCGGACCAACACTGCTTGGCGGTCGCTGGCATCTGCGTATCCACAACCACGAGCGCCTCGGGATGCGCCATCCAGCCGATGGTGCCGCCGCGCTGGGTGAACACGCCAATGCTGTGGCGAAGCGGCGTAAAGGCATCATCGAAGCGGGGGCGCGCGATGGACGCGAACGGTGCGGCCGCGAGCGCGGCCCCCGAGAGCTGAAGAAAGCGGCGGCGAGAAAGCATCAGACGGTCACATTTCTTTTCGAACGATTAGCAAACACGAAAGCGTACGAAGCACAGGTGCAATATGCCAACACCAATAGAAACCGTTCCGTCACAAATCCCGACGCACGCATGGAGCCACTGCATTACGACGTTTACGAAGGTCGGGGCACCGGCTGGACGTGCTTCATTCACGGGTTTATGGGATCGGCGCGCGCCTGGCAGCCCATCGTTCAGGCGCTCACAACGCGTACCAACGTGGTGTGCATCGACCTGCCCGGCCACGGACAGTCGACGGAGCGGCCGCGCTATCTGTACTCAATGGAGGGGGCTACGCAGGCGCTTGCCGATGTGTTGGATGCGCTGCGCATCACGGCGTGCACGCTCGTGGGGTATTCCATGGGCGGTCGTGTGGCGCTCTATTTTGCGTGCTTTCATCCCACGCGGGTGCAGCGGTTGCTGCTGGAGTCGGCCCATCCGGGCCTGGAGCGGGCGACGGAGCGGACGGCCCGGCGCGGCCTCGATGCCGAGCGGGCGCTGCGTATCCAAAACGACTTCCGTGGCTTTTTGGAGCGGTGGTACCGCCAGCCCCTGTTTGCATCGCTTGCGCAGCACGACCTGGTGGAGCCGATGATCGACGCCCGCATGCAAAACGACCCGTCGGAGCTTGCGCGGGCGCTGGAGGGGATGGGCACCGGCACACAGCCGCCGCTGTGGGAGGAGCTGGCCCAGTGTGCGCGTCCGGTGCGCTACATCACCGGTGCGCTGGACAGGAAGTACACGGCGGTGGCGCGTCGCATCGCGCAGCGGTGCCCGGCCGTGGGGTGCCATGTGGTAGAGGGGGCCGGCCACAACGTGCATGCCGAGCGCCCCCAGGCGTTCATCGGTCACCTCTCGGATTTCGTGCAGGCGCCGTAACGCATTCAACGATTACAGCAATCCGGTGAGGGCCTCTGCGAGGCGCGCCGGTGCAAATCGCTCCCGCTGCCGCCGCACGCCTGCGGCGAGGGTCTCGCGCATGTCGTCGCGAAAGAACCGCACGATGGCCGCGGCGAGAGCGTCGGGGTTGCGCGGAGGCACCACGAGGCCCGCCTCCTCATGCGGCACAATCTCGGCCAAGCCGCCCACATCGGTCAAAATCATGGGCCGCGCAAAGTGAAAGGCAATCTGGGCGACGCCGCTTTGCGTCGCCGACACGTACGGCTGCACCACCACATCGGCGGCCGCGAAGTAGCGCGCCACCGCCTCGTTGGGAATGTAGCGGTCGTGCCAATGCACGCGGTCGGCCAGGCCGTGCGCGTCGATGAGCCGTTGGTAGCGGGCCGGGTCGTCGTAGGCCTCGCCCGCAATGACGAGCTGCGCATTTGGGACCTCGGCAACAACGCGCGGCAGGGCCTTCAGCAACACGTCGAGGCCTTTGTAGGCCCGCACAAAGCCAAAAAAGAGAAGCACCGGTGCATTGGGCGGCAGGCCCAGGGCATCGCGCGCTGCGGACCGGTCGGGGGCGGGTCCGAACCGGGCGTACACGGGATGGTCGATCTGCGCGATGGGCGGCGCGTCGCCCACAAGGGTGCGGAGCGTATCGTGCACCGCATCCGACATCACCACGTGCCCGTGGCAGGCGCGCAGAAAGTAGCGGGCCAGCCACGCATCGCCCACATGGCGCTCGTGCGGCAAGGCGTTGTGCACCAGCGCCAGCGAGGGGATCTGCCGCCGGCGCAAGAGCCGCGCAATGGTGCCGTAGGCCGGCCCAAAGAAGGGCATCCAGTACTGAAAGATAACGGCGTCGGGCGACGGGGTGCGCAGGGCGCGTGCCGTGCGCAGCCACGACACCGGGTTGATGCTGTCGAGCAGGCGCGGAGCGGGCGCGGGCGTCGCGTGGGGTTCGAGCTGCGTTTTGCCCGGAAACAACACCGACGGGTACTGCCGCCGAAAGTTGATGCCGCGCACGTCGTGCCCCTCACTGCGAAGGACCGAAATGGTCATCTCGGTAAAATGAGCGATGCCGCCGCGATAGGGCGCCTGCGGTCCAACAACCGTCAGCGAATAAGAGGGCACGATGCAAGGGGCCAAGGGAGAAAACACGCGTGCTAATGGTGGTCATGGGGGCGGTTGGTGTTCCATAGCAGAAGCGGTGCAGGCACCTTCTGCCGTGCCAGCGGTACCTACACAAGCAGCCTGTTCATGACAACACCGCGGGGATGGCCGATAGCACGAACGCAGCGCCCGACGCAGCCCTTTACGGCCGCGATCCGTTGCCGCGCATTGTGGACGTACAGCCGCTGATGGAACGCCCGTCGCATGCCCCGGCGCAGGTGCGCCTGTACCGCCGCACGGCCGACTTCCAGGCGGTGGAGACGTCCACCGAACGCCTCTATCCGTTCTTCTTTATTTCCGATATCGACCTGCTGCGCCCGTGCCGCGACACGTTCAAGGCGCAGCGGCTAGACGGCGACAACTTTTTTCAGCATGTGGTGGTGTTTAACACGTGGGGCGATTACTGGGATGCCCTGCGCACCGTTGAGCGGGCCACGGACAGCGACGAGCGGCGGCCCGAGGAGCTCTACCTCGTAAGCAGCCCGGCCCAGCAGTACCTGATGCAGACCGGCCGCACGTGCTTCAAAGACATGACGCTCGATGACGTGCACCGCCTGCAGCTCGACATTGAGGTGTACAGTCCGGGCCGGTTTCCAAGCGCGGAGCGTCCGGAGGATGCGGTGATCATCGTGGCCCTTTCGGACAACCGCGGGTGGCAGCAGCTTTTGTACCAGGACGACGCGACCGACGAGCGCGCGCTGCTCCAGCGCCTCGTGGCTACCATCCAAGACCGCGATCCCGATGTCATTGAAGGGCACAACATCCACGCGTTCGACCTGGACTACCTCATGAAGCGGTGCGCGCTGCACGACGTGCCGTTTGCCATTGGCCGCGACGGCTCGGCGCCGCGCGTGTACGACGCCAGCATGCGCTTTGCCGAACGGGTGGTCGACTTTCCGGCGCACGCCATTGCCGGGCGGCACGTCATCGACACGTACTTTCAGGTGATGAGCTTCGATGTGTTCAAGCGCGACCTGCCGGACTATTCCCTCAAAACCGCGGCCCGCTACTTTGGCTTCGCCCCCGAGGCGCGCACCTACATCGAAGGCGCCGATATCTCCGCTGCATGGGACCACGACCGCGAGCGCTTGCTGGACTATGCCCTCGACGACGTGGTTGAGACCGAGCGCCTCGCGCGGCACCTCTCCGGCTCCTCGTTCTACCTCACGCAAATGCTGCCCATGACCTACGACGACGTGGCGCGCCGGGGCCCGGCCTCGAAGATCGAGGCGCTCTTTGTGCGCGAGTATTTGCGCCAGCGCGTGTCGATGCCGCGCAGCACGTGGGGCAGCCAGTCGATGGGCGGCTACACCGACATCTTTGTGACGGGCGTGGTGGGGCCGGTGGTGTATGCCGACGTCGAGAGCCTGTACCCGTCCATCATGCTCAACTACGACATTCAGCCGGCGGGCGACCTGCTCGACTTGTTTCCGAACCTGCTGGAGCGCCTCACCGACCTCCGCTTCGATGCCAAGCGCCAGATGAAAGCGGCCGCCGATGAGGAAGTGCGCAGCGAGTTGGATGCGCGGCAGTCGTCATACAAAATCCTGATCAACAGTTTTTACGGCATGCTGGGCTTTAGCCTGGCCACGTTTAACGACTTTGCCGAGGCCGACCGCGTGGCGCGCGTCGGGCAAAAGATCTTGCGTCACATCATGGAGGAGATCCGGGCGCGCGGCGGCACCGTGATTGAAGTCGACACCGACGGCGTGCTGTTCGTGCCGCCCGACGACGTGCGCGGCGCCGAGGCCGAACGGTCCTTTACGGTGGGGCTGACCGACGCCATGCCGCCGGGCATCCGCATCGGCTTTGACGGCCGGTTTAAGCGCATGCTTTCGTACAAGAAGAAGAACTACGCGCTGCTCACGTACGACGATACGCTGAAGTTTAAGGGCTCCTCGCTCATCTCGCGCTCGAACGAAGCCTTTGGGCGGCGGTTTGTGCGGCGCGCCATTCGCCGGCTCATCGAGGAAGACATCGCCGGGCTGCATCGCCTGTACATCGACACGCGCGAGCGCATCATCGCGCACGACTGGGACGACGTGAGCAGCTTTTCGCGCACCGAGACGCTCAAGACCACCCTGGACGCCTACGAAGACGCCGTTGCGGCCGGCGAGCGCCCGCGGGCCGCGGCGTACGAGCTGGCGCGTCAGCAGGCCGAGGCCACCGGGCAACCGGTGCGGAAGGGCGACCGCATCGCCTACTACATCACGGGCGACGACGCAAACGTGACGGCCTTCCGACACAGCAAGCGGGCCGATGCGTGGGACCCGGCCCATCCCGACGAAAACACGGCATACTACCTGAAGCGGCTCGACGAGTTTGCGCGCAAGTTCGAACCGTTCTTTACGGAGCACGACTTCCGCCTCATCTTTTCGCCCGAGGATCTGTTCGGATTTTCGGCGGAAGGCATCACCATTCAGACGCGCGAGCATGCGCCGGCGGCTTCGGAAGAGCCGACCGATGAGGTGCCGTTCTAGCCGTTGAGGGATCGTTTTTGGCAGCAAGGAATCGTGTACAGCGCGGGCTACGGATCGTTGGGATCCCACCGGCGGGGGGCGCGCAAGAGGCCGAGGGGCACCACGGTGAGGTGGTACAGGGCGTAGCCCAGCTCCCACAGCAAAAAGCCCCCCAGCAAGTCACGCGCCTTGAACGTGCGGGCGGCCGACCCCACGAGGGCCGCGTGGATGAGCAGGCGGGCAGCGAGGAGGCCAGCGCCCAGCGGGCCCAGCAGCAGCGGAGCTGCCCACAAGGCCGTGGCGCTGGTTTGGTAGAGCGTAAGGTGCACCTGCGGGGCCCGCGCGTAGTGCCAGCCCGCCGACACGTGCCGGCGCTTCCGGTGGATCCAGGCGCGCCACGTAGGCGGCGGATGCGTCGGCACGTGCGTCGCGGGGTCGGTCAGCGCCGTAACCGTGGCCGCCTGGGTCGCCTGCACGGCCTGCACGAACAGGTCGTCGTCGCCGCTCATCGAGGAGGCGCCGTTGGTAAAGCCCGCCACCGCATCGAACACGGCGCGCGGATAGCTCAGGTTGCGGCCCACGGCCATGTAGGGCCGCCCGCCGCCAATGGCCGCCGCCGTAAAAGCGCCGGTGAGCAGCGTCTCGTAGCGAGCAAGTGCGTTGAGCAGGCCCGGGCGCTTCAGCATCGGACTGTAGCCGACGAGCACCTGGGGCATCTCGGCTGCGGCGTGGCGGCGGGCCAGCGCGGCTGCCCAGGTGGGCGGCGGGGTGCAATCGGCATCGGTGAAAGCCAGCAGGTCGTGGCGGGCGGCGGCAATGCCACGGGCCAGGGCGCGCTTCTTCCGGGGTGCGCGCGGCTCATCGACGGTCAGCACGCGCCGGTGGGGGGCCGCGCGGGTCCAGTCGTCGAGCAAGGCCGCGGTGCCATCGACCGACGCATCGTTGACGATGACAACCTCAAGGCGCGGGTGCGTTTGGGCGGCCAGGCAGCGCAACAGCTCCGGCAGGTGCTCCTCCTCGTCGCGCACGGCCACAATCACCGACAGGGGCGGCAGGGCGTCGGCATCGCCAGGCGCGCTGCGGGGCGGCGAGGCCGCAGCAGCATCAAAGCTGCGATACAGCCACCATCCGTACGCGCCCTGAAGAAGCAGCAGCGCCACAAAGAGAAAAATCCACATGCAAAGGGGTGCGTTGAGAAACAGGCACCCACAAACTGTTGGATGGAGCGGCAAGATGCATCCGCAATGGCAGGCCACGCGGCAAAATATTGATTGATTTCGGGCGCTTGGGCGCAATCGTGCGTACGGGGGGCGGCCTCCCATGCGAAAAGCGTGTGGGTGCCGAACGACACACCGCGTAACAGGTATTTTGTGGTCCTCCCTCCCCCGTAGTTTAGTTCACGCGCATCACTATGTCCTCTGTTCTGTCTGACGCCCGTTGGGGACGCTTTTGGACGGTGCCCAATGCCTTGAGCCTGTTGCGGTTGGTGCTGGTTGTGCCGATTGCATGGTTGCTGTGGACCGACGGCTCGCTGGCCTGGCTCTTCGGACTGGTGCTGACGGCTTGCTTCACCGACTGGCTCGACGGGCGCGTTGCGCGGTGGTCGCACAGCACCTCGGAGTGGGGCAAGGTGCTCGATCCGCTCGCCGACAAGTTCGCCGGGTTTCTCACGGTCATCGTGCTCACCTTTCGCACCGCAGAGCCCACGTTGCCGCTGTGGTTTTTTGGTGCGCTCGTGGCCCGCGACGCCGCAATCCTTGCAGGAAGCTACTTCATCGTTCAGAAGCACGGGCACGTGGCCATGAGCATCTGGTCGGGCAAGGCGGCTACGTTTTGGCTGGCGCTTACCGTGCTCGCCGCTATCCTTAAGGCCGATCCGCCGGTGCTGCAGTTTTGCGTGTGGATCACCACAACACTTTTAGCGTGGTCCTTCATCATGTACGTGCGCCGGTTCATTCGGGCCATGACCTACACGCCGCCGCCCACGTCCGAATCGCCGCCGTCGCCCCCCGTTTCGTCTGCTTCGCCTACGCCAACCCACTAACTGCATATCGCCATGGGCATTCTAGATCGCTTCGTTCGTCGCAACGATGAGGAAGAGCAAGAAAAGCTGGAGGACGGCCTGGAAAAAACCCGGTCCAGCTTCTTTGGTAAGCTCGACCGCATGGTGCGCGGCAAGGATACCGTTGACGCCTCGGTGCTGGACCAGCTCGAAGAGCTGCTCGTCACCAGCGACGTGGGCGTGGAAACCACGCTCGACATCATCGACCGCGTCGAGGCCCGCGTGGCCAGCGACCAGTACGTCTCCACCGACGAGCTGAACGGCCTGATCCGCGACGAGATTGCGGCGCTCATGCTGGAGAAAGAGGAAGAGCGGCCGGCCGACTTCGAGGCGCCGCTGCCCCACAAGCCGTACGTCATCATGGTGGTCGGCGTGAACGGCGTAGGCAAAACGACGACCATCGGCAAGATGGCGCACCGCTACAAGCAGGCCGGAAAAGGCGTCGTGTTGGGGGCTGCCGATACGTTTCGGGCCGCGGCCATTGAACAGCTGGAGATTTGGGCCGAGCGGGCCGACGTGCCCCTCATCAAGCAACAGCATGGCGCCGACCCCGCGGCGGTCGCCTTCGACTCGGTAGAGGCGGCCCGTGCCCGTGACGCCGACGTCGTCATCGTGGATACCGCCGGCCGCTTGCACACCAAGGGCGGCCTGATGGACGAGTTGGCGAAGATCAAACGCGTCATGGGGCGCAAGGTAGAGGGCGCGCCGCACGAGGTGCTGCTCGTGCTCGACGCGTCCACCGGCCAAAATGCCATCCGCCAGGCCGAGGAGTTTACCGAGAGCGTCGACGTGACGAGCCTCGCCCTCACCAAGCTCGACGGCACGGCCAAGGGCGGGGTTGTCATTGGCGTGTCGCACCAGTTTCAGGTGCCCGTGAAGTACATCGGCGTTGGCGAGGCCCTCGACGACCTGCAGGTCTTCGACCGCAAGGGATTCGTAGAGGGCCTCTTCAAGGGCGTTGACGCGTAGCGCGCCGACGAATGGCCCGTCCGCCCCGCACACTCTTCTCATCCATTGCCTGCTGCCATGCGTATTGTGTTCATGGGCACCCCCGAGTTTGCGGTGCCATCGCTTCGCGCCCTCATCGCCCACGATTATCCGCCCGTAGCGGTCGTCACCGGCCCCGATCGGCCGCGCGGCCGGGGGCAGCGCGTAACGCCCACCCCGGTGAAGGCCGTGGCCCAAGAGGCAGGCATCGCCCCCATTTTGCAGCCAGATTCGGTGCGCGACGCGTCGTTTGCCGATGCGGTGGCCGCGCTGTCGCCCGACGTGATTGTGGTGGTGGCCTTCAAGATTTTGCCGCCGGCGGTGTACGAGACCGCAGCCCAGGGTGCCTTCAACCTGCACGGCTCGTTGCTGCCCAAGTACCGCGGCGCGGCGCCGATCAACTGGGCCGTGATGAATGGCGAGACGGAAACCGGGGTGACCACGTTCTTCCTTCAGAAGCAAGTGGACACCGGGCAGATCATCTTGCGCAAGTCGATGCCCATTGGCCCCAACGAAACCGCGGGCGACGTGCACGACCGCATGATGCACCTGGGCGCCGAGGCGGTGGTTGAGACGGTGCAGCACATTGAAGCCGGCACGGTCGATCCGCAGCCGCAAGACGACAGCAAGGCAACGCCCGCCCCCAAAATCTTTCCCGACGACTGCGCCATTCCGTGGGGGCGCACCGCGTCCGACGTGCACAACCACATCCGCGGGCTGTCGCCGTATCCGGGCGCGTGGACGATGCACGGCGACACGCGGCTGAAGGTGTACCGGGCCCGCGTGGCGTCGGGGCAGGGCGAGCCGGGGACGGTGCTCTCGGCCGGCGAACAGCTCGTGGTGGCTTGCGACACCGGCGCGGTGGCCCTCACTGAGCTGCAGCAGCCCGGCAAGCAGCGGCACAAGGCCACGGATTTCCTGAACGGCTACGACATTGCCGCGGGCGACGTGCTGACCACGTAAGGGCTCACGCGTCGTGTGACCGGTGTTTGTTGCGACGGCAGCGCTCGCTGCAGTACTTCACGTGCTCCCAGTCGTCGGCCCACTTCTTCCGCCACTTGAACGGCCGCCCGCAGACCGGGCAGACCTTCTCGGGCAGGTCGCGCTTTTTGCGCATCTTGTTGCTCATGGCTAGGCTGTGTTTGAAACATTGACGTGAGCGCGCGCCCGTGGGGGACGCCGAAGGTGCACGGCGCTCTAGGCAGCAGTAGCGGGCCTACAGCGCTGCAGGGCAACGCAGCAGCAGCGGCTGCCCAACCAGGCGCGGTCCGCGGGGGGCAGATACAGCCTAAAGCGCCTGCTGAATGGCCGATTCGAGATGCGAGCGGGCCTCGCGGGCGTCGGCGGTGCGAAGCGTAAACCCGGTTTTGTGCTCGTCGCTGTCGAAGGCTTCCGATAAGAAGCCGCCGCGTCGGTCCACTTCCACAAATACCTGCAGGCTGTTGGCCGAAGGCGCGAAGATGAACTCCACCTCGTCGAGCCTACCGGCAAACGTGCTGCCGCGGCTGGGCCGAAACGTAAACTCCTGCACAAACGAGCGTCCGCTGACGTAGCGGCTGTAGGGGTCAGCTTCGCAATCGGCCTTTCGGAAGGCAAGCCCCAGCGCCTCGGCGCCGTCGAATACGGCCTGCATGGTGGGCGTAGGCTGCACCGTGAGCGGATCCTTGTCCGACGGATCGATGGCCATGGGAACCTCCAGGTCCGTTTCGACCCATACGCGGGCGTCGCCCATGGTGAGCGGCGTGTGGTGCGGAATCTCGATTTCCGCCGAGAGGGTCTTGTCCATGCCCGGCGTGATGGTAAAGCCGTCGGTTAGGCGATAAGTGGCCAGGGTGGCATCCACATACGCCTCCCCGTCGCCCACTTCATCACGGTAGCGCGTTTCGAGTTCCAGCTCGATGTAGTGGACCTCCTGCTCGGCATTGCCGCCCTTGATGTGAATCGCCGCATCGACGACATCCCCTGGACGCACGGTGGTAGAGGATAATACGGTGTCGACCGTAGCGTTGCCAATTCCGATAGAGGCGAGGAGTTTTTTCATAGCGCGTGGGCTACGTGTTGGGGTTGTGTGAATGGGCACAAGGAAACGTGTCCATCCGAGGCAATGGTTCCGTGCTTAATCATCTGATGTTTTGCGGCCCCATTCGAACCGGCGGGTGGAAGGGCCTTCGTGGCTGAGAGAGAGCCACACGGCATCAGGCGGCAGCAGCGAAGCCACGCGCTCGGGCCACTCGATGACGCAGAGGCCGTCGCCGTCGAGGTAGGAGGCAAAGCCCAGTTCCTCAAACGCTGCGGGCGTGCCCATGCGGTACGCATCGAAATGATGGAGCGGGCGCGTGCCCTCGGTGTAGGAGTGCACGATGGTGAAGGTGGGGCTTCGGACGGTCGTCGGGTCGATGCCCAGGGCTTCGGCGAGTCCCTTTACAAGATGCGTTTTGCCCGTGCCCAAGTCGCCGGACAGTGCCAGGACGGTGCCGGGGGGAAGCGCCTCAGCCAACCGGTGCGCCAGGGCGCGGGTGTCTGCGAGACTGTGGCTGGTGTAGGGAAAGAGGCGACGTACGGAGGCGGCCATTGCTTAGCAGGAGATACAAAAAGAAACTGATGCGTCGGTAAGAAAGAAATCCATCGCCCAATCATTTTCCAAAAATGGCGACGGTGCCCGCGGTGCGGCGGCGCTTTACATCGGCTAAGGCCTTTCTGAAAGATAATGTGGGCCGCGGGCCGGTTGTGCACGCTTCTTGCTCTTTCAGAAGCACAGTTATTACCAACACCGATTGCGTGTGGACCGATATGTCGTTGACCGATGAATTCTTTGATACTGGGGGTGAAGTTGTCGCCATAGCCGGCGTGCAGCACCTGCGTGTGCGTGCAGAGGCCGTTGATCACCGCCGCGCCCAACACGTCATCTACGACGTGCATCCGCTGGGGACCGTGTATGTGTTTGAAACCAGTCGGGGCATCGAGCTTGGATGCGTTGCAACGAAGAAGGACTGGCTGTGCTTCCAGATGAAGCACCTTCCGGTACTGCGGGGCAATGCTGCGGTTGCCGCGTAGAATACAAGGGGCCGAAAACGTGCGGCGCCCGGTTGTGCAACGCAGCCCGGCACGGCTCGTATGACGCCCGCATGTGTTTTCCTACGAACGGGTACCGGTTGCAATGCGCATCGTTGACCTTTGTCGCCTGGCCTGGAACAGCATCGGCCGGAATGCGACGCGGAGCGCCCTCACAGGGATTGGGGTAGCCATTGCGGTGGCTGCCCTTTTTGCGTTGTTGTCGTACGGTGCCGGATTGCAGCAGGTGGCGCGCAGCGAGTACAATGCGCTGCAGCTCTACAACACGCTACGGGTAACCACGCACTACATCCCGTCGCTCACATCGCCCCGTGAGGCGATGAGCGCCCCGCAAGAGCCCGTGCCGCTCACCGATAGTTTGGTGCAAGCCATTGAGGCTGTGTCCGGCGTGCGGGCCGCGTATCCGGAAGTGACGTTTCCGGCGACGGTCGATGCCAACGGGCAGCGGCTGCCGGTTGCTGGGGAAGCCATCCCGCAAACGTTTCAGTCGATCGCGGCCTATCAGCCCATAAGCGGCCGGTTTTTTTCGTCAAGCAATGCCGCAGAAGTGCTGCTGAGCCCGTCGGTTGCGCGGCGGCTGGGCTTCACGCCGGCCGCGTCCGTTGTGGGCGATACCATTCAGCTCTCCACCGCTTCCCTCAACTTCGACCGCCTCACAAGCATGGCGGCGGTGTTCAGCCGCGGGATTGCTGCGCTGCCGATGGGGCGGCGGGTGTACGATGTGCGCGTCGCGGGCTTACTTCCGCAGGCGCAACAGCCGCTCTCGGGCCTCACGCGGGTGCTACTGCCGCTGGGCTTTGCAAAGAGCCTGAAGAAGATCAGCTTTTTTTCCACGATGGATCTCATCTTTCGCAACGCCGAAACCCAAGAGGGCTACCAGGCCGTACGCGTGCAACTTGCCGAGGGCACCCGGCATGACGCCGTCACGCAGCGCATTGAGGCCATGGGCGTGTATGTGACGAGCTTTCGGGATCAGTTTGGGCGCGTAGAGCAGCTCTTTCTTGTGCTCGACCTGGCGCTGGGCATCATTGGCGGTATTGCGCTGATTGTGGCGGTTATTGGCATTGCCAACACGATCATGATGAACATCCGCGAGCGGTATCCCGAAATTGGCGTGATGATGGCGGTGGGAGGCGATGCGCGCGATTTGCGGCGGCTGTTTGTGGCGGAGAGCGGACTGCTTGGCATGCTGGGCGCCACCGCGGGGTTGCTGTTGGGCTTTGGGGTGGTGGAAGGGATTGACGCGGTCTTGGCGTTTTATTTGCAGCGTATGGGCCTTCCGCTGATTGAGGTGTTTGCGCATCCATGGCCCCTGCTGCTTGGGATTTGGGGCGGGGCCGTGCTTATCAGCGTGCTGGCCGGCTGGGCCCCCGCCCGGCGCGCGTCGCGCATCGAACCGGTGAGTGCGCTTCGGAGCGTGTAAGCCGGCGTGCAAAGATTTTCGTAAAACAAAAGGATGGGCGAACAAGCACCGCCCATCGTGCAACCTTGGTTACAATGTTCCTATACGCGGTATCACTAGCACGGGGGGCTCATGCAACGTTACAACGTGCGCACCGGCGCATGCACCATCATTTCGTGAACGGAATACGCCAAAAGTGGTAGCACGATGCGCCATCGCACAGTCGTCGGTTATGCTCTGCGATGGGTATGCTGTGTCCGTGTCGGTGCGTTGCTGTACCACAAAGCGCTCACGACACGCTCCCGCGTGTTGATTTACTCCTTCGGAAGAACATCCTGACCTCCTCATGAACATTACGATTATTGGGACCGGCTATGTGGGCCTGGTCTCTGGCACGTGCTTCGCCGAAATGGGCAACACCGTGACCTGCGTAGACATCGACGACGCAAAAGTCGAGAAGCTGCGCGCCGGTACGCTCCCTATCTACGAACCCGACCTGGAGCACTACTTTGCGCGCAACCGCAAAGAAGGACGGCTGCACTTCACCACCGACCTGCGCGCCGGAATCGCCGACAGCGACGTGATCTTTATGGCCCTGCCCACGCCTCCTGGGGCCGACGGCGAGGCCGACCTGTCGTACGTCTTGGGTGCCGCCGGCGACGTAGCCGATCTGCTGCGGGCCGAAGACGATGCGGACTATCGCATCATCGTGAACAAGAGCACCGTGCCGGTGGGTACGGCGGATAAGGTACGCGACGTGATGACGGAGCGCGGCCTGGTACCGGGCACCGATTTCGACGTGGTGTCGAATCCGGAATTCCTGCGCGAGGGCGCGGCCGTCGATGACTTCATGAAGCCCGACCGCGTCGTCATTGGTACGTCGAGCGACCGCGCGGCCGAGATTATGGAGCGCCTCTACGAACCGTTCGTGCGGCAGGGCAATCCCATCCTGGTGGTGGACGAGCGCTCGGCCGAGATGATCAAGTACGCGGCCAATTCCATCCTGGCAACGCGCATCTCGTTCATGAACGAGATCGCCAACCTGTGCGAGAAGGTGGGGGCGAACGTGGACAAGGTGCGCCTCGGGATTAGCAAAGACCATCGCATTGGGCGACACTTCCTGTACTCGGGCATTGGCTTTGGCGGGAGCTGCTTCCCGAAGGATGTGCAGGCGCTGGCCCGCACCGGCGCGCAGAACGACTACAACTTTCAGATCCTCAACGCGGTGCTCGACGTGAACGACGCCCAGCGCCGCCTCATGGTGGATCGCCTCGACGACTACTTCGATGGCGACCTAGCAGGCAAAACCATCGCCCTGTGGGGCCTGGCGTTCAAGCCCAACACCGATGACATTCGGGAAGCGCCCGCACACGTTATCATCGAAGGACTGCTGGAGCGCGGCGCCAACGTTGTGGCGTTCGACCCGGAGGCCATCGAGACCACGCGCGAGGTGTTTGGCGATGCCATCACCTACGCCGACAGCATGTACGACGCCCTGCCCGATGCCGACGCCCTCGTCATCTGCACCGAGTGGCACGAGTTCCGCCGCCCGGATCTTGGCAAGGTGCGCGACCTGCTGAAGGCACCGCTCATCTTCGACGGCCGCAATGTGTTCGAGCCGCAGCGCATGGCCAACATGGGCTTTGCCTACTACAGCATTGGCCGCCCGCACGTGGCGCCGCAGCAAGATGACGAAGCGATCGAGGCCGCGCTTGCCACCAACGGGCAGGCCTAGCAGCGGTCGCCAGGCTGCGGCCTGTCGCGTTTTCTTTCCTTTTCGGATTTCGGATCTATGCCACGTACACTCATCACCGGGGGGGCTGGCTTCCTCGGCTCGCATCTGTGCGACCGGTTCATCGCGGAGGGCCACGAGGTCCTCTGCATGGACAACCTGATCACGGGCAACCCGGACAACATCGCGCACCTTTTTGAGCGCGATGACGAACGGTTTACCTTCATCAAGCACGACGTCACCAACTACATCCACGTAGGCGGCGACCTCGATTACGTGCTGCACTTTGCCAGCCCGGCCTCGCCCATCGACTACCTGAAGCTCCCCATCCAAACGCTAAAGGTGGGGGCGCTGGGCACGCACAAGGCGCTGGGACTGGCCAAAGCCAAGAACGCGCGCTTTTTGCTCGCCTCAACCAGCGAGGTGTACGGCGATCCGCAAACGCACCCGCAGAAGGAAACGTACTGGGGCAACGTCAACCCTATCGGGCCGCGGGGCGTGTACGACGAGGCCAAGCGCTTTGCCGAGGCCATCACCATGGCCTACAACCGGTACCACGGCGTAGAGACGCGCATCGTGCGCATCTTTAACACCTACGGCCCGCGCATGCGCATCGACGATGGCCGCGCGCTGCCCACCTTTATGAGCCAGGCCCTGCGGGGCGATCCGCTCACGGTGTATGGCGATGGTAGCCAAACGCGTTCGTTTCAGTACGTGGACGATCTCGTGGAGGGGATTTACCGCCTGCTGATGAGCTCCGTCGAAGAGCCTGTCAACATTGGCAACCCCGACGAGATTACGATCAAGGAGTTTGCGGAAGAGATCATCCGGCTGACGGGATCGTCCAGCACCATCACGTACGAGGAGCTGCCCAAGGACGACCCGCAGGTGCGCCAGCCCGACATTACGCGGGCCCGCGAGCGTTTGCAGTGGGCGCCGGCTGTTGACCGCGCCGAAGGGCTAGCGCGCACGCTCGACTACTTCCGCAGTGCCGTGCCAACCAGCGATACCGCATCGGTGTCCTCCTAGGGCACCGTGTCTACCGTTAGCATTTCTCGACAGAACATACCCTCTATGGTTATCGCAGACGATACCTCGAAGCATCTCAAGTGGCTGGAGTCGGAAGCCATCCACGTGATTCGCGAAGCCGAGGCGCAGTTTGAGCGTCCGGTGCTCATGTTTAGCGGCGGGAAGGACTCGCTCCTGCTGGCGTACTTGGCCCGCAAGGCGTTTTACCCGGGCACGGTGCCGTTTCCGTTGCTGCACGTGGACACCGGCCACAACTTCCCCGAGGCCCTCGACTTTCGCGACGACCTCGCCGAGCGATGGGACCTCAACATCATTGTGCGCACCGTGCAGTCGTCCATCGACAAGGGGCGCGTGAAGGAAGAAACCGGCCCCAATGCCAGCCGCAACAAGTTGCAGATCGTGACGCTGCTGGATGCCATCGACGAGTTTAAGTTCGACGTGGCCCTGGGCGGCGCGCGCCGCGATGAGGAGAAGGCGCGCGCAAAGGAACGCTTCTTCTCGCACCGCGACCGCTTTGGGCAGTGGGACCCCAAGAATCAGCGGCCCGAGCTGTGGAACCTGTACAATGGGCGGAGCAACCCCGGCGAGCACTTCCGGGCCTTTCCGCTTAGCAACTGGACGGAGCTCGACGTGTGGCAGTACATCTTGCAGGAGGATCTGGAAATTCCGAGCCTCTACCTGGCGCACCAGCGCGAGATGGTTGAGCGTGACGGCGTCCTCCTGGCCAAGTCGCCCTACATCACGCTGAAGGACGACGAATACTACACCGAGAAGATGGTGCGCTTCCGTACCATTGGCGACATGACGTGCACCGGCGCCGTGGAGTCGACCGCCACAACGCTGGAGGAGGTTGTGGCTGAGGTGGCTACCACCCAGCAGGCCGAGCGCGGCGCGCGTGCTGACGACCAGCGCTCGGAGGCCGCCATGGAAGACCGCAAGCGTCAGGGCTACTTCTAGGGGCTGCCTGCCCTTTTGCGGGCGGCGCCCCAACTGGGCCGAATCATTGCTTCCACCCATTGTCACCTTCCCTTTTCTTTATGGACGTTCTTCGCTTTACAACCGCCGGTAGCGTAGATGACGGCAAGAGCACGCTCATTGGCCGGCTGCTCTACGATACCCAGCAAATTTTTGAGGATAAGCTCGACGAGATTCAGCGCAACACGCAGCGCGAGGATGAGGAGCTGGAGCTTGCGCTTCTCACCGACGGCTTGCGCGCCGAGCGGGAGCAGGGCATTACGATTGACGTGGCCTACCGCTACTTCTCGACGCCCAAGCGCAAGTTCATCATTGCCGACACGCCGGGCCACGAGCAGTACACGCGCAACATGGTCACCGGCGCCTCTACCGCCGAGCTGGCCATCGAGCTGATTGACGCACGCAAGGGCGTGCTGCAGCAGTCGAAGCGCCACGGATTCATCGCCTCGCTCCTCCAAATTCCGCACATGATTGTGTGCGTGAATAAGATGGACCTGGTGGACTACGACGAGCAGGTGTTTCGCGATATCGTGGCCGAGTACGAAGCGTTTGCCACGCAGCTGGACATGGACGACATCACGTTCATTCCGGTGTCGGCCCTGCGCGGCGACAACGTCGTCAACAAGTCCGACCGCACGCCGTGGTACGACGGCGCGACGCTCCTGCACCGCCTGGAGACGGTAAAAACGCATGCGAGCCGCAATCAGGTGGACTTCCGCTTTCCGGTGCAGAACGTCATCCGGCCGCACCAGGACTTCCGCGGCTTTGGGGGGCAGGTGGCCTCTGGCAAGATTCGCCCCGGCGAAGAAGTCGTCATTCTGCCGTCGAACCTCACGTCGCACGTTGACTCGATTGTGACGCTGGCCGGTGAGCAGGAAGAAGCCGGGCCGGGCGATTCGGTGGTGATCTCGCTGACCGACGAGATTGATGTGAGCCGTGGGTCCATGATTGTGCGCAGCCGGAACCGTCCGGAGGCCACGCGCAACATCGACGCCGACCTCTGCTGGATGAGCGAGGAGCCGATGCGCACCGACCGGCCCTACATCATTCAGCACACCACGCGCCGCACGCAGGCGTTTGCATCGAAGCTGGTGTACCGCCTCAACGTCGATACGCTGCACCGCGAAGAGGCCGACACGTTCAAGCTCAACGAGATTGGCCGGGTAGAGCTCGAAACCGCCGATCCGTTGTTCATTGATCCCTACAAGATCAACCGGTCGACGGGCAACTTCATTCTCATCGACCCAGACACCAACGCAACGGTGGCTGCTGGCATGATTCGCGGCAAGGCCGAAAACGTAGCGCCCTTCGGCGAGCAGACCGAGCAGGTTGAAGAGCCGATGGTGTCGCCGAACGTGGTGTGGGAAGGCCTCAACATTCCGCGGGAAACGCGCGAGGAGCGCAACGGCCATAAGGCCGCTGTGCTGTGGCTTACCGGGCTCTCGGGCGCCGGCAAGTCGACCATTGCGCGGGCCCTCGAAGAGCGGCTGTTTGCCCGCGGCGCGCACACCATGCTGTTGGATGGCGACAATGTGCGCCACGGCCTGTGCGGCGACCTGGGCTTCACCGCCCGCGACCGCGAAGAAAACATCCGCCGCGTTGGCGAAGTTGCGCGTCTCTTCTTTGAGCAGGGCACCCTCACGCTGTGCACTTTTGTGTCGCCCTACCGCGAGGATCGCGACCGGGCCCGTCAGCTCATCGCCGAGGGTCGCTTCTTTGAGGTGCACGTCGACTGCGACATCGAGGTGTGCAAGGAGCGCGATCCGAAGGGGCTGTACGAGAAAGCCGAGAGTGGTGAGATCACCAACTTTACCGGGATCTCGGCGCCGTACGAAGCGCCCGAAGATCCGGAGATTGTGGTGCACACCGATACCGACGACGTGGAGACGTGCGTCGATCAGATCATGGAGGCGCTGGAAGCAGCCGAGATACTGCAGGCCCGCTAGCCCCGTCCTCGTCATCGGCGAAGTAGTCAGGGCGCGTCGGCAACACCGGCGCGCCCTGTTGTTTTACGAAGGGCAAGCAGCGTGGCGCCGGATCGACCGCGGGCGGCGGACGTTGGTGCTCCTCGGCGCTTTTTCCTGAAATCGACTGTTCATCATGCACATCACGTGTTGGGGCGTACGGGGCTCCATTGCGGTTCCGAATCCGGCAATGGCGCGGTACGGGGGAAATACGTCGTGCGTGAGTGTTGAGCATGAGGGCGTTGTGCTCATCTTGGACGCCGGCACGGGCATCCGCCCGCTAGGCGCAGCCTTATCGACGCGCGACGTAGAGGTCTTCGTCGCGCTCACCCATCTGCATACCGACCATATTGAGGGCTTTCCGTTCTTTCGCCCGCTCTATGACGCTGCACAAACGGTGCATCTTGTGGATTACCAGTACGATGCCACGGAGTGGTCGCTTACGTCGACCATGGACGGGGTCCACTTTCCGTTGAAAGCATCCGAGATTCCTGCGACCCTGCGACACCATGACGCGCTGCAGGGGGCCCTTGCGCCCCACGGCTGGCATGTGACCACGCAGCGTGTAAACCATCCCGGCGGGGCGTATGGCTACCGGATTACGTGCGACGGCCGCACGCTGGTGTACATCCCCGACAATGAAATTGCCACGCGCCGCGCAGAGGCTACGGTTTCCTTCGATACCCTTGCGTCGTTTTGCCAAGGCGCCGATATTCTCATTCACGACGCGCAGTACACTGATTGCGACATGCCCGATAAGCGCGGGTGGGGGCACAGCTGCCTGAAAGACGTGTGCGAACTGGTGCAGGCGTCCGGCGTCGATCAGGTCGTGCTGTTTCATCATGACCCGGAACGGACGGACGAGGCCATCGACGAGGTGCAGGCCACGGCCCGCGAGTACCTGGCCGATACGCCCGTGACCTGCACCGCGGCGTACGAGGGGTTGTCGTTTGCATTGCACGGCGCACGGTCCGAGAAAATCTAGCAACGGCCCCCCGGGCCGGCGGAACGCCCGAAGGAAAAGCAGTTTCGGATACATCCATTAGTTTTTACATGGATCGAACTTGCTGCTATGCCGCACGCTTTTTATCTCGGCGTCGACGCCCGCGAAGAAACTGCAGGGATCACTGTGCTGTCGAAGGAAACCGACGGCCAAGACGACACCACGGTGCACCTGAACCAGGCGCAATTCATTGAGGAGGCCCCCGAAGCCCTGGCCGACCGCTTGCAGGCGTTCGTGTCGGAGCGGCCGTACATTGGGCGCACCACGCTGGTGGTAAACACCGCAACCGAGCGCGGGGCGGCGGTGCACGAAGCGCTCGGGGCGCTCGGCCTCGATGCCGTCGATGTAACCCTCACCGATGCAACAACCCACACGACGGGCGACGAAAACGCCATGAGCGTGGTGCTGGGCATCGAAGAAGCGCTGGAATCGCTTGCCACGTTGCACCAAGACGGTGCCCTAACCCTGGACGGCCTAAATACCGAGGCCGCCTCCGACCTTGCGCGCTCGCTGCAGCGGTATCTGGATGATCAGGTGACCAACGATGCGCCGGATGGCCCGACATCGTATTCCGCGGCCCTAACGAGCGCGAGCCTCGCGGGCTGGATGGCCTCGGAGCGGACGTTCGATCCCACCGAGCGCCTCAAAACCGATATGCGCTCCGGTGCATAGCGCGCAACGGCAGCTGCTGTATCATGTACAAGGGACGGCGCGTGATGAACGCGTCGTTCTTTTTTTCTTCTAGACCGAAGGCATTGTCATGGCACATCCCTGGTACGACGTTTCAATAGGGCCCGACGCCCCGGATGTTTTCAACGCTCTCATCGAAATTCCGCAGGGCGGCAAGGTGAAGTACGAGCTTGACAAAGCGACCGGCCTGCTGCGCGTAGATCGCATGTTGCATTCATCGGTGGTGTATCCGGCCAACTATGGCTTTTTGCCGCAAACCTACGCCGACGACGGCGACCCGCTGGATGTGCTGGTGCTCGCACAGGAAGAGGTCGATCCGCTGTCCATTCTCCGGGCGCGGCCCATCGGCAAAATGAGCATGCTGGATGACGGGCAGGAGGATGCCAAGATCATTGCGATCCACCTGGATGACCCGGCATTCAACGACTACTGGCACATCAAGGAGCTGCCCGACCACCGCTTGCGCGAACTGAAGCGGTTTTTTCAGGACTACAAAGCGCTGGAAGACAAGACGGTGCGCGTGCAAGACTTCTTTGGTCCAGACCGCGCGAAGGATGTCATCCGCGAGAGCATTGAGCGTTACGACGCAGAGATTCGTCCCACCCTGGACGAGCGCCGCATTCCGTAGCGGCTTACGCAACGGGTGACCCGCTCCCGGCCCGTGCCCCGTACAAAGGCAACACCGAGGAGCGGGCCAGCGCGCATGTGCCTGGGCGCGCCTTTCTACTGCGCCAGCGCGGGCTGAAAGCGCCGCAACCGCAGGGCATTGCCCACGACGAAGAGGTCGGAGAAGACCATGGCGAGGGCGGCCAATGCCGGCGAGAGGAGCACGCCCAGCATCGGGTAGAGCGCGCCCGCCGCTACGGGAATGAGCACGATGTTGTAGGCGAAGGCCCAGAACAGATTCTGCTTGATGTTGCGCAGCGTGGCGCGCGAGAGCGCCGTGGCGTTGGGCACGCCCCGCAGGTCGCCGGCCATGAGCACGATGTCGCCGCTTTCGATGGCCACATCCGTGCCTGTGCCAATGGCAATGCCCACGTCGGCCTGCGCGAGCGCCGGGGCGTCGTTGATGCCGTCACCCACGAAGGCCACCGTTTGTCCGTCGCCCTGGAGCGCCTTTACGGCCGCGGCCTTGTCGGCGGGCAGCACCTCGGCCTGCACGCGGTCGATGCCGAGCTCGCGGGCGATGGCGCGGGCCGTCCGCTCGTCGTCGCCCGTAATCATGGCGACTTCGACGCCCAGCTTGTGGAGCGCCGCCAGCGCGGCGGGCGTCGTGTCCTTCACCGGATCAGCAACCGCGAGGATCGCCGCCAACTGGCCATCTACCGCCACGTACAGCGGCGTCTTGGCTGCATCGGCGAGGGCGTCGGCGCGGTCGGTCTGCTCGTCGGAAAGGGCCACATCCAGCCGCTCCATGAAGCGCGCCGCCCCAATGGCGATCGTGCGCCCGTCGACGGTGGCCTGCACGCCGTAGCCGGGCGTGGCCGCAAAGTCGGCCGCATCGGGCAGATCCAGGTCGTCTGCTTTGGCGCGGGCGATGATCGCCTCGCCGATGGGATGCTCGGACGAGCGCTCGACGGCCGCGGCCCAGCGGAGCACGTCGGCGGCTGCGAACCCGTTCTGCACGATGACGTCCGTCACCTCGGGCTGGCCCTTCGTGAGCGTGCCCGTCTTGTCGAGCGCCACAATGTCGGCGGTGTGCAGGGCCTGCAGCGCCTCGCCCTCGCGGACGTACACGCCCAGCTCGGCGGCGCGCCCGGTGCCCACCATCACCGAGATCGGCGTGGCGATGCCCATGGCGCACGGACAGGCGATGATGAGGACCGACACGGTAGCTACCAGTGCGTACGTCAGCGCGGGCTGCGGGCCGACGAACATCCACACCGCAAACGTGAGCGCGGCAATGCCCAGCACCACCGGCACAAAGATACGCACCACGCGGTCCGCGAGCGACTGGATGGGCGGCTTCGAGCCCTGGGCCTCTTCCACCATCTGCACGATCTGCGAGAGCACCGTTGCGCGCCCCACGCGCGTGGCACGGAAGGTGAAGCTACCGGTCTTGTTGATCGTGCCGCCCACCACCTCGTCGCCCGCGCCTTTCGCGGCCGGGTCGGGCTCGCCCGTCACCATCGACTCGTCGACATACGACGAGCCGTCGATCACTTCGCCGTCGACGGGCACTTTCTCGCCAGGGCGCACGCGGAGGACGTCGCCGGGCTGCACATCGCGCACGTCGATTTCTTCTTCGGCGCCGTCGCGCACCACGCGGGCCGTTTTGGCCTGCAGGTCGAGCAGGCTGCGGATGGCGTGGGTGGCCTGTCCCTTGGCACGCGCCTCCATGTAATTTCCGGCCAGGATAAGCGCGACGATGGTGGCTGCCGCCTCGTAGTACACGTGCACCGTGCCCGCGGGGAGGACGCCGGGCAGAAACGTGGCGACGACCGAGTAGCCGTATGCCGCCGAGGTGCCCAGCATAACGAGCGTGTTCATGTCGGGCGCGCCGTTTTTGAGCGCGGGCCAGCCGTGCTTGTAGAAGTACCAGCCCGGGCCAAACTGCACCACCGTGGTGAGCGCAAACAGCACGTAGTAGAGGTTTTGCGTGCCCAGCGTGCCTTGCAGCCACGCGTGGGCACCGGGGATGAGCATCGCGCCCATCTCCAGCAGAAAAACGGGCACGGCAAAGGCGAGCGCCCAGACGAATCGGCGCTTCATGTTCGACTGCTCGGCGGCGCGGGCCTCTTGCTCGGCATCGGAGCGGTCGGCGTCTGCGTCGGTCTCCAGGATCCCGTAGCCGGCCTGCTCGACGGCCGTGCGAAAGTCCGCGCGCTCCACGAGGCCGGGCACGTAGCGGACGGTAGCGCGCTCCGTGGCGAAGTTTAGGTTGACCGACACCACGCCGTCCAGCCGCTCCAGCGCAGCTTCCACCGTGTTGGCGCACGAGGCGCAGTCCATGCCGCGGATGGGGAGCACGGTCGTTTCCGTGAGCACCTCGTAGCCGGCTTGCTCCACGGTGTCGATGAGTCGGCGCGTGGGGACGGCGCCATTCTCGAACGTGATGCGGGCACGCTCGGTGGCGAGGTTTACGTTCACATCGTCCACGCCCTCCACCGTGCGGAGCGCGTCGTCCACGCGGCCCACGCACGAGGCGCAGTGCATGCCCTGTACCGGAATGGTTTGCTGGTTTTTCTTGGACGTCGCCATAGGGGTTATGCGTCAGATGAAGGCGTTTCGAGGGCGTGCAAAATGGGACAGTCGTCGGTGGAGCCGTGGCCCTTGCACGCGGTGATGAGGTGGTCGAGCGTTTCGGCAATGCGCTGCAAGTCGCGGATTTTGGCCTGCACCTCGTGGCGCTTCGCCTCGGCCGCGGCGCGCACATCGGCCCGATCGGCGGTGGGCGTCGCGCGGAGGGCCAGCAGCTCCTGGATCTCTTCGAGGGTGAAGCCCAGCTCCTGCGCCCGCTTGATAAACCGAATGCGGGTGACGTACGAGGCGTCGTACTGCCGAAAGCCGCCGGCCGAACGCGGGGGTTCGGGAAGGAGCCCCCGGCGCTCGTAGTAGCGCACCGTCTGTACATTGACATCGGCCTGTGCGGCCACGTCGCCGGTGGTGAGGGGGTCGGTAGGCATGTGTTGGGGGGTTAGGAGAGCGGCTGTCCGATGCCTGCTGCGCGGAGGGCGTCGTCGTTGAGGCCGCGCCCTGTGCAGCACGATACAAGCGCGCCGTTAACAGCAACCGCGGGGATGGAGCGCACCCCCAGATCGGCGGCACGTTGGGTGACCGCATCGTCGTGTACGTCGTGCATGCGGATCGTGCAATCGTCGCAGGCCAGGGCGCGCACGCGGGCCTCGGCTGCTTCATACAGCGGGCATTCGGCGCTAAAGAGCGTAATGGTTCGTGGTGTCGTCATCGGCCTGGAGGGACCGTTCAAAATGAATGCAACCCCTCATACGGTCTATAGTCTGGTATAGAGTTTCAACTCTGTTATTCTATTCACTGCTTGTTCACTTCGATAGGGGTGCTTGTAGGGCGCGCGCCGTACCGATCGCGTTAGGCTGTGTTTGAAAAATCAACGTGAGCGCGAGCCCGAGGGGGAAGCCGAAGCTGCAAGGCGTTCGAAGCAGCGGTAGCGGGCCTACAGCGATGCAGAACAACGCAGCAGCAGCGGCTGTCCAACCGGGCGCAGTCCGCGAGGTGTTTTTAAACACAGCCTAGGCAGGCTTCTGCGCCGTGAACAGGCCATAGCGAAAGACGCCGAGGTGAAAAGCCAACCAGAGCCGCAGGGGCGTCAGGGCAAACGATCGGTTCGACCGAGTTGGGTCGAGCAGGTAGCGCCGCACGGCGGGGTCGGTCCACAGCGCCCGGCCCACACGGAACAGCACGATGCGCCACGTACGGCGCACGTGCAGGCTCAGATCGTCCAGCGTGACCGACGTAAAGCCTGCGGCCTGCAGTTCATCGTGGAGGTCTGATGCCGTGGGCAAGCCCGCCAGTTGCCCTTCGCGGCAGATGGGGGCCAGCAGCCACCGCTCTGCCCATGCAGGCGCCTCGTCGGCCGCCATCCAGGCACAGACCACGAGCCGTCCGCCCGGCCGCACCACCCGCGCCGCTTCGCGCAGGGCCCGCGCCGGATCCGCCATGTGGGTGAGGCTTTCGATCATCAGCACCGCGTCGAACGACGCCCCCGGCAGGTCGTTGGCCAGCCAGTCCTGCAGTCGGTACGTGGGTTGCGGCTCCGGTTGCAAGCACGCCCGGGCATAGCGATGCTGTGCTGGAGAGATGGTGAGCGCCGTCACCCGTGCGCCATACGCCTCGGCCAGGTGGCGCGCCGTGGCGCCATATCCGCAGCCCACATCGCAGACGCGATCGTCCGGTTCGAGGCCCGCCTGGGTAGCGACCCGATCCACGAGCTGCTGTACGGCCTGCTCGGGCGACTCGTCGCCCGTCACCCACAGGCCGTGATGCACGTGATCGCCCCAGAGCCCGCGATAAAAACGATCCAGTTCATCATAATGCCGGGCCACCGTACCCGTGGCCACGGGGCGATCGGGGCGAATCATAGGCGTTAGGCCGTTTGCGGCGCGGCGTTGCCGGGCGTGTGTTTCGGATTCATCATGCCTTCCTTCACGCCCCACTTGATGAGCAGCACGTTCACCGGGTAGGCGGCGAAGAGCCCCAGCGAGAGCGAGAAGATGAGCGCGCCCCAGAACAGCGTCTGTCCCATGTGCGCCGATCCGGCCAGGAGCAGGTCGGCTCCGATGGCTACAACCTCCATCACCGTGATGCTTGGCGTCTCCGAGTACAGCGCATCGTTAAAGGCATCGCTGAAGGTCTCGCCCTCCTGCATGAGGGGGCCCATCGTAAGCCCAAAGCCAAACACATAGGCCAGGGAAAACGACGCGAGTGCCACCCACAGGTTGCCCAGCGACAGCAGGCCCACCGTGAGGATGACGCCCAGCACCTCGCCCATGCCGCAGCCCGAGTAGCAGTGGGCGACCGACCGGAAGCCGCGCCGCCAGATGGAATCATGGGCGATCTCTTTTCGTCCGGCATAAAAGTAGATGCCCAGACCGATCGGCCCGGAGTACAGCACCGTGAGTGCCCACACGAACTTCATCATTGGGCTGAGGTGGGCGTTCTTTTGGTGGAGGTCGACAGCCAGCACAAGCAGCGAGAGGCCAACCAGCCCGCCCCAGACGCCGAAGACCACGTTGCTCGAAAGGAATGCCGTGAGTTCGCTCATGGCTTAGCCGCATCAGCTACGCAAAAGACAATTCGCCGGATGAACGATCGGCCGTGGCGGGTCGGTCCACCGCGCGGCGCCCGCTCATGGTATTGTTACGAACAGGCGCAGCGCGTTGGGCGGCCCGCCATCGTGGGGCGTTAGGCTACGTTAAGCACCTTGTGCGTTTGTGTGCTGACGCGCCACGCGGGGTGCGCGAGGGCAAGCGCCACGGCCTGCTCTTGTGCGTCCTGCAACCGCGGCCCGTCCTCGGGCTGAAGCCACAACAGCGGACGCGCCTCGTCGGCCACCGGATGCACGCGCGCCCGCTCGGCAAACGCGGCGTAATCGGCGGGCACGTAATCGGGCACGACGAGCTTGAGCTCATCGAAGTGCTCCAACGACAGTTGCCCTTCCGGAAGCTTGGGGCTGCACGTGATCCAATCGGGCCACGCGCCCTCCTCCAGCGCGTCGGCGAGCGCCACCGTGCCATTGGTTTCCATTGCCACCGTGAAGCCCGCGTCCTGCAGCGCAGCAATGAGGGCGCCATCGGCCTGAAGAAGCGGTTCGCCGCCGGTAAGCACGCAAAAGTCGAGGGCCGGCGCAAGGGTGCGCATCGCCTGCACAACCGCTGCTGGCGTTTCGTAGGTGGTGCTGTCCTGTTTGGTGAAGTTGGTGTCGCACCACAGCGGGCAATCGGCGCCCGTCCGTGCCGCATCGTCGGCCCGCGTATCCTCGTAGCCGCTCCATAGGTTGCACCCCACGAGGCGCACAAAAAGAGCGGGCCGTCCCGCCCAGAATCCTTCGCCTTGCACGGTGCGAAACATTGATTTGATACGGTACGACACGGCAGCGCTCATCCGGTGAAACAAGACAGACGCGTCGTAAAACGGCAGACACCGCCGCATAGGTCCATGGGCCTGCGTAGCAAAAACCTTTCCCCGCACGGCGGGTTTAGCGACCTAGCGTTCGTTAAGTGCTCATCAACGGCCGTTTGCCCATGCGTTCCCTTACCCTAGTGGTGCTTGGCATTGTGCTCGGCATCCTGATCTGGTCGAACCCCACCATGCAGGCGTTCCAGCAGTCGTTTGGGGAGCGCATCACGCAGCAGATTCAAGGCACCCAAGACGATGGCTGGCTGGAGCGTCAGGCGGCAAGGCTCGGCGGCGCGCTCGCGGCCGAGAACATCGACCGGTTTACCACGCGGCGGTCGTACCTGATCGCCAGCACCTACACGGTTGATCTGGACGGCGACAAGACGCCGGAGCTGCGCGCGCTGGGCATCTTCGGACGATTCTTTACGCTCGATGAGCAGTCGTGACGCCCGTTTTCCTGACAGAGTCTTTCCACTTATGAACGAGTTGCAGCTTCAAGATCCGGACGTGTACGCCGCTATCGCCGATGAGGTGGAGCGGCAAAACGACGGGATCGAACTGATCGCCTCAGAGAATTTCGCCTCACGCGCCGTCATCGCGGCTATGGGCACCCCACTCACCAACAAGTATGCCGAGGGCCTGCCGGGCAAGCGCTACTACGGCGGGTGCACGCATGTGGACGTGGTAGAGGAGTTGGCGCGCGACCGGGCGAAAGAATTGTTTGGAGCGGATTGGGTGAACGTTCAGCCGCACTCCGGCGCACAAGCCAACGCCGCGGTGTACCTAAAGGCCCTCCATCCGGGCGACACGCTGCTGGGACTGGACCTAGCCCACGGCGGCCATCTTACGCACGGCAGCCCGGTCAATTTTTCGGGCATCCTCTACAACGCCGAATTTTACGGGGTGGAGGAAGATACCGGGCGCATCGACATGAACAAGGTGCGTGACAAGGCGCGCGCCGTGCAGCCCAAGATGCTATCGATTGGCGCAAGCGCCTACCCGCGCGACTTCGATTACGAAGCGTTCCGCTCGATTGCCGACGAGGTGGGGGCGGTGCTGTGGATGGACATGGCCCACACGGCCGGCCTCATTGCCGCCGGGGTGCTGAACGATCCGTTGCCGCAGGCACACATCGTAACCACGACCACGCACAAGACCTTGCGCGGGCCGCGGGGTGGAATGATCCTGGTGGGCAACGACATCGAGAATCCGTTTGGCATCACCGCTCGCAAGAGCGGCCGGACCAAGCAGTTGGGCGAAGTGCTGGATTCGGGCGTCTTCCCCGGCACGCAGGGCGGTCCGCTCATGCACGTGATTGCAGCCAAGGCGGTGGCCTTTAAAGAGGCCCTGCAACCCGACTTCCGCACCTATGCCCAAAAGGTTGTTGCGAATGCCCAGGCCATGGCCGACGCCCTTGTGGCGCGCGGCTACGATTTGGTATCGGGGGGCACGGACAACCACCTGGTGCTGATTGACCTGCGCAACAAGGATCTTACCGGCAAGGCGGCTGAGGCGGCGCTTGAGGCGGCCGGCATTACGGCAAACAAGAACATGGTGCCGTACGACGACAAGAGTCCGTTTGTGACGAGTGGCCTGCGGTTGGGGACGCCCGCGATGACCACCCGGGGCTTCGACGAAGCGGCGTTCCGGCAGGTGGTGGATCTGATCGACCAGGTGCTGGCCGACCCCTCGAACGAGGACGTGCAGCAGCGCGTGCGAGGCGAGGTGCGCGAGCTGTGCAAGCGCTTCCCGCTTTACGATTTTGTCGTGGCCTAACCCGGAACGCACGCCGCTTCTCGGCGGTTGACGCCTCACTGTGCACCGGCGCCCCTGTGCCTGCGTCCCGCCTATCATCCTTCACCCCGAAGCCCTCATGCCGTCGATGGATCGCAGCTCACTTAGTGCGTCGGCGTACGCAGATCTTGTCGATCTGGGGCGTCGGCTCTACGACCGGGCGCTCATCCGTCGCGAGGACGAACTCATTACCGATCCGCGAGGGCAGCCCATTGGCTGGTTGCTGGATACGCGCGTGCCCATGCTCGACGGCGCGCTCTTTAGCGAGGTGGGCCACGTGCTGGCCGAGCGCCTGCGCGAGCGTGAGGTGCATCAGGTAGTGGGCTACGGGTTCGGGGCGCATCCGCTGGTGTGTGCCGTGCTCTCGGTGCCATCCGCGCCGCCGTTTAAGGGCGGTTTGATTCGTGACGAGCGGAAGTCGCACGGCCGCCGCCGGCTGGTGGAAGGCCCCATCTCGCCCGACGAGCCCGTCGTGCTGCTCGATGACATTATCAACAGCGGGCGCAGCGCCGCCAAGGCCCTCAGCAAGCTCCGGCACGCCGGCTTTACCGTACGTGGCATGCTCACGCTGTTCAACTTTACGTGGAGCGACGGGCAGCAGCGCATTGAACAAGAAGGGCTGTGGGTGGATGCGCTGCTCGACCTGAACCTGCGCGACAGCGGGTCGAGCAGTTCCGACTCGGCGTAGCTGTTGCTTGTGCTGTAGTTTTCGCAGATCATGCGTGATGATGCCTGATACGTTTCCCCCACCATCCACAACCGACCAGCCGCCCCACGCGGGCGACGGCGCCGCGCCCGACGACGAGGCCGTGATGTCGTTCTTGGACCACCTCGAAGAGCTTCGCTGGTCGCTGCTGTGGGGCGGACTCGGCATTATGGTGGCCGTAGTCGTGGCGGCGTTCTTCAGCAACTGGATCGTAAACACCCTGCTGATTGGCCCCACGCGCCCCAGCTTTTTCATGTACGATGTGCTGGGCATCAACGCCCGCGAGCTGGACCTCCTCAACCG
Source organism: Salisaeta longa DSM 21114 (assembly GCF_000419585.1). Taxonomy (NCBI): domain Bacteria; kingdom Pseudomonadati; phylum Rhodothermota; class Rhodothermia; order Rhodothermales; family Salisaetaceae; genus Salisaeta; species Salisaeta longa. The sequence goes on from NZ_ATTH01000001.1 coordinate 136,975, forward strand.
CACCATCACGGGCCAGTTCTTTGCCGACCTGGGCACCATCGTAATCGTTGGGATCATCATCGGGTCGCCGGTGCTCGTCTATTTCCTGTGGCGCTTCATCGAGCCGGCGCTCTACCCCGAGGAGCGCTCGGGCATGCGCTTTGCCTCGGCCTTCGCCACCTTTTTCTTCCTGCTGGGCACGGCGTTCGGCTACCTCATCCTCACGCCGCTGGCGCTTCAATTCTTTGCGGGTTACCAGCTGTCAGATCAAATCATCAACCAGTTCGACATCATCACGTACTTCACGATGGTGACGTACTGGACGGTGGGAACCGGCTTGCTCTTTGAGTTGCCCGTGGTGGTCTACTTCCTGGCCAAGGTGGGCATCATCACGCCGGAAATGATGCGCACGTATCGCCGGCACGCGCTGGTGGTCATTTTGGTGTTGGCTGCCTTCCTCACGCCGCCCGATCCGGTATCGCAGGTTATCGTAGGGATGCCGCTGCTCTTCCTGTATGAGGTGTCCATTTACGTGGCACGCTACGTGCAGCGTAAGCAGGAAAAGGCACTGTCTACCTAAGCGAGCCGCGGCGTCATGATCGACGAGGAGCTGTTTCGGAAGGTTCGCCAGCTGGAGATCCGCACGCGCGGCGCGGTGCAAAATGTGTTTAGCGGCGCGTACACCTCCGCTTTTAAGGGGCAAGGCATCGAATTTGCGGAAGTGCGGCCCTACCAAGTGGGCGACGACGTGCGTCGCATCGACTGGAACGTGTCGGCTCGCATGGGCGAGACGTACGTCAAAATCTATGAGGAGGAGCGCGAACAGACGGTGCTGCTGGCGGTGGACGTGTCGAGCAGCGGGCGATTTGGGTCGGGCGCAAAGGCCAAGCGCGACGTGGCGGCCGAGGTGAGCGCCGTGATGGCCTTCAGCGCCGTAATGAACAACGACAAGGTGGGGCTGCTTCTGTTCTCGGATCAGCTGGAGGGGTTTGTGCCGCCGCGGAAGGGGCGCCGCCACACGTTGCGGCTGATCCGCGAGCTGTTCACCGCGACGCCCGCGCAGGAGCGCACCGACATTGCCGCCGCCCTCACGCGCACGCAGCGCCTGTTGCGCCGCCGGGCCATCGTCATTGTGGTGAGCGACTTTCTAGACGACGGCTACCAGCGCGCCCTGCGCCTGCTCGCCCGGCGTCATGACGTGGTGGCGGTGCATCTGTACGACCCGCGCGAGCACGAGCTGCCGGCGGTGGGGCTGCTGGACATCGAAGATGCAGAGACCGGGGCGACCGTGACGGTTGACACGAACAGCGCGTCGGTGCGGGCGGCGTACCAAGCGCACGCCGAGGCGCGCCATGAGCGCGTTGCCCGCTCGGCACAAGCTGCGGGCGCCGGGTACGTTGCGCTCAACATCCACAACGATCCCATTCCGCCCCTCGCTACGTTCTTTCGGACCCGCTCGCAGGCCGCATGATGAGAGACGTCGTTCGGTGGGGGCTGGCCGTGCTTCTGGGGGCGGGCGCTGCGCTGATGCAGCCGATGGACGTGCACGCCCAATCGGCGCGCCCGTCGACGGTGCAGGCCTATCCGCTTGCCGATAGCGTGCGTGTGGGCGAGCGCTTCGAGCTGGTGGTGCGCGCACAGGTTGGGTTTGGCGCCACCGTCCATTTTCCCGATACTGCCGATGCGTCGTTTGGGGAGCCGGTGGTGCTGGCGCGCAGCGCAGGCGGCCGGGCCTATGGCGGAAGGCAACAGCCGGGGGTGCGCATCGACAGCGCGCGCTATACCCTGGCCACCTTTGCCCTCGACGCGGCCCGCGTGCCGCGGTTGCCCGTGCGCATCATTGCAAACGGCGACACCACCACCCGGTACACCGAGGCCGTTACCGTGCCGGTGCGGCGCACCGTGGGCCCCAACGAACGGAACCTGCGAGGCATGACGGGGCCGGCGGCCTTTCCGAGGCCGCTGTGGCCTTGGGCCTTGCTTGCGCTGGGCGTAGTAGCCGTTGCCGGCGGATTGTGGTACCACTGGCAGCGCACGTCCACACCACCGACACGCAGGGCTGTGGCGGCGCCGTCGCGTTCACGCACGCCCTACGAACGCGCCCTGCAGCGCCTGCATCAGTTGGAAGCAGCCTATCCCGCCGACATAGCCGCCGACACGGTGGACGGCTTCTACGACGAACTGGCCGCTCTCATTCGCACCTATGTTGCACAGCGCCTGGCCGTGCGCACCCGAGAACGCACCACGCGAGAGGTCGTAGACGCGCTGCAGGCCCACCCCGAGGTGCCGCGCCGGGCCGCCCTACGGCTGCGGGCGGTCCTCGAACTATCGGACCTCGTCAAGTTTGCGGGCGCTCAGCCGTCCGCGCACGATCATGAGACCGCGCTACAAGAAACGCGGGCCGCGCTGAGTGGCGTAGAAAGCCGCACCCAGTCGGTGGATGCCTCGACGTCTGTTTCCCCCAAACCCTCATCCGCCCATGACTAACGCCCTTGTAGACGTCCTGCGCTCGGCCGATGCCGTAGCGGTGCTTACCGGTGCCGGCATTAGTGCCGCGAGCGGCATTTCCACCTTTCGCGACCCGGACGGGCTGTGGGAGCAGTTTAGCGCTCAGGAGCTGGCGAACGTAGATGCGTTTCTCCAAAACCCCGAGCGCGTGCAGCAGTGGTATCGCCACCGGCAGCAGGTGGTGCACGAGGCCGGACCCAACGCGGGCCATCGCGCGCTGGCGGCGCTTGAATCGATCGTACCTACGTGTACGCTCATCACGCAGAACGTCGACAACCTGCATCAGGAGGCCGGAAGCACCCACGTGCTGGAGCTACATGGCAACTTGCAGCGCAACTACTGCATCGATTGTGGGCATGAGGTGGCTCCTGCGGTGCTCGACGACGCCCTAGCCGCCGAGGCACCAGCGCAGTGCCCCCAGTGCGGCGGCCTGATTCGGCCCGATGTGGTGTGGTTTGGTGAGCGGCTGCCCATGGAGACGTTCGAAGCCGCGCAGGCGGCGGCACAGTCGGCCGATGTCTTTCTGAGCGTGGGCACGAGCGCCGAGGTGGCTCCGGCCAGTCACTTGCCGCTACAGGCCCAGAAGCACGGCGCGTTCCTGGCGGAGTTTAACACCGGCGAGACGGTGCTCACGCCGCATGTAGACGCCTTCGTGCAGGGCCCAGCCGATGAGACGTTGCCCGCGCTGATTGACGCGCTGTAGCCTGCGGGGCAAGGCGGGCAGCGCTCGGACGGAGCATCCAGCGCGTTGGCATGGAAGCAGTTGTTGCGCCGCTGCGGCATCGTGCCTTGCAGCATCCGTGCTGCTGAAGCTGGTGGCGTACGTCGTCGGTGGTCATGCAATCCGTATGCTGTCCGTGTGAAGAATCACACGGAACCGCCCGAAAGCGCCCGGAAGTGAAAGATTGTTCTATCCTCGTTCTTCCCCTGTATTCGTAAGTCCAAACCCTTCAATGACTTACAGGGAAGGAGTGTGGGCCTGGCAGGACTTGAACCTGCGACCGATCGATTATGAGTCGACTGCTCTAACCAACTGAGCTACAGGCCCATCGTGGCGCTTGGAGATGTGCAACCGGGAACAGATCGTGGCCGTGCACGAACATCGGCGCGTGGGGTTCCGGCGCGTGCCGCGCTATGCCGAGGCCGGTACCCGCGGGGTTGCGGCGGGGGCGGACGATTTCGCAGATGCCGCGGCAGCAGATGGAATGTAGGGGACGTAGCGCTTGAGGCGGTGCAGGCGCGCCTCAAACGTGTGCCAGCAGCCCGCGCTCAGGCCCACGGTAACGATAAACCAGCAGGCCGCTTGCGCAGCGAGCGGCCAGGCGGCGAAGGCGTCGGCCCAGCCCATCCACGCCAGCCCGCGATCCACGAGGCCCATAGCTAACAGGTGAAAGACGTACAGTCCGTAGCTGATGCGCCCCAGGTACACGAGCGGGCCCCAGCTGAGGAGACGGCCGGTGCGCCCCCGAAAGCCTTGGGCCCCAGCGGCCACGATGGCAGCCAATGCGGGCGCCAGCAGCGTGTCGGTAAGCGTCCATGACGACGTAGGCAGCACGTCGTATGCCAGCCCCACGTGCAGGCCCACCAGCCCGCCCAAGCCAATCCCGGTGCCCCACCGCAGCGCGCGCAAGAGAACGGCACGGGACTGCCGCCCCTGGTCCATGAGAATGGCGAGCAGCGCCCCAATCCCCAAGGTGTCAAGCAGCCCCACCGGCAACACAATGGCGGCAATGGGCGACCCGCCGCTCCACACCCACCATCCGCGAAAGAGCGGTGCAAGGGCCATAGCGCCCAGCGTGAGGGGAACGAGCAAGCGCCGTGGGGCAAAGAGTACGATGAGGGGCCACACAAGATAAAACTGCTCCTCGACGCTCAGCGACCAAAAGTGGGCCACGTATGCGGGCCACATCCCCTCGGCACTGAACAGCACATTCGAGAGGTAGGTGAGATGCCACGGCCAGTAGCTCGTGATTTGGGGAAGGCCGGCCAGGGCGCCCAGGGCGAGCGCGGCGTAGTACAGCGGCACAATGCGCAGCACGCGTCGCACGTAAAAGGTCCGCAATACGTACCGCCGCCCGATGCCTTGGGCCTCGGCTTTTGCCCGTACCCGCAGCAGCACCATGGTAATGAGGAAGCCGCTCAGGACAAAAAACGGCAGCACGCCCACGCGGCCCAGATATACCAGGGCCCCATCAAAAAGGCGCTGCGGAATGTGAAACCAGTGCGCAGCCATAACGAGCAACGCGCCAACAGCGCGCAGCCCATCGAGCTGCACCATGTATGAGGAGGGTCGTTGGGCCATCGGTGGACAGTGCTCCGCACAGTGGATCAGCGAACAATGTACCCCTACTGCTGGGCGATGAACTGCCTAGTGGCGGACCGTTGGACCGATACATCACGCTTTTCTGGCGCTAACTTTTGGTGTGTGCGCAGCGGCACGTTCTGTACCGTTCTATTGTAATCACTGACGGCGTCTATGCACCCGCCAATGCACCATCAATCGGATCTTGCGCCCTGCGCATGCCGTACAGCCCGGCGCGTTCTTCTCCAAACCTGACACCGTCCGTATGTACCGATCTTTATTGCTTGCGCTGATCTTAGGCATGTGGGCCGTTCCCGCAGGGGCCCAGCCGGCGGGCGAGCGCCCCGTTCCGGACCCGATCATCCATCCGCCGGCATTTGAAGCGGCCATCGAGGCCGGCACGCGCACGCGTTCCGGTGCGCCGGGTGCGAACTACTGGACGAACACCGCGCGCTACAATCTCGACGTGACGCTGCATCCGGCCGAGGCCCGCTTAACAGCAACCGGCACGTTGCGCTACTACAACAACTCGCCGGATACCCTCCGCCGCGTGGCGCTGCATCTGCGGCAGAACATCTACAAGGAAGGAGCCGTCCGCAACCGCCCGGCGCAAATTACCGGAGGCATGACCGTTGAACGCGTTGCTGCGGGCGGGGCACCGTTGGAGCAGATCACCAGCCAGCAGCAGTTTCGCCGGCTGGGGCAGGGCTACGTGATTGACGGCACGCGCATGATTGTCGTCCCCTCGGCGCCGCTGATGCCGGGCGATTCGCTCGCGCTCGATGTGGCCTGGCGCTTTCCCATCCCCGATGGGAGCAACTTCCGCATGGGGCAGGATGGCGAGGTCTTTTACCTGGGCTACTGGTACCCGCAGTTCGCGGTGTACGACGACGTGAATGGATGGACCGCCGAGCCGTACATGGGCGACGGTGAGTTCTACATGGGCTACGGCCGCTACGACGTCTCGGTCACCGTCCCTGAAGACTTTCTGGTGGGGGCCACCGGCACGCTCGAAAACGCTGACGCCGTGCTGACGCCCGAAACGCAGGCGCGCTTAGAACGGGCCCGCGTGGCCGACAGCACCGTGACCATTGTAGCCGCCGATGAGCGCGGCCGCGCGACGGTAGACGCCGCAAACGACTCGCTGACGTGGCACTTTACCGCACAGGACGTACGCGACTTTGCCTTCGGGGCATCCGATCGCTACGTGTGGGACGCGACGCACGCGACCATCCCAACGGATGAGGCAACGCGTACGTCCATGATCCATGCGCTGTACCGCCCGGATCGCCGGCTCTGGCAGGAGGCCGCCGACTACGCACGGTTCTCCATCGAGCACCTGTCCGACATGGTATATCCCTACCCGTATCCGCACATGACAGCCGTAGAAGGCATTGTGGGGGGCGGTATGGAGTACCCCATGATTACAATCATTGGCGGAGCGTCGTCGCCACAGGGGCTGTTTGGGGTGACGTATCATGAAATCAGCCACATGTGGTTTCCGATGATTGTGGGAACCAACGAAAAGCGGTATGCCTGGATTGACGAAGGCACGGCCACCTTCAACGAAGCCGAGGGCAGGGCCGATTATTGGGAGGACGCGCAGCCGTGGGACCCGTCGGAGCAGTACTACTATCGTTTTGCGGGGGCGGGCATCGAGGTGCCGTCGATGCGGCATGCCGACCGCTACCCGGTGGACGGTCCGGCGCGCATTTTGGCCTCGTACGGCAAGCCGGCGCTGATGCTGCATGCCCTGCGCGGCGTGCTGGGTCCGGAGGTGTTCTTCGAGGCGTATCAAACGTTTGCGGACCGGTGGGCCTATAAGCACCCGACGCCCTATGACCTTTTCAATACGTTTGAGGATGTCGCGGGCCGCGAATTGGACTGGTTCTGGCGCAGCGCCTTTTACGAGACGTGGACGCTGGATCAGGCGGTGGCGTCGGTGGAGCCGACGGATACCGGAGCCGTCATTGCCCTTGCCGACGATGGCCTCTTTCCGATGCCTGTGCTTCTCGAAATCACCTACGCCGACGGGTCGTCCGAGACGCGGCGGGTGCCGGTGACCACGTGGCTGAAGGGCGCGCGCACCGCTGAGGTGGCCGTCACCACTGGCAAGACCGTGCAGGCCGTTACCATCGACCCGAACGGCTATCTGCCGGATGTGGATCGCGGCAACAACACGTGGCAAGCGGGCGATGCCGAATGAGGGCGGCGCTGTTGAAGAGTGCGTCAAGCCCTTGACGGAACCCCGCGTGGTACGTACCATAGAACCCGTTGCCTGACGGCCATCGGTCGTTTGGGCAGCGGACATTCCTCGGTAGCTCAACGGTAGAGCATCTGGCTGTTAACCAGAGGGTTGCTGGTTCAAATCCAGCCCGGGGAGCACAACATACAGCGGCCAAGTGCTTGTGAAAACGGGCACTTGGCTTTTTGCTGTTTGGCCCCTGCTATCTTTTCTGCCGTACACCTCCCGCGTTAAGCGCCTGTTTGGTAGTGGACTCCGTGTCTGGTGGAGGACTCTTGCGTGACGCAAAGAAGAGCGATGCAGTACAAACAAACTGAATCGCCACACGAGGAGTTCAGTTCATCAATATGCCGTACCACGTTATCCCTTCAGGGGAAGGCCCTTAGCAGTTGTCAAACTTCGAGGCGTGCAAATAGTATGGCCAAGCAGCTTCTTACACGCGTGCATTCATGAAAAGCGATGGATGAAACCGTCCGGACGCCGTTAGGAGAGAACTTCCCCTCACCGACGGCCACTCACGTTCGCGAGGTCGTTCGTCGATTGGTGGAAGCCTTCGATCCGCTGCGCATCGTTGTTTTTGGGTCGTACGCCCGTGGCGAGGCCCGTCCAGGGAGTGACCTAGACATACTTGTTGTGCTGCCGTCGGTTGATAACACGCGCGAAGCCGCTATTGCGATGCGTCACGAACTGGCCGACCTCGCTGTGCCCAACGACGTGGTGGTTACGACACCAGATGAGATTAAGCGGCGCGGCTGGATCATTGGAACTGTACTGCGTGAAGCCTTAAAGGACGGCAGCACGGTGTACGAACGAGCAGAGGCCGAATGAACGACGCGTTACTGCAGGAAGTCCGACGCTGGCAACGGTTTGCGTGGGAGGATCTGCGGGAAGCCGAGCGACAAGTCCAACGTGCAGGCACGGTGCCGCGTCATCCAGCGTGGCTTGCTCAACAAGCCGCGGAAAAGGCTCTCAAGGCCGCGCTCATTTTCTTGCAAATCGAGTTTCCGTTCACACACAACTTAGAATCCCTGCATGCCCTCATTCCTGCACGTTGGCGCATGAAAACGGTCGATCCTCCATGGTCTCTTCTCTGGAATCCACGTCGTAATGTGCTACAAATCAAGAGAATTGGTATACGATAGGCTGGTGGAGAAGCCCTGCAGGGCGTAACAAAAAAAGCGGCTGCCTCGCGCAATGCGAAGCAGCCGCTTGGTCGTGCATCCGAGGCAAAGGGCCTCAGGGATGGCCGGGGGCTTACATCATGCCGCCCATGCCTCCCATGCCGCCCATTCCGCCCATGCCGGCTGGCATACCGCCGCCACCGCCACCGGCCGGACCGCCTTCGTCGTCATCGTCGTCGCTCTGACGATCCGCGATTACGGATTCGGTGGTAAGCAGCAAGCTGGCAACCGAGCCTGCATTCTCAAGCGCGGAGCGCGTGACCTTCGTCGGGTCGAGCACGCCTTCCTCCAGCAGCGCGCCGTACGTCTCCGTCCGCGCGTTGAAGCCGAAGTCGCCCTCGCCGTCCTTCACCTTCTGCACCACAATCGAGCCTTCCAGCCCGGCGTTTGAGGCAATCTGGCGCAGCGGCTCTTCGAGCGCCCGGCGAATGATGCTGATGCCGATCTCCTGGTCTTCGTTCTCCACCGAGAGATCATCGAGCGTGTGCAGCGCCCGCAGGTAGGCCACGCCGCCGCCCGGCAGCACGCCTTCGGCCACCGCGGCCCGCGTGGCGTGCAGGGCGTCTTCCACGCGCGCCTTCTTCTCCTTCATCTCCGGCTCGGTGGCCGCGCCAACCTTCAGCACGGCAACGCCGCCGGCGAGCTTCGCGACGCGCTCTTCGAGCTTCTCGCGGTCGTAGTCGCTCGTGGAGCTTTCGATCTGCTGACGGATCTGGTTGACNCGNGCGTTGATCTGCTCNTGNTCGCCTGCACCGTCCACNACCGTNGTGGTGTCNTTGTCGATNNTGACACGGTTGGCNTGGCCGAGGTNNNCNAGGGTGGCGTTCTCCAGGCGGTAGCCCTTCTCCTCGCTGATGACGGTGCCGCCGGTGAGCACGGCGATGTCTTCGAGCATGGCCTTGCGACGGTCGCCGAAGCCGGGGGCCTTCACGGCCGCGACCTTGAGCGTGCCGCGCAGCTTGTTCACCACGAGCGTGGCCAGCGCCTCGCCCTCAATGTTTTCCGCAATGATGAGCAGCGGCTGACCGGACTGCGATACCTTCTCAAGCACCGGCAGCAGGTCCTTCATGTTGCTGATCTTGTCGTCGTAGATCAGCACATACGCATCTTCGAGGACCGCTTCCATGTTGTCGGAGTCGGTCACGAAGTACGGCGAGAGGTAGCCGCGGTCGAACTGCATGCCTTCCACGACGTCGAGGTGCGTCTCGATGCCGCGGGCTTCTTCCACGGTAATGACGCCGTCCTTGCCCACGCGGTCGAACGCGTCGGCGATCAGGTCGCCAATCTCGTCGTCGTTGTTGGCCGAGATCGTGGCCACCTGGGCAATTTCCTTCTTGCCCTCGACGTTGTTGCTCTGGTTGTGGAGGTCAGCCACAATGGCCTCCACGGCGTGGTCGATGCCACGCTTGATGTCCATGGGATTGGCGCCAGCGGTGACGCTCTTCAGGCCCTGGTTGATGATGGCCTGGGCGAGCACCGTGGCGGTGGTGGTGCCGTCGCCGGCCACGTCGGAGGTCTTCGAAGCGACCTCCTTCACCATTTGGGCGCCTACGTTCTGGAGCTTGTTGTTCAGCTCAATCTCTTTCGCAACGGAAACGCCGTCTTTGGTGACGGTGGGCGCGCCGAAGGATTTCTCGAGGATGACGTTGCGGCCTTTCGGGCCCAGCGTCACTTTCACGGCACGCGCGAGTTTGTCGACACCCTCCTTGAGGGCGTTGCGCGCTTCCGCGTCAAACACAATCTGCTTAGCCATAGGTTACTTGACTGCGCTTGTGATGGAATGTAATGAGAGGTTGCAATGCAGCAATGCCGCAACGGAGCGCGCTGCGGCGGGGTACTTAGTCGTTGACGACGCCAAAGATGTCGTTCTCACGCATGATGAGAAAGTCTTTGCCGTCAAGCGTTACTTCGGTGCCCGCGTACTTGCCGTAGAGAACTTCATCGCCCTCGTCCACGGTCATGTCGATGCGGTTGCCGTTTTCTACGCGGCCCGGGCCAATCGCGACCACCGTGCCTTTCTGCGGCTTCTCTTTGGCCGAGTCGGGGATGTAGAGCCCGCTCTCGGTCTTCTCTTCAGCAGGTTTGGGCTCCACGACCACGCGGTCGCCAAGCGGCTTGAGGCTTGCCATAATGATCCCTCCGTCTTGTTCAGGAAAGCAATTGGATGCGTCGTTTCTGGTCTGTTATCACTCGTCAGTGGTGAGTGATAATAACTTCAGTCAGCTATACAGGCCCTTTCGAAGGGCTGTTCCAGCGCGTGCTTCAAACGTCCAGTGAAGACCGCCTAGGGAGCCTGTGCGTACCGATGCCGTTGCACGTACCCACGTGTCCAGAGAAATCGTTACGTTTGTTATGGCCGCTTCGCACGTCCTTCGGCAAGACCCAATCACCAAACGGTGGGTGGCTTGCGCGCCCCGCCGCAGCGCGCGCCCCAAACAGACGACCTTCGCGGAAGACGAGCCGTCGAATGCAGCCGAGGGGCCGGTGGAAGGCTGTCCGTTTTGCGTGGGACACGAAGCGCAGTTGCCGCAGGTGATTGCCCAGCGGGCCCATCCGGGGGACGGGCCGTGGGCCACGCGCACGGTGCCCAACAAATTTCCGGCGTTTGTGCCCGATGCTTCCGATCCGCCGGCGCCCAACGGGTTTGCGGCGCGGGGCGGGCGCGGGCGCCAGGAGGTCATCATCGAGACGCCGCACCACCATCAGGCGCTGGCCACCCTGCCGATCGCTCACGTTGAGGCGGTGGTGGCAACCTACGTGGCACGCCTTCGCTCCGTGCGGGCGTCAACCGACTTCGTGCCGTTTCTTTTCCGCAACTACGGCGGCGCAGCCGGGGCTTCGCTTGCGCATCCGCACAGCCAGCTCATTGCCACGGCGCTGCGCCCGCCGCAGGTAGAGCGGGAGGAGGCGATGGCCGGGCGGCACCACCGCACCATCGGCGAGTGTCCGTACTGTGCGATGCTCACAAGTGCGTATGCGTCCGAAGCACGCGTGGTGTACACCAACGACAAGATGGCGGTGTTCGTCCCCTACGCGGCCCACACCCCGGCCTTACTGTGGATTGTGCCGCGCACGCATCAGTCTGTTGCCCACCAGATGGACACGGCGACGCAATTGGCCCTTGCCGATGCCCTACAGCGTAGCCTGCAGGCGCTGCGCCGGGCGTTCGGCGCGCCTGCGTACAATTTTTATCTCCGCTCGGCTTTAGATGGAATGGCCCGTCCTCATCTGCACTGGAGCCTGCGCATTGTGCCGCGCCTGTCGGTGAACGCGGGCTTCGAGCGGGCCACGGGCGTGCACATCAACCCGTCGGTGCCCGAGGATGACGCTGCGGCCCTCCGCCAAGCCATTGCGTGAAGTCGCTAGACGCGCAGACCGTCCGATCGGACGAATAGAAAAAGACACGGCGCATCGCTCCTAGCTATTGGTCAGGCATGGCTATCGGTCAGGAGGAGCCATCAGTCGTTGGATGCCGCGCGGCGCGCCACAGGATGCGGAGGAAGCGGTACGTGCCATACGCGAACACGAGCGATCCGGTAAGGGCCACCGCATTGCCCCACTGCGTAATTTCGTGCAGAGCGCCTAGCAGCGTGCGCTGCCCGAGCAGGACGGAGGCCAATCCATAGCCTAGCCCAACAAAAGCGCCGACAAATAGCGGAGCGGCCAAGCCGTCAATGAGCAGCCAGCGGTGCACGGGATATCGCATGGCGCCAAGCGTGAGTGGAAAGGCCGAGCGCAGGTACACAGGGAAATGAAAGAAAATGTAGATCCACATTGGATACCGGTCAATAAAAGAGCGTACGTCATCGTTTGCATCGAGGACGCGCTGCAGAAAGTGCCACCGACGAAGCCCCCACCGTCCGATGGCAAAATTCAGATTGTCGCCCAGGTACGTGCCGGCTACGGCCGCCGTGAGAATGGGGAGGGGCGACACATCGCCGGTATACAGCAGCACTCCAGCAACCATCAGCACCGAAAGGCCAGGCATGACAATGCCAAAAAACAGCACGTTTTCGAGTGCGAGCCACACAAACACGAGCGCGACGGCGTGTGCTTGCATCCACTGGAGGATCGACGGAAGCGACAGGTCGGGCATCGTGCGTGTGGACGGAGAACGGGCTACGGGTATGCTGAAACCTACCGAAGCGCGCTACCACGTGGGTAATCAAATCTTTATCGCTGCGCAACGCAATCGCAACGGGAGGATAATGCTTTCGCTAAACATCGCAGGGCGCGTTGTGGCATATTTGATGTCATAACGTCTTTCCATCAAAGCCCAAAATAGCCGGGCATGCTATCGGCTCGCTCGTTGCTCAAGGATTCGTTTGCGCATCCTCCCGCCAAGCGTCCTACCCGCTGGGTCATTCGGGCCACACTGCTGGCGTTGGGGCATCGCGTGGAAGGCGTGATAGGCGGCGAGCGGCTGCGGCGCCTGGAGGGTCCATTTGTGGCCGTGCTAAACCATAGCCAGCGTACCGAGGCGTTTCTTGTACCGGCGTTGTTGGCGTGGCTCCGGGGCGGCCGCGTGCTCCGGTTTTTGGCCGATTGGAATTTTATGCTTGTGCCGCCGGTCTATGCGCTGTACAGGAGCGCCCGCGTCATTCCCGTCACGCGCAAGCCGGCCCGCCCGCGCTGGCTCACACCGCTACGCCGCTGGATTGCGCCGCCGCCTACGGGCTTCGCCGCGGCGCGGCAATGTTTGCAGCGTGGCACCCCCGTTGGATGCTTCGTTGAGGGTACGATAAACCGGCACCCTCGCCGGCTGCTGCGCGGGCAGCGTGGGGCCGCGCGGTTGTCGCTGATTACGCAGGTGCCGGTGCTTCCGGTGGGGGTGCAGTTTCCGTACCATGCCGATCCCGCCCAGCCCATTGCTGAGCGTGAGCCCCTTAGTCTTCACATCGGGCCCGCGCTTCATCCCCCGACGGATGCAAAGAACATCAAACGGGTGGATGCCTGGCATGCTACCATCATGCGTGCGCTCGCTCGGCAATCGGGGACCGTTTGGGCACCCGGCGCGCAACCTAGAGCACACCCTGCACCGTTATCTCCCGCATAACCCACGCGTCCTGATGCGATCCGATACCACCGCACGCCGCGCCACAACCGCCAAAGACCGTGCCCACGCGCTGGATGTACTGCGCGCAACCTATGCCCAGGAGAAGCAGTGGGTTGCGGCTGCTGAAGATTTGTTTCCAGCGGCCGACTTGAACAATCCGGACATTATGTGGGCCGTGGCTACGGTAGACGGCATGCCCGCAGGGGTTTTGCGTGTGCACTACGCGCCCCCGCTCATGCAGTATGCGCAGTACAATTTAACCATGAAAGACGGGGCCGAAGCGCTCGATGTGGAAGCGTTTATCCGCGAGCACCGGATCGCCGAGATTGGGCGCTTTGCGGTGCGTCCGCGCTACCGTCGGCGGATTCGCGTCGTGTTCAAGTTGATGCAGATCGCAGCATGCGACACGCTGCAGCGAGGATTTTCGCATTACGTTACAGATGTGTTTGAGGGGGAAGAGCACAGTCCGTACAACTTCCACACCCGTGTGCTGGGGTTTCGTCCCATTGCCACGCACGCGGCCGGCGAAATGGATACCCTGCACCGGCGCATCACGCTGGTCCTTGACATCCAGGAGGCCTTCGAGCGGCTACGTGCGTCTAAGAATCGATTGTATACCCTTTTGGTAGAAGGACTTGATGCCGACAGCGCCGTGCTGCAGATCTCCTCATAGCGTGTGCACTCTCGCACAACGTGTGCAGCTCCGCGGTCGCATCTGCGCGCAGGCACACGCTTGCCGTTCATACATTACGGGTAGCGCTCGCGGCATGCACGTGACAGCAGGCTGTGGGCGTACGGCCCCCTTTCGTTGACGCCCTCCAGAGTCATGCGTATTGTTTCGTTGCTTCCGGCCGCTACCGAGTGGATCTGCGCCTTTGGGCGCGCCGATGCCCTGGTGGGCCGCTCGCATGAATGCGAGTTTCCGCCGGAGGCTGTGCAGGACGTGCCGGTGCTCACGCGTGCTACGTACGAGAGCGGCGACGATTCGGCCGCGATCGACCATGCGGTGCAGCAGCACCTCCACGACGGGCTGAGCCTCTACGCGGTGGATCTGGAGCGCCTGCGGGCTGCGCGGCCGGATGTGATTGTGACGCAAGACCAGTGCGACGTGTGCGCCGTCTCGCGCAGTGACCTGCAGCACGCACTGGCCGACTGGACCGGCACCGCGCCGGAGGTCGTTTCGCTGGCGCCCCAAACGCTCAAAGAAGTGCTCGATGACGCATTGCGGCTTGGGCGCACCCTTGAGGCGTTGCCCCGCGCCATGGCGTGCATTGCCGCGTGTGAGCGGCGCCTGCGGAGGCTCCATGAACGCCTGGGCCGCGCGCGCCGCGCCGACCCCAGCGGGTGGCCTACGGTGGCGTGCATTGAATGGATGGAGCCGCTGATGACCGCGGGCCACTGGATGCCGGATGTCGTCGATCAGGCGGGGGGACGGGCGGTCTGTACCACCGGCGGACGGCCCTCGCAGCGGGTGGCCTGGAGCGACCTGCAGGCCGCCGACCCGGACGTGATCGCCCTCCTCCCGTGCGGGTTTTCCATTGAAACCACCCGGCAGAACCTGCACTACCTCACGCAGCGGCCCGGCTGGCACGAGCTGTCGGCCGTGCGCGCCGGGCGCGTAGCGCTGCTGGATGGCAACGCGTACTTCAACCGTCCGGGCCCGCGCCTGTACCGGTCCATTGAGCTGATGGCGGCCGTGCTGCACGGCCCATCAGCCGCCATCACCCCAGAGGCGTGGGAGCTCCAGTCGCTCGCGGCCTGCGCCGCGGGGCCTTCAAGTTCCGCCTAAGATGCTGCTGACGGAGTCGTCGCCGGCGTATCGAGGGTGGGAAAGTGGTTGGTGGGGCCGTGGCCGCTGCCCAGCGGAAGCGCCTGTTCGATGGCGCGCGTTACGTACTGCTTGGCCCGCTCAACGGCGTCCGTGAGCGACCGCCCATGGGCGAGCTGTGCGGCGATGGCGGAGGCGTAGGTGCAGCCGGTGCCGTGGGTATGGGGCGTGTCGATGCGGGGCGCCGAAAACGTATGCAGGCTACGGCCGTCGTAGAGCACATCGACGGCCTCGTCGCTGTCGCTGAGGTGCCCGCCTTTCACAAGCACGGCCTTGGCACCGAGCTCGTGGAGCGCTTTGGCTGCGGCGCGGGCGTCGTCGAGGGTCTGCACATCCATCTGCAGCAGGTGGCGCGCTTCGTGCAGGTTGGGCGTGATGACCGTGGCCAGCGGGATGAGGCGCTCGATGAGCGTGTCGATGGCATCGTCGGCCAGTAGCTTGTACCCGCTCTTCGAGATCATGACCGGGTCTACCACCAGCGGCGTCAGCTCGTGCGTTGCGATGCAGTCGCTCACCGTTTCGATGATCGCGGCCGACGAGAGCATGCCGGTTTTGGCCGCAGCCACCGGAAAGTCGCTGGCTACCGCGTCAATCTGCGCACGGATGATGCGCAGGGGCAGGTCGAACGCCATCTCCACAGCGTGCGTGTTCTGCGCTGTGACGGCGGTTAGGGCGCTGGTGCCAAAGACGCCGTTGGCCTCCATGGCTTTGAGGTCGGCTTGGATGCCGGCGCCGCCGCCGGAGTCGCTTCCGGCAATGCTAAGGGCTACGGGTTTCATAAAGCGAGGCTATGTTGGCTGCAGGTTGTTACTTTGTGCGTGCTCATGGGGGCTACATCAATCCACCGTCTTTGTTTGCTTTTGCGAGTGCCATGCTTCGACTTTGCTTGTTTATGAGCGCGCTGGGGTTGGTGATGCCGCATGTCGTGCAGGCCCAGCCTGGGCCCGGCCATCGCGGGGCGCCCGCCGCCCACCGGGGTCTGCACGTGCCGCCGGGCCATCGCCCGCCACCGGGCGCGTGCCGCGTGTGGGTGCCGGGACGCCCGCCGGGTCATCAGCCGCCGCCACGTCTCTGTCATCAGTTGCGGCATGCGGCGCTCCCGCCCGGAGCCCGCGTGCTTACGCACCATGGCGTTCAGCGTGCAGGCCGTGGGCCGTGGCAGCCGCGCAACTGGCGCGTGGTCTTTCGGCGCGTGTTCCGGGGGCGCGCACTGCTGTCCGCTGGCGAGATACGCCTCACGCTTGGCGTGTCGATCTATCGCCGCATTGCCCGGCTCAGGTACCGCGGCGCGCCTCCCTTGCGCGGGCGCTGGCAGCCGCACCGGCACGGCGGCTTTGTGCTTACCGTGTACATGGGCGACGTACCCGTGGCCCGCATGATGGACCGCGACGGCGACCGGCGGGCCGAGGCCGTGGCGCTCAACGCCTATCTGTTTGACCGCCCCCGGCGCAGCGGACGGGCCCCCACGCCCCGTAGGCGGTGGTAAGATGCGCATGCGGCGAAGGATGCCGTAGGCGCACGGCTTTCCCCGAGGCCCGGTTACGCGTCGAGGCGTCCCAGCCAGAAGGCAAGTACGTCGTCGGTGAACTGCTCTTTGTTGCTGCTCGCAAGAATTTCGTTGAGGAGCCGATCGACAGGGGCCTCGGGACGATCGGTCCAGGCCGAGAGGTGGTCGAGCAGGCCGTCTTCTCCCAAAAATTGACCATCGGCCATCGGGTGCTCCGTAAGACCGTCGGTGTAGGTAAACAAGGCATCGCCGGGCGCAAGCGTGCGCGACACATCGTGGTACGTCGCGTCGGGCTCCAGCCCCAGCAGCAGGTCGCTCTCCTCTAGGATAGCGACGGCATCGTTGCGGTAGAGCACGGGGCGGCAGTGGCCCGCGTTGGCATATGTAATGGTGTGCGTATCGGGCGCCCAGTGGATGAGCAAGAGCGAGGCGTAGGTCTCATCCAGCACATTGTCTTCCAAAAAAAGCGTGTTGAGCTTCTCGAGCAGTGCGCCGGGTGCGTGCGTGTCGCGAACCAGCGAAAGCAGCGTGCTGCGCACATAACTCAAAAAGCTAAACGCATAAAACTTAGCGCGCACGCCCTTTCCCATCACATCGCCGATGGTAAAGAAGTATGTGCCGTCGGAAAGGCGCGTCCAGTCGAACAAGTCACCGCCGCCCTGCTCGAATGAATCCGTGTGGAAGTCGAGCCGGTAGCCCTCTACGGCGGGCAACTCCTTGGGCATAAGGCGCTCCGAAAAGTCGCGGCTCAGCTCCGCATCCAGCTGCTCCCGAAACATCGTGGTGCGCTCCAACAGCCGTTGCACCCGCGAAAGCAAGCGCTCCATGTCGAACGGCTTGGTGATGTAATCATCGACGCCCAGGCGTCCGCCCTCGCGGCGCGCCGGCTCATCGGCGCGTGCGGTGAGAAAAATAAAGGGGATGGTGCGCGTGTCGCGGTCGTTTTGTAGCGCGTCTTGCAGTGCAAACCCGTCCATCTCCGGCATCATGATGTCCGAGATGATAAGATCGGGCGGCGATTCCTGAACGATGGCAAGGGCTTCCTTTCCGTTTGCGGCCGTACGGACGGTGTAGGGGTCTTGCTTCTGCAAGCGGTAGCGCAGGAGCTCGCGCACCGTCGCGTCGTCCTCAACAATTAGTATAGTGTGCTCAGCCATGGCTCATGATCTGCCGTAATAGAAAAGACAAAGCGATAATAGCCCTCGGGCGTGGACCGGTAGTCGCAGAGTGTGGTGCAGGCATCAATGATGAGCAGCCCCATCCCGCGGTCGGGAAGGGTGGGAGCCATCTGGCGCTGGCGCTGCAGGTGGGTCTGCAAGTCAAATCCTTGCGAGTTGTCTGTCAAAGCACAAAAAAAGTGCCGCGCATCGGCTTTTGCCCGCAAACAAAGGTGCGGAGGGTGCGACGGGAAGTGCGCATGCTGCATGAGGTTGGCAATCCACTCATGCAGCACGAGGCGGGCATAGTGAAAGGCATGCGAATCGGGCGGCAGCGGGGCCTCTGCTTCTATGGTGCCCGTTACGCGCCGCATATCCTCAAGGGCTATCTCCAAATCGTGATACTCCATAGAAACACGCATAACGCCCTCAGGAGCCGTTTTAAGAGTAGCTGGACCATGGAATGACTAAGCGACAGCTTGGCGTGCCTCCCGTACGGTATCAAATTGCTGAAACACTTTATAGGTACGGGTTAGCTGGACGACGACTTGTACCGATTCCGAGACATCTGCAAAAACGACGTGTCCCTCCTCCGGCGAGATTTCCCGGTACAGTGAGAAAATTGAACCCAGCCCGGTAGAATCAAGCACCTCGGTTTTCGAAAAGTCCAGGATAAACTGCCGAACGCCGTCTTCAACGTACGACTGAAAGGTGTCCTTAAACTCGGGAGCGTTACGAAAGTCTAGCGTTTCGCCCATATGCACAACAACCGTATCGGACGAAACGTGGTCTACATTGAAAGCCATGGGGGGAGCGCATTCAATCAACAAACGATCCATAGGGTACGGCGCATGACAAGCCGACGGAGTCCTGCATGCCGCATATGTCGGTAAGCGCATGCGCCGCTCGTGCATCCTGTTGCCAATTGCGTAGGACAACCCATAAGAGAGACACATTGTGCGCGCAAACGCATCACGCAGATGTAACAGATACGAGAATATAGGAAGTAGTTCGGTCGATTGAAACCATATGTAGCTAAAAAAGAAGCGGGCATAGGCGAAAGCGATTCATAGGCGCCCCGTGTGTTCTTTTGCGTGATGGTATCACATGATATTCAACCTGTGCGGGTAGAAAGAACGCACGAGCGGTGGGCACCATCGTTCAAATGCCTCGTTTGGCCATCTCCTCATGCTGTTTCTCTAGTGCCGCGTTTCATGTCTTTTGCTCGTCTGCTAATTATTGTCGGGGTGGTTTGGGTGCTTAGCGGATGTGAGAGTCCGGACACTGCTCGTCCGGTGCGGGTCGTGGCCAGCACCCCCACGGCGGCCGCGCTGCTCCAGCCGCTGCTGCCCGACACGGTGGCCGTGCTGATGCCCGCCGGCGCCTCGCCGCACACCTATGCGCCCCGCCCCTCGGATGCGCGCCGGGCCGAGCAGGCGCTGGTGGTGCACCTTGCCGATGCGTTGGACGGATGGGCCACGGACCTCTCGGCCGCGGCGCACCTTGCGTTGTTTCCGCTGGTGCCAGATACCCTGCAGCTGCGGGCCCCCACAGCTGTGGCCCACGAGGCCGCCCACCGTGCAGCAAAAGACCCCCACTTTTGGACCGACCCCCGCGCGGTGGCCGCGCTCATCGCACCGTTGGCCGATACCCTGTGCGCACACGGCGTAGCTCCGTGCGGCCCCCTCCAACAGCGTGCCGCCCAATGGCAGGCGCGCCTCGACACGTTGCACCGCACCTGGCAAACCGCACTGGCACCCGTAGCTGGGCAGCCGGTGTTGCTAACCCGCCCGTTCTTTCGTTATTTTCTGAACCGATACCGCATTCCGCTGGCCGGGATCGTTACCCTCCGGCACGGCGTAGGCGCTTCGCCCAAGCACCTGCAACAACTGATTGCGCGTGCCAAGCAGCTGCGCCCGTGCGTGCTGTTCGGCCTGCCCGAGCCGCCGCCCGGTGCGGCGCGCGCTGTGCTTGCGGCGGCGTCCTGCCAATGGGTGCGCCTCGATCCGTTAACGGGCGGACACGAGCGGTCCACGTATGCACAGCTGATGCAGCACAACGTGCAACAAGTGCGTGCGGCTCTCGGTGCGGCCCGTCGCCCTTAATGGACGGATTCTGTGCTTTTGCTAACTTGCTTCGCTCTGCTATGCCGTGTCTTCGGTCTCTCGCGTTGTGCTTCGTGCTCGTCTTGGGTGGATGGGTTGTAGGGGGCGTTGGAAAGGGGCAGCAAGCGTATGCCCAACAAACCGACCCGGCCGATGACCCGTCGTCGGCCAACCTGCCCGACCTGTCGCCCCAGCGCTTCGAAATACGGGGCACGCGCGAGATCAACTTCCCAACGATTGAGCGGCAGCCGCTTACAGGATTTGAAACGCCGCCCGCCGTGCCCCCAGCGCCCGCGACCCATCGGCCGTATGTAGGCACGTACAAGCAAGAACGCGCAACGCTTCCCCAAAATCCGCCGGCGCCGCCCACCACCACGCCCCTCCGCCTCGCCAGTGCGCCGCCGGCGTACGGCACGCTCGCGGCCGCCGGGGGGCTGTACCTCACCCGCGCAGTAACAGGACACGGTGCCGTGCCGCTGGATGGCGCCACCGCCCTCCTCATCGACGCAAGCTACACCGGGCGTAGCGGATTTCAGCCGGAGGGATCGCCGCTCGAAGCCCAGAGGGATGCTTTCAACGGGCGCTTGGGCTTATCGAGCACGGGAGGGCAAACATCTTTTGACGGCAGCGTCCACGGATTTTGGGATCAGTACGTGCTCTACGGCCTGGAGCCGCCCGGGGCGCTGCAGGAAACGCCGATGCGAACGGGCGGCGGCGGGGGCACAACGCTCGCGCTGCAGCACACGGGTGCCCTGCAGATCGAGAGCCGGCTGACGTACGACGTGGGCCAGTGGTCGACCGATGGCACCGCCACCACGGCGCCCTTCACAGCGCAAGACCTGACGTTCGATTTCAATACCGGATTTACCGTTGCGCAGCGTCCCGCGCGCTTCACGTCGAGCCTGCACGCACGCGGCCTCGACGGTGCCAGCGCGTTTTCCGGCGATAGCTTTGGCGCCGACCTTGGCCTTGCGGCGGGGCTCTTTCAAGCCGGCGCACTGCGCGTGTACGGTGGTTTGCAATGGCTGTACTTCTCGTCGCTTCGCGGGCCGGTCGGGGCAACCCCCGGGCGCACCACGGGCTCCTTTCTGGCGCCGCGCTTTACGGTTTCGTGGCAGCCCCGAGCGGCGCTGGGCGTGTATGTGCAGAACCGTCCGAGCCTGCAGCCAACCACGGTGCCCCATCTCTTTGCCGAAAGTCCGTACCTGAACGGAGCGCCCATTGTGCAGCCCACGCTCGAAACCACGCGCCTGGAGGGCGGCGTCCGGATTGCAGCGGCCCCCGTGCGGGTGCGCGCCTTCGCCCGGTACCGGTACGCCCCGCACTTTCGGTTCGTAACCCGCGATACCCGGCAATTGACGACCGGGCTCTTTCGTTTGGGCTACGAGTCTGCTCAGATTATTGAAGGCGGGGCCTCCGTGGCGCTCGAAGGCGGGCTGCCGGTACAGGCTTCATTGGGGATTACCCTCCGGCGCGCGCGCCTCACCGAACCCGACCTCGCCGTGCCCAACGTCTCGCCCCTTACCCTCGATGCGCTGGTGGCCTATCCGTTCATGGACGATGCCGCTCGCGTCGCCCTGCAGGCTACCGTGGCGGGGGCCCGCTATCCGGGGCTCGCGCAAGCCGAACGCACCGGCGCCTTCATCGACCTCGACGTGGAAGGCAGCTATACGCTACAGCCCGGTATCCGTATCACCGGGGCCCTGCGCAACATCATCCCCGGCGCGCAAACCTACTGGGCGGGCTACCCGCAGCCCGCGCCGGTACTCATGGGAGGGCTCCAATTCGTATGGTAGCGGCCCGCCGCCCAACGGCATTTCTCGGCCGGTTGCATAAAATCTGTTGCTTCACTTTTCTTTTACAGTGCGTATTTGTTACCCTGTAAAGTGTAGCGTATTGGTCGCGCAAATTGTTCGGATCATGGGTTTTCTCTCTTAGCGATATGCCTTCGGCAGAAGAAATTATCGAAGCGCTCTCACGCGTCACCCGGCGCGAGCTGGTTGAAGGGCGCTCCGTGTACTTTCCCAAGCTTGGCCTGTTGGAAGTTACGCATCATGCCAGCGAAATCAAGAAGGATGAGGACGGCCGGCCGTACATGGCGCCGCCCCGCGACGAGGTCGTCTTTACGCCCGATCCGTAGGCGCCGCGCGCATGATTTTGCGTGCTGTTTGCTCCGTTCGCGTGCCGGCGCATCCGCCAAAGAGGCTGTTGCCGCACACCTGGCGGAGCCCGCGAAGGACGTACAACCAGCGTCTGATAATTTGCCCCGTGTAACACGCATCCTGCCCATTACCGGACGTTCCGGCTATGTCTCTTTCTGCTCTCCTTGCCGAAGAACTCGAAATCTCCGAGGACCAAGCGCAGGCCCTGTTGGAGTCGTTTGCGGGCGAAATTAAGCAGCGTACCGATCGGGGCAAGACCGTGCGCGTACCCAAGCTCGGAACGTTTCGCAAGGCCGCCGGGCGGCTCGCGTTCGAATCGAGTCCGTTTTTGGCGCGGTCGGTGAACCACGAGTTTGCCGGCTTAGATGCCGAAGAGGTCGCGAGCGACGTGCCGGCCGATGAGGAGCACACCGCTGAAACGCTCGCGCGTGGCCTTAAAACCGGGGCGTGGGCAGCGGCAGCGAGCTCCAAGACGTCCAAGAACGAGAGCGAAGAATCGGCAGCCGCGGCGGCCGAAGCGACAACCGCGGAGGCGCCGGACCGCCCGGCACCCTCGGAGCCTGCGGTCGATACGGAACCATCGGCCGAACCTGCGTCCTCGGCATCCGAAGGTGCTGAAGAGGCCTCCGCGCGTCCCGATTTGTCGGACATGTACCCGGTGCTGGGCGGCAGTGAACCAGCGGACGAGACACAAGCGTCCCGCAGCGAGCCCGCGCCCGACGAGCCATCATCTACAGACGCGGTGTCGGATCCTGGCCCGCCGCCGTCTTCGACGTCCACCGAGAATGCAGCAGGGCCTTCCCCCGAAGAGACCTCCGCGAAAGCGAATGCGGCAGGGGATGAATCACCGGACGAGCCGAGCGCGTTCGAGGACGATGATTTCGATGAGCGAACAAATTTCTGGGCAAGCGACGACTGGGATTTGCCGTCTTCTTCAGCAGCCAGCGACGATTCATCATCCGGCGATGCAGCCACCGGCGCCGCAGCCCCTTCCGGCACGGAGGAGCGCCAGCCCGAAATGCCTGGTGCCTCGGCCCCTCCAACGCCAGCGCCCGATGAGGCTGCGGGAAGCGACCGTGCGCCGCAGCCAAGCGATGCGCCTGCGAAACAATCGGGCATCGGGTGGGGCACTATCACGGCATTGCTCCTTGCCGTTGTGGTGTTAGCGGGCGGCAGCTGGTTTGTGCTCGGGCAAGCCGGGGTGGTGCCCGGTCCCGAAAACTTGTGGGCCGAATGGCAGGCGCCAGCAGATGTATCATCCCCAACCGCTCAACCGTCCGCGTCCGGTTCGTCAGGTACGTTATCCAACCAGGCTGCGCCCGCTGCCGCTACGAGCGGTACGCCAGCCGTATCGCCCGGTACATCGGCCCCACAAGAGACGACCGCGACATCGCGTGCAGCTCCCGAGGAAGCATCTGCACGTTCACCGGCTGTTTCGCCTGCCCCGGCGGTGCGCCCGGGTGCGCCGCTCGAATTTGCAGAAACAGCTGAGGGGTGGACGCTCATCGTGGCCTCGCGCACGAGCAAAGCAGCGGCAGAAGCATTGGTGACGCGGTATCGCGAGCAGCTGACCCTCGACGTGCCCGTCGGCGTTATCACGGCAACCGTTGATGGCGTCACGCGGTATCGCGTGGGCATCGGGCAGTTGCCCTCACGAAACGATGTGACCGTCTTGCGCGAACGCCTGAGTGGTCAGGTGCCCTCGGGGGCATGGCCGCTGCGGCTGTAAGGGCGCTGCAGAGGCCCACCGGGCAGCGGGGTGAGGCACCCGGAGCGCCGCTGGTCTTTCCCACTGAATGTTTCGATTCTCACGTACTTCCTTGTCTATGATCGTTTTTCTTCAGGCCGTATCGGCCGTGCCGGCCGACTCGGCCGCCGCAGACTCGCTTCGTACCGCCGCGTCTGCTACCACGTCTTGGCTCGACCTGATCATGCAGGGCGGCTGGGTGATGGTTCCGCTCCTGCTCCTTTCCATTGCAGCTCTGTACCTGTTCATCGAGCGGTTGTGGGTGCTTCGGACAGCCGAGGCCGACCCGGAAGAAGCGATTGAGCGTGTTCGATCGTACGTGGTGCAGGGCGACATTGACGGGGCGCTGCGCTACTGCGCGCAGCGCGATGTGCCCATCACGCGCATCATAGGGCATGGATTGGACCGCCTGGGCCGGCCCATCGCCGAAATTCAGGATGCGGTGCAGGCCGCCGGGCGTCACGAGACGTTTGCGCTCGAAAAACGCACCAACATGCTGGCGAGCATTGCAAGCACGGCGCCCATGCTTGGCTTTTTGGGCACGGTGCTGGGCATGATCCGGGCGTTTCGGGAGATCCAGAACTTGCAGGGCAACGTAAACCCGAGTGTGCTTGCCGGTGGCATCTGGGAGGCCCTAATCACGACGGCCTTCGGACTTCTTGTGGGCATCGTGGCGCAGCTGGCGTACAACTACCTGATTGGCCACATTCACCGCCTCACCAATGACATGGAGCGCTCGGCCACCGACTTCATCGACCTCCTGCAGGAGCCAACCGCGCCGTAACGGCCGGTGCCACGCGCCCTGTCGCCTCATTCCCTGTTTGCTATGCCGCTCGATTTTTCGCCCGACCGCGAGCCCCTCACCACCTTCAGCCTGGCAGGCATGACGGATATCGTCTTGCTGCTGCTGGTCTTTTTCCTGCTTACGTCAAACTTCATCCCGCAGATGGGCATTCAGGTGACGCTGCCCAAGGTGGACACCTCGGCCCCGGTGGAGTCGGAGTTCGTGCAGGTGGCGCTGACCGAGGAGGGGCAGTTTTACGTAGATGGCCAGACCGTGCCGCGGCAGAGCTTGGTGCAGGCGTTGCGGCGCGTGAAGGGCAACAAGTCGACGCTCGTGCTGCGGGCCGATCAGGGCGCAACGATTGGGCAGTTTGCCACCGTGGCTTCGGCGGCCCAGGCGCTCAACCTGCGGGTGCTCATGGCCACCGAACGGCGCTCGTCCTAGGCTGCGTTTGTAACCCCCGCGCGGACTGTGCCCAGTTGTCCTGCAGCATTGTAGGGGAGGTCGATGTTAGGCTAGCTGCTTGTGAAGGATAAGCCTCATCTCAGGCAAGCGCGCACAAGGAATCACGGGGGGCGCTATTCCTCATCGGCAGTCAGGGCCAGCGCATCGCCGTCGTGTGCCAAGGTCGTGTACACCGCGTCTACGTCGTCGAGGTCTTCAATCGCCTCCACCAGCTTCATCACAGACGCCTTGTCGTCGTCCGAGAGCTGGAGCGTGGTGGTAGGAATGCGGGTCAGCTCGGCGCTTTCCGGTTCGAGGCCCGCGTCTTCAAGGGCGCCCTCCACGTCGGTGAAGGCATCCACCGAGGTCGTAATGACGAATGCGTCGTCGTCCGTCTGCACGTCCTCTGCCCCGGCTTCCACCGCCAGCTCAAACAGCGTCAGCTCGTCGGTGGCATCGGCGGGCAGGACAATTTCCCCTTTTTGCTCAAACAGGTAGCCGACGGAGCCATCCTTGCCCAGGTTGCCGCCGTGGGTGCTAAAGAGATGCCGCAGGTCGGCCACGGTGCGGTTGTTGTTGTCGGTCATGGCCTCCACAAATACCGCAATGCCATGCGGGCCGTACCCTTCGTAGGTGGCGGGCTCGTAATTCTGGCCCTCCAGCTCGCCGGTGCCGCGCTTGATGGCACGCTCGATGGTGTCCTTGGCCATGTTTTCGGCCTCGGCCCGCTCAATGGCATTCGCCAGGGTGGCGTTCATGTCGGGGTCGCCCCCGCCCTCGCGCGCTGCGGTCGCAATTTCGCGGGAGAGGCGCGCCCACACCTTCGACTTCTTCTTGTCTTCCTTGGCCTTCTGGCGCTTGATCTTCGACCATTTATTGTGTCCTGCCATGCCGCAAGAGGCGTGTTTGAGTGAAACTGACGTGCGTGGTATACGCCGTGTGCGGCAGCGCGTTCGATACGCGGGGGCTGAACGTTTGGCGACATGACGGCGTACCGCAATCAGCCGATGATGAACGCAAACGAATAGACGTTTATGGCGCGTATTGGAATCATAGGGGCCGGCATCGCTGGGCTTACGGCCGCGTATCAGCTGCAGCAGCAGGGGCACATGGTGCGCGTGTGGGAAGCGCGCGGCGTTGCGGGTGGGGCCATCCGGTCGGAGCGCACCTCGGACGGATTTTTGGTGGAGCATGGGCCCAACTCCCTGCGCGCTACAACGCCCATAGTGCCGCGGCTGCTTGAGGACCTCGGGTTGGAACGCGCGCGCCTGTCCGCGGCGCCTGCGGCGACCAAGCGGTTCATCGTGCGAGACGGCACGCTGCGCCCGTTGCCACTCTCGCCGCCCGCGCTCCTTACCACGTCGCTGCTGTCAACGCGGGCCAAGCTGCGCCTGCTGCGCGAGCCGTTCGTCGCAGCCGGGGCGCCCACCGCCGACGAAACGGTGGCTTCGTTTGTGCGGCGGCGCCTGGGGCCCGAGGTGCTGGCCTACGCGGTTGATCCGTTTGTGGCTGGCATCTTTGCGGGCGATCCGCATCGCCTCTCCCTGAAGCATGCGTTTGGGCGGCTGTATGAGATGGAGCGCACGCATGGGTCGCTGCTGCGGGCGGCCCTGCACAGCGCACGGACGGGGGCTACCGACGATGCGTCGACGGCCACCGACCGGCGTATTTTCTCGTTGCGCGATGGGCTCCAGATGCTGCCGCACGCGCTCGCCGACGCGCTTGGAGAGGCCATTCGGTACGAGGCGCCGGTCACCGCGCTTCGCCAGATGCCCGACGGGACGTGGACGGTGGCAACCGAAACGGACGCGACGCAGGTGAACGCTCTTATTAGCACGGTGCCGTTGCACGCGCTTGGGTCGATCGATTGGGCACCCGCGGTGGACACGTCGCCGCTGCAGCGGGTGCCGTATCCGCCGGTGCGGGTGGTAGCGCTTGGCTTTCGGCGTGCCGACGTGGCGCATCCGCTGGATGGCTTCGGCATGCTGGTGCCGTCTGCCGAGGACCAGTTTCAGATTCTGGGTACGCTTGTCTCATCGACGCTCTTCCCGGGGCGCGCGCCGGCGGGGCACGTGCTGCTAACGACCTTCGTGGGCGGCATGCGCCACCCGACGCTCGGCGCGGCTTCCGATGCAGCAGTGCGCAAGGTGGTGCTCAACGATTTGCAGGCGCTGTTGGGCGTGCAGGGGGCCCCGGTCTTTGAGCGCTTCATCGCGTGGCCGCGCGCCATCCCGCAGTACACCCTCAACCACGGGGCCGCGGTGCGTACGCTGGAGCAACTCGAAGATGTACATCCGGGCCTCTTCTTTGCGGGAAACTACCGGGACGGCATTTCGGTGGGCGATGCCATGGCGTCGGGGGAAGACGCGGCCCGCCGGGTGGATGCGCACCTCGCCGGGGCCGATCGGGCGGTTGCAGCCACCGGTCCGTAGCCCGCGCTACTCCGATGCCCGCGCCGGCGTCGGGCGGGGAATAGTGAGCGGCGGCAGGGCGGCCTCAATCTGGTCGCGCTTCTCCTCCAGCCACGGCGGCAGGATAAGCGCCTCGCCCAGCGCATCGGCGGCCTCGTCGCGCGTGAAGCCGGGATCGTCGGTGGCCAGCTCAAAAAGAGCACCGCCAGGCTCGCGGAAGTACACCGAACGGAACCAAAATCGGTCGATCTGCTCGGTGGGGCGCAGGCCGGCGTCTTGCACGGCCGCACGCGTCGCTAGCTCGTGCGCATCGTCGCGCATGCGCCAGGCAATATGATGCATGCTGCCGGGCCCGCCGCGCGAGCGCTGCTTGTTGGGGTGTAGTTCAATGTCTACGATGCTCCCCGAGTGGCCGCCGCGGCTGCTGTATCGGTGCCATCCGTTCTCCTCGCCCAGTTTCTCGAAACCCATCACGTCGGTCAGGAGCGTTTCGGTGGGGCCGAGTGTGCGCTCCCAGAGGCGGGCGGCGTGCATGCCCTTAATCTGGTGCGTAGCGGGCACCGGGCTGTCGGTCCAGGGCGCGCCGTCGCGGGCATCGTCGGTTGCAACAAGCGCGAGCCACAAGCCGTGGGGGTCAACAAAAGGCAGGGTCGCCTCGCCAAAGCGGGTCTCGCGCTCACGCACCGTAACATCGTGCGCACGCAGGCGCTCCTCCCAGTAGTCCAGGCTTCCGGTGGGCACGCCAAGCCCCAGCTCTACAATCTGTCCTACGCCGGGTTCGCGGCCGGGCACGCCGGGCATCGGAAAGAAGGTGAGATCGGTGCCGGGCGTTCCGTCGCCATCGGCATAAAACAGATGGTAGGTGTCGGGGGCATCTTGATTCACCGACCGTTTGACAAGGCGGAGGCCAAGGACGCCCACGTAGAAATCGATGTTTTCCTGCGGGTCGCCGGCAAAGGCTGTGGCGTGATGGAGGCCGCGAGGGGCAAGGGCAGCGTCGGACATAGACCTGGAGGCCGCGTGGTGAACGTGCAGAGCATGCCTGTCCACGTGTGGTGAAAGACGGCCGTTCCGCGCGTCACAAGATTGATGCGAGTGTGCAGCGGGCCGAACCGCGTGCGCCATTTCTACCGTCTGGATACAGCGAAAAGCGACAGCACCACCATCCACACCCGTGGTGAGCAGCGGGCAGGCGGGCGCTATGTTGCATCTGCGTTTCCCCGTTTCCCCCGTTGGATGGAGCACCATGCGCATTGACCTTGTATTTCCGGCCCTTCCGCCGGCCCTCGACGGCATTGGCGACTATACCGCTCGTTTGGGGCAAACGCTGGCATCGGCGTGTGCCGTGCACATCTGGACGGCCCAAGACGACGCCCGCGCGGTGCCAGGCGCGCTGCTGCACCTGGTGCCGTCTATGGCCAGCAGCCGCGGCCTGTCGCACCTGGTTGAGGGCATTGCCGCCGATCCGCCCGATGTGCTTGTGGTGCAATACAACCCTTTCAGCTACGGGCGTTGGGGACTGAACCTGCACCTAGCGCCGGCCCTGCGTCGCCTCAAAGCGCGCTGCCCGCGCCTGCACCTGGCGCTGATGGTGCACGAGCCGTTCGTGCGAGTGGAAAACTGGCGGTTCGCCGTCTTTACCACGTGGCAGCGGCTTCAGTTTTGGCGGCTCATGCGCACGGCCGACACCGCGTTCGTCTCTATTGCGCCCTGGGTGGATCGCTTTCAGCCCTGGTTTCCGGCAACCCCCATCCACCACTTGCCCGTCGGGTCGAACATGCCGCACGTGCCGTGCAAACGGGCCACCATGCGCGACCGCTTGATGATTGCGCCCCAGGCGACGGTGCTGGGGGTGTTTGGCAGCGCCCACCCGTCGCGACTGCTTGGGATGGTGAACGCCGCGGCCGCACGGCTGGCGCGTCAGGAACTGCAGCCGGTGGTGCTGTACATAGGCGCCGCGGGCGCAGCCGTGCAAGACGCGTTGACTGCCGATGTGCGCCTGATCGACGCCGGCGCGCTTCCGGGCGACGACGTGTCGCGGCACCTGGCGGCTGTAGACGTTTATCTCGCGCCGTTTGCCGATGGCGTGTCGACGCGCCGCGGCTCCTTTTTGGTCGGGCTGCAGCACGGCCTGCCCACCGTAAGCACCGTAGGACGCGACACCGACGCCATGCTGCGCACGGCCAACGGCACGGCCTTCGACCTGGTGCCCGACACCGACGCGGAGGCCTTTGCGAAGGCCGTTGAGCGCCTGGTGCGCTCTGTAGCGCTTCAAGAAAAACGCCGAAGCGCCGCCTCCGCCTTCTACAGCAGCCACTTCACGTGGCCGCGCATTGCGGCACGCCTGCTAGACAAGCTGCCGCTGCCCACACCCTCCGTCCCTTCGATAGCGCCGACGTGCGTCTCGGCTCTTGCCCCATGATCGCTACCCCCTCTACACGGCTGTCGCGGCTTACGTTCGATCGCTCGCGGGCTACGCTGCTCGCGGGCGGCGTAATGGTATTTGCCACGTGCATCCTCGCGGCCATCTTTTACACGCCCTTTGTCTTTCAGCTCAACTATCTCATCCCGATGGTTGCGCTCGGCATCGGCGGGTGGCTCTACCTCACCAACCCAATGCTGTATCTGGGATTTACGTGGTGGATGTGGTTTATCGCGGCGCTGCTGCGCCGCTTGGTGGACTGGCAGGTGGGGTACTACAACCCGCTCAGCTACATCATCCTCACGCCGTACCTGCTGTCGGGGCTTTCGCTCTTCACCATGCTGCGCATCCTGCCGCGCCTGCTTTCGTCGGCCTTTCAGCCGTATCTGCTGGCCCTGGCCGGGGTGCTGTATGGCTACCTGATTGGCATTGTGCGCGTGGGCCTGTTCGCAGCTACGTTTGGCTTGTTGGAGTGGATTGTGCCGCTGCTGCTGAGCATTCACCTGGTCGCGGAGTGGAAGCGTTACCCGATGTACCGAAGCGTGGTGCGGTCAACGTTTTTGTGGGGCGCGCTGTTGATGGGGGCCTACGGCATCTGGCAATACTTTGCGATTGCGCCCTGGGATGCGATGTGGATGACCTGGTCGGGGATGAACTCCATTGGCCAGCCCGAGCCGCTCATGGTACGCGTGTTTAGCACGCTCAACTCGCCCGGGCCGTACGCGGTGGTGATGATGGCGGGCCTCGTGCTGTTGTTTGACGGCCGCGGCTCACTCGCGCTCCTGGCCATGGCGCCGGGCTACGTGGGCTTTATGCTGTCGCTGGTGCGCAGCGCCTGGGGCGGCTGGATTGTGGCGCTGGGATACGCCGTCTACCGCCTGCATGGCAAGCACCGCATGCGCCTGCTCGTATTGCTGGTGCTGGGCATATTGGCCGGCTTGCCCATGCTCATGCGCGGCGCCATGTCCGAGCAGGTCGGCGCGCGCGTCGAGTCGATGGGCAACCTGACCTCCGACAACAGCTTTGACGCCCGCACCGATCTCTACGCCATCGCGACCGTGCAGGCCCTCACGACGCCGTTAGGGCTGGGCGTTGGCAGCATGGGCAAAGCCACCAAGCTGGAAAGCGGTGAGGTCTACAGCTTCGATAGCGGCCTTTTGGCCATCCCGTACACCCTGGGGTGGCTGGGCACCGTGTTTTACGTGGGCGGGCTCGGACTCTTGCTGTGGCGCGTGCTGCGCGTGTCCTCGCGCGAGACCGATCCGTTTGCGGTGTTGGCCATCGCGGTGGCGGTGGCCATGGTCGCGCAGCTTGTCTTTTCCAACCAACTGACGGGTCTGGGGGGCATGCTCATCTGGAGCTTTTTGGCCATGGCGCAGGCCTCACGATACTATTACGACGCCTACGATCCGGCACCGGAGGAGGGCTAACCATGCATATTGCCATTGTAACGCCTCGTATTGTGACGGGCGACGGGCAGGGTCGCGTAAATCATGCCATCGCCACGGGGGCACTGGCCCGCGGGCACACCCTTTTGTGCGTGACGGCAGCGCTCGACCCGGCGCTCGCGGCACACCCATCGGTCACATGGGCCCGCTGCTCCATCGACCGCTACCCCACCGCCTTGCTCAACGAGCTGGTGTTTGCCGCCCGCAGTGCCCACTGCCTGCACACGGCCACGCCGCGCCCCGATGCGGTGCTGGCCAACGGTGCCATCACGTGGGCGCCAAGCGATCTGAACGCGGCGCACTTTGTACACAGCGGCTGGAAGCAGTCGCCCTACGCCGCCCTCGGGCAGCAGGGCCTGCACGGCTGGTATCAGTCGGCCTATACGGCCCTCAACGCCTGGTGGGAGCGCCGGGCGTTCCGGCGCGCGCACCGGGTTGTGGCGGTGTCTGAGCGGGTGAAGGCCGAGCTCCTCGCGGCCGGCGTGCGCACACCCATCGACGTCATTCCCAACGGCGTCGACCTGTCGACTTTCCACCCGGGGCCGGCCGACCGGGCGGCGCTCGGGTTGCCAACGGGCCCGCTCGGCGTGTTCATTGGCGATTTGCGCACGCCGCGGAAAAACCTCGATACGGTGCTGCGCGCCCTCACCCGTCAGCCCGCGCTTCACCTGGCCGTGGCCGGGCGGGTGGAGGGCAGCCCCTACCCGGCGCTGGCCGAACGGCTGGGCGTCGCATCGCGGGTGCACTTTCTCGGGTTCCGCTCGGATGTCGACGCGCTCCTGCGGGCGGCCGACGTGTGCGTGTGCCCGTCCCGCTACGAACCGTTCTCGCTGGTGGTGCTGGAGGCCCTGGCCTCGGGCTGCCCGGTGGTGACGAGCGCGCCGGTAGGGGCTGCGCCGCTGGTGCAGGGGGCGGGCCGCGTGGTGACGGATCCCGAAGATGATGAGGCGCTGGCCGAGGCCCTTGCGGCGGTCTTGGAGCGGGCGCCGGAGTATGCCGCGCAGGCCCGCCAAACCGCCGAAAAGCATCCGTGGTCGATCGTTGCCGCGCAGTACCTCGACCGTCTCGAACACCTTGCCGTTTCGTCCGACGCGCTCATTCCCACCTACGCATGATGACCCTCGTTTCTTCTGTTGCGCCGGCGCCACCGGCCACACTGCACGCCCTCCACATCGGCATGAACTGGTTGCCCGAGCGCCCCGGCGGCGGGCTGGATCGGATGGTGCACGGATTGATGACGCACCTGCCGGAGGCCGGTGTAGCG
This sequence comes from Salisaeta longa DSM 21114, assembly GCF_000419585.1. NCBI lineage: Bacteria > Pseudomonadati > Rhodothermota > Rhodothermia > Rhodothermales > Salisaetaceae > Salisaeta > Salisaeta longa. The sequence goes on from NZ_ATTH01000001.1 coordinate 169,525, forward strand.
ACCCGCGGACTGGTAACGGGCCGCCCTGCGATCGACGACCACACGGTGCGGGCGTTTGCGCGCCCCGAGGCGCCTTTGCCGCAGCGCCTGTGGGCCGTCCGGCAGGCGTTTCAAGCCGCCGCTGCCCACCACTCTCCCGACGTCGTCGCGGCGCACTTTGCGCTGTACGCGGCCCCGCTGCTCCCCTCCCTTCAGGCGCCGCTGGTGATGCACTTTCACGGCCCGTGGGCCGCGGAAGCCCAGGCCGAGGGCGAAGGAACGTGGGGCGTGGCTTTCAAGCGCCGCATCGAGCAGATGGTGTACCGCCGTGCCGCGGCGTTCATCGTGCTTTCGGACGCCTTCCGCGATGTGCTGCACACCAGCTACGGCGTTCCGTACCCGCGCATTCACGTGGTGCCGGGCGGCGTCGCGGCCGATCAGTTTGCTGTAGACGGCCCGCCGCGGGCTGCGCGCCATCGGCTGGGGTGGCCCACCGACCGGCCGATCGTGCTGAGCGTGCGGCGGCTCGCGCATCGCATGGGCCTCGAACGCCTCATCGATGCGGTTGAGCACGTCCGTACCCGGGTGCCCGATGTGCTGGTGTACATCGCTGGCAAAGGGCCGCTGCAGCAGGTGCTTGAGGCTCGCATCGCCGCCCGCGGCTTGTCCGACCACATTCGCCTCCTGGGCTTCGTGCCCGATGCCGACCTGCCCTACGCCTACCGCGCCGCCACCCTTTCGGTGGTCCCCACCGTGTCGCTGGAGGGGTTCGGCCTGATCACGGTGGAGTCGATGGCTGCGGGCACGCCGGTCCTCGTTACGCCTGTTGGCGGATTGCCCGAGACCGTGCGCGGCCTCGACCCGGGGCTGGTGCTGCCCGATGCGTCGACGGGGGCGCTCGCCGACGGACTTGCCCACGCGCTGCAACACCCGCACCTTCTGCCCACCGCTGCTGCATGCCAGCAGCACGTGCGGCGCACCTTCGACTGGCCGGTTATCGCCCGGCGCACCCGCTCTGTGTACGAACAAGTTCTTTCGTCATGACACCACGCATCCTCTTTCTGGATCAATCCGGAGCCCTGGGCGGGGCCGAGCTGTACCTGCTCGATGTCGCGCGGGCCTTTCGGGCCACAAGCCGGGTCCTCTTGTTCGATGACGGGCCGTTCCGCGATCGCCTCGCCGGCGCCCACATTTCTGTGCGCGTGGCCCACGCCGGGGCGGCCCTTCACCAGGTGCGCAAGCGCGGTGCGGTGGGCGCGGCGCTTCGAGTGGTTCCGGCATTGGTGCAGCTTGTGCGCACCGTGGCGCGCGAGGCGCAAGCGTACGATGTCATCGTTGCCAACACGCAGAAGGCCCTGCTCGTGGGCGCTCTGGCCGGATGGTGGAGCGACCGCCCGGTGGTGTGGAACCTTCACGACCTCCTGACCGCCGACCACTTTACGTTGCTGCATCGGACGCTGGCGGTGCAGGCAGCCAACTGGGGCACGGTGCGCGTCATTGCCAACTCCGAGGCGAGCAAGCAGGCGTTTCGGGCAGCGGGCGGACGAACGCCCGTGCAGGTGGTGTACAATGGCATCGACCCGGCGCCGTTTGATGCCGTTACCGATGCCGAAGCCACCGCGTGCCGCGCGCAATTGGGCCTTCCGGCGCACGCGCCCGTCGTCGGCGTGTTTAGTCGCCTGGCCGAGTGGAAGGGACAGCATGTGCTGGTGGATGCCTTGCGGGATGTGCCCGAGGCCCATGCGCTCCTCGTGGGCGACGCGCTCTTTGGGGGCGACACGTCGTATCGCGACGTGCTCCAGGCGCGCATCCGGGCGCACGGCCTCAGCGAACGGGTCCACCTGCTTGGGTTTCGGGACGACATCCCCACGCTGATGAAGGCGTGCGACATCATTGCGCACACCTCGGTACAGGCCGAGCCGTTCGGCCGCGTCATCGTGGAGGGGATGCTCGCCAACCGGCCCGTGGTGGCCACGGCCGCCGGCGGGGCCCTCGAAATTGTTGACGACGCCCAGACCGGCTGGCTGGTGCCCCCAAACGATGCCCACGCCCTGGCCGACCGTCTGCAGTGCATCGTGGCCCACCCACGCGCCGCCGCACAGGTGGCGGCCCGCGGACAAGCGCACGCCCGCCACGCGTTTTCTATCGAGCGCATGGTGCAGGGCGTGCGGCGCAGCCTGCCGGGCCCTGCAACGGGCGATAGGTTGCGGCTCGTCTTACAAGACGCCCCGGCACACCCTGCGCCTCCGCGCCGCCAACGGACGGCGCAGAGCGATTAACAAAAATGTCACAGGATTGGCGCGGCGCAAAAATGCAATGCGCGTGGGATGATTTCACCGGCGCGGCTGGCGGCCGCCCGTCAGCCAACCGGCGCGGGCGCGGTTCGCTGCAGTAAATCTGTAGACCTATGGAGCATTGATACCGCCGCCCACACGAGGGACGGGCCGGCTGGGCAAAACCTCCGGGTAATTTTGGATGTGTGGGGCAGAATACTCCGTTACCGGCTCGTTGCGGCCGTCTGCTGGCGAAGCGCTCGCCTGCGCGGTGCTGCGGATTGGCGCGGTCCTTGGGTGCAACCCTGCATGATGCCACAGCGCATCGTTGCACCGTGTATTCCACGAAATTAGGAGATTGCGTATGTTCAGCGGGGGATTGTTTGCATCAGGAGGAACGATTGCACTGCTCATCGGGGGGATGAGCGTGCTGGGTGGCGTGGCGTGGTGGACCTGGCGGCGCTTGTCGGGCACCGGACAGCTGGCGCTGCTGATGGGCGGCGCCGTGGTGACGTTGTTATTTGCGGGGGCGTTTCGGCTCTCGTGGGCACCGGCTTCGAACACCGTCACCCTTCCGATTGAGGTCATTGGTCCCGACGGCTACACCGTCGATGTGCAGGTGAACGCGTCGGACGTGTCCAACGTGGAGGCGCTGTACTTGCGTGCCTACTCCATTGGCTACCCGTACTGGTACGCCGAACCGCGCGGCTACACCGTTGACAAGGCCTCCGTGCGCCTTAACAACGGCCCGTGGGTCGACATCAACAACGCAACCGTTGACTGCATCGACTCGCAGGCGTCTCTGCGCTGCGTGGATGGGCCGTTGCACACCATTCGGTTTACCGTGCCCATTGAAGCGTTGGGTGCCCCCAACGACGGTGCAAACGTGATCAGCTTTCGGTTCAACTATGCGCATCCGTCGGGCGAGATGGGCGACCCCTCGACGGGCTACCGCATCCTCGACATCGAATTTCGGACCGCAAGCGGGGCCAATGCGATTGACAACACCACCTTTCGGTGGGACGACCCGGGGGCATGGGGCGCGCCCGACGGCTTTGGCTCGGCGGCCGACGTGCGCGCGGGCGAGGAGCTGTGGCACCAGCGCAGCCTCCTGATTGACGGCTGGGACGGCGAGAACATATGGGCGTCGTGCGCCGATTGCCATGTCGACAACGGCTACGACCTGGCGTACTTCGCCTTCTCCAACAAGTCGATCGTCCAGCGGTCGCGCTTCCACGGCCTCTCCGAGCGGCAAGGAAAGCAGATCGCGGCATACATTCGTTCGCTCAAGATCAAAACCACCGACGGCCGCACCATCGACCCGCCGGGCCGCCCGTGGCATCCGCCGTATCAGCCCGGTCCCACCGCCGCGGGCTCGCGTCCCGAGGGCGCGCCGCGCACCCAAGGCCAGGGCTTCGATGCGCTTGACCCGGTGCACTGGGCCGCGGGCGCCGGGCTCGACTGGGTGCTCGACTCCAACGATGCCATGAAGCGCCACGTCTTTCCGAATGGCATCACGCCGGAGACGTATCCCATATCGGGGGACATCAACATGCGGCAGCTGCCGGTGAACATCCAGATGCCCGACTGGAACGAGTGGCTGCCGGTGCACCACCCGGTGGACGTGTGGGGCGATCAGTTTCGCAATCACGAGGTCTGGGATCACTACGCAAACGACGTGCCCGACCTCATCTATAAGGCGAAGAACTACAACGGACGCCTGGGGAAAGCCGAAGTCGCCGTGGAGCGGCTGTGGAGCGGGTTAGAAGTGGGCCGCGACGAGTTTAAGGGCAAAGATGTACCCGCGCCCTACGATGGCTATGCCGCCAACCTCTCGCGGATGCAGTGGGCGCTGACGAAGTCGTTTGAGGTGATGCACACGAACCACTTCGAGCACCGCGCGAAGGAATTGTATGGAGCCAGCGCCGAGCCGCTGCAGTGGTTCTCGTCGTCGCGCATCTTGTTCGACCAGGCGCCGCACATCCAGGAGCTCACGCGGCGCAGCGATCCGAACATGCGCAACATCAAGGGGGAGCGCTCGGGGGTTGCGTGGAAGTTCTTTACGACCGCGTGGTACCAGCACCAGCTCACGCTCAATCCGGGGTCGGCCATTAGCACCGACATCAACCCGATGGATTGGCGCTACCACTACATGTTTATGGCCGGCGTGAAGAATCCCGAGCCGCACGCGTGGCGCTACATCGCGTCGTTCCTCAAGATTTTGTACATCGCCGACAAGATGCCCGAGGGGCGCATGGACGAGGAGGCGGAAGGGTGGTACCACCGGCACACGTCGCCCTCGCTCATCGACCTGCAGCACTTCTGGCCCAACCACTCGCTGGAAGGCGGCATCGGATCGGACGCGTACCGCCGCGTGCTCAACGTGGCGATGTCGCTATACCGCGAAGGCATGGCGCCGGAGGATCCGAACAACTGGGCGCGCCGCACGGGCGATGCCGGCCTGGAACCCGAATCGTTCGACCCGGAGCGCATTTACGGCGGCATCGGCAACGACGTTACGGCTGCCAATCACTGGTACACGAGCCTCCGCAACTTTGGGGAGTACGGGGTGGCGTATTCGCTGCTGCGCCCCATGGCCGAGTGGGCTGAGGAGGCCTGGCCCAAGGGCGACTGGCTGGACCTGATTCGGCCCTACCGCGACAATCCGGGCGTAGATGCCGGGAACGGTTCGCCGAACACCGCGCCGGCGGTGCAATTTGCGCAACCAACCGACGGGGCGACGTTCACCGCGCCGGCCACGATTGGGCTGGAGGTGCAAGCCAACGATGCCGACGGCTCGGTGGCGTCCATCGAGGTGTACGCGGGCGCCACCCGCATCGCAGCGTCTGGGTCCGGAAGCCTCAGCGACGCCTGGTCGGATGTGGGCGCCGGGACGTACACGCTGCGCGCGGTGGCCACCGACGATGACGGCGAGACGACCGAAACGTCGGTGACGATCACTGTGGAAGCGGCCGACGGGTCGCTAAGCGGCACGGGCGTGCGGTACGCCGCCTACACCGGCGCGTGGGAGGCGCTGCCCGATTTTGGCAGCCTGGCCCCGGCCCAAACCGGCACGACGAACAACTTCACGCTGAACGTGCAGCCGCGCGACAACAACTTTGCGCTCCGCTACACCAGCTACCTGAAGGTGCCCGCGCAGGGGACGTACACGTTCACCATTGCATCCGACGACGGCAGCCGCTTGGCTATCGACGGGGCGGTGGTGGCCGATAATGACGGCATCCACGGCGTAAAGGAAGCCTCGGGTACGGTTGAGCTGTCGGCGGGCTTTCATGCCATCACCGTGGCTTACTTTGAGGCCACGCAAGGGCAAGCGCTCGCGGTCGAGTGGGCGGGCCCCGGCATCACCCAGCAGCCCATCCCCGACGCCCGCTTGTACCTGAGCCGTCCCGACGCGGTCACGCAGTCGGTCGACCTGCAGGCCGGATGGAACCTGGTGTCGCTCGCCCTTCGCCCCGACGCCCCTGCTCTTGCGACGCTGCTGCAGGGCACCGGCGTGGCCATTGTAAAGGACGAAGCCGGTCGCCTGTACAGCCCAGCCTACGGGCTGGAGGCCTTTACAGCGTGGGATCCCTCCGAAAGCTACCTGCTGTATGCGGCGCAAGCCGCAACCCTCACCGTGCAGGGCACGGCGCTCCCCACGGATGCGCCCATTCCGCTCACCAAAGGCTGGAACTTGGTACCGTACCTGCCCGCGAGCGATTTGCCGGTGGCCGAAGCGTTTGCATCGCTGGGCGACGCCCTGGTGGTTGTGGAAGACCCCGCAGGCAATTTGTACCGTCCGGGCGCGGTCAACGACATTGGCACCGTGCGCCGGGGCCGCGGCTACAAGGTGTACGTGAATCAGGGCGTCACGCTGACGTATCCTGCAAGCGCCACCACAGCTTCCGCAAATTAGACATACGCTAATAGGCATACTCTAGCAAGACGTTGAGCCGCAACGACGACTCGCGGCGTTGCAGACGCAGCAGCATGTAGTTGGTGAGTGAGTACTCAAGCGTCACATCGGGCGCTTGGGTCTCGCTGTTTTCCAGGTTGCTGATGTTGGTGACGGGCTGTTGCACCGAGACGTAAAACTGCGGCGTAACGTAGCGGCCTACGGTGAAGTAAGAAGTGCCGCTGGGCTGCACCTGAATGCGCACCACATCGAACCCCAGCCGGCCGGTGGCCAGGTTCTCGACCAACCCGGTCAGCTGTCCGATGGCGAGTTGGGTGGGCAGGCTCCCCCCCTCGCCGCCCGAGGCGCTGAACAGTTCGTCTGCGGGCTGCCCGGTGGCCAGGTACGAGAGAATATTGCGCGTGCTCATGGGCGGATTGGAGCTGAAGGTCAGGTCGAGGTTGTCGGGGCGCCCTTCTACGCTGAGCGTTATGGTTACCTCGGTCGCCTGCACCTCGCGGGCCTGTTTCTCGTACACCGCGGTAAAGTTGATGTAGGGCGTGGTGGGGTTGCCATTGAAGGTGAGCGTGCCCTCATCGACCTGGAACTGCTGGCCGAACTGGGTGATGGTGCTCAGCTCGGGCACCACCTCGATGGTGCCAAACACCTGCGCATCGGCCATGGCCTCCTTCTCCATGTCGAGGCGCCCGGTGAGCTGCAAGCGCATCTCCGGGTTTGACTCGGAGCGCAACCACGTATCGCGCGCAATCTGCACCTGCAAATCCATGGCCAGGGCCTGGTAGGCATCGAACGTGGTGGTATCGGCAGCGGAGAGCCGTAGCCCGAAGCGCCGTTCAACGGCGAGCAAGTCGGTGCGGCTGAGCTGCACGCTGGCCAGCTCGGTGTTCGTGTTGGTGGCTTCGGCAAAGTAGATGTCGGCGCTGCGCACGTTCACCTGGCCATCGAGCGCGGGGCGCTGCGTGGTGCCGGTAAGCCGCACGGCGCCATCGATGACCGTGCCGCGATAGGCCCGCGTGTCGATAGCCAAGAACTCGTTGGCGCGCAGGTCGATGGCATAGGTGCCCAGGGTTAGGTCGGAAAGATTCACGCGGCCATTGCCTTGCAACGTACCGCCGTTTGACGTTTGCACGCGCACGGTTTCGACGCGGACCTGCTCCCGGGCAAAGGCGAGCGTGGCGGCTGCATTCCGGTAGCTGAGGTCAAGCGGCACGACGTAGGCGCCTCCGTCGCGAAGGCGGGCGGTGCCCGAGAGCTGCGGCGTGTCGAGCGTGCCGCGTATGGATAGGTCGGCCTGCAGCACGCCGCGCACATCGGTCACGAGCGTTGGGTCGAGGAACGGGTCGATCCAGTTCACCGCGAACGCGTCGGCGCGCACGTCAATACGCACCGGCCGCTGCTGAATGGCCACGGGCTGCGGGGTGCGCAGGCGCAGATCGACGGGCACGCGGCCCGCGGCGTACAACGCGCTGGTGGTGTCGTTTTCTGGGCTTAGCTGGGCATCGAAGGCAAGGGCAAGGCGGTCGTAGGTCACCTGCGCGGTGCCGCGGCCCACGGGGCGCCCCTCGCTGCGCACGTCAAAGGTCCAGCGGCTGTCGAGTGTGGGGTGAGCGGCTTGGCCGCTCAGCATCGCATGGCCGGTGAGGGTGCCGCCCAGGCCGGGCTTGCCAAACAGCGCGGCAAAGGGTGCAATGTCGACGGCGTAGGCCGAAAGCCCCAGGTGCTGCACGCCGTTGAAGTCGAGGCGCCCGTCCACAGACAACTGTTGCTGGTTGTTGGCCAGCAAGAAGTGCTGGACGTAGTAGGCGCTGGGGCCGATCTCCACTACCGCCGGCTGGGCAAGCTGCCAGGGCGCTTCCGCTAGGCGGAGCGCAAAGGTATCGATGGTGAGGCGCTGCGTAGCCGCCCGCTGGCGCCACGTACCCGTAACCTCGGCCGAGCGTTCGTCGTCGATCGTTGCAGAAGCGGTGAGCTGCGCGGTCGAATCTTCGTAAGCGAGCGTGGCACGGGCGGCCCGAAGGCGCTGCGTGGGGAGGGCAAGGTACTGCACCGCGGCGCGCGCTTCTACGGTGGACGTCCACGGAGCCGATGGGGCGTAGCGGCCGGCGACGTTCAGGTTGACGCGGCCCGCCTGGAACGCGTTGTAGATGGCATTTTCGAGCGTTGCGGTGGCGTCGAAGCGCGGGCGGTCGGCGGTGCCGTATACGTGCGCGGTCATGCGACCCGTCTCCAAGGTGAGCCGCTGTGCCCCGATCAAGCCGCGCAGCGGTGCAATGTTTTGCAGCGTCGCCTGGAGCGTCAGGTCGCTAACCTGTGGCGACTGTTGCGTGAGGGCGATCCCGCCGCGGCCCGTGAGGAGCGCGACGTTGGTTTCAGCGCGCAGCGTATCGAGCCGTAAGAGCCCATCGCGCAGCGCAGCCGCGGCCCGGAGGGAATCGACCCGTAGCTGCTGCAGGCGGCTTCCGTGCACCCACAACTGGGCGGTGGCGGTGGCGGTGGATAGGCGCGTGCCGCGGCCATCGAAGGTGAGGCGGAGCGTGTCGAGGCGGGCGTGCAGCGTGTCGAGTCCGGCCAGGGCGCCCACGTTCAGCGCCCGCGCATGGACGTGGCCGCGGTAGGTGGGCTGCGCGGCGGCGGTGCTGAAGCGCGCCTCGGTGGTGAGCCGCCCGTCGCCTGCAAGGCGCAGGCGCCCGGTGGCCGTTCCGGTGCCCCCGGCGGCGGTAAAGCGAACCGTGCCGTCCAGCACCCGGGCCGTATTGATGGCCGACGTGTCGATGCGCATCGTAGCCTCGGCCGTGAGCGCGGGCCACGAGAAGCCGCGCAGCGATCCCGTCAGCGACCCCGTGAGGGATGTGTGGAAGTCCGGCTGCCCCGCAAGTGCGCCCGCATCGAGCGAACGAAAGGAGCCTTCGGTGAGCGCTGCCGTGGGTACGTCGGCGAAGGGGCGGGCGCGGCCACGCAGGACCAGGGCGCCGGTGGGCGTCTGCAGGCGAGTAGACGCGGTGGCCGCGCCGTTGGCGAGCGTCGCCGATAGCTGTCCGGTGATAAGCCGCTGAAGGTTGAGGCGCGACGTGTCGAGGCGCACGTCCAGCCGTGCCTGCAAGGCGGGCAGCGCCGCGCCCCGCAGGTCGCCCCGAAACGTGCCGTTCAGCCGACTGCTTAGCGCGGCGTTCTGGGTGAGCGCGCCCACGTCAATGCGCTGAAACGTGCCGTCGCGCAGCCGCAGCACGGGCGTAGCAGCAAAGGGCTGGCCGTCCACGCGGGCCGCGAGGCGTCCTTCGTTCAGCAGGGTGCGCACCGTGGCGCGCAGGGCCCCGGCGTTCAAGGAGAAGCGGCTCAGGAGCGAATCCACCCGAAACGCGCCGTACCGGGCCGTGGGCACCGTCAGTTCTGCCGAAGTGGTAAGCGTCTCCGGATCAAACCCGCGGCCTTGCGCCTGCAGCGAAGCCGTGAGCAAGCTCTGCGTGGTGTCGTTGACAAGCGCCGCCACATCCACGCGGTCCAGGCGTCCGGTGGACAAGCGGAATCGTTCGGCCGTGAGGTGGGCATGCCCGGCCAGCTGCAAGGTGCCACGCCCGATCGCCGCGCGCCCCTGCGCATGCAGGCTGTCCGCCCGCAGCGCGCCCGTGAAGCGACCGTGAGCAATTACGGCGCGGTTGACCTTGGAGCGGGCGAAGCGCAGCGTGGCATCCACAGAATCGGCGCCCGCCCCCTGCACGCGCACCGAGCCGTTGAGGGCGGTGGTGAGGCCGCCGGCCAAGAGCGCCTGCACGCGTCCGTCGCGCACTTCCGTCTCCAGGTCGTACGTGGGCCGGTCGGCCAGCGGACGAGCGGTGCCCGCGAAGCGCAGCCGGGCCGCGTTGGTTCGTCCGGCGCCACGCAGCGCCAGCCGCCCCGACGCCCACATTCCATCCAGGTGCAGCGTGTCTACCTGAAGCGTCTGGTAGGCCGCATCCCACACCTGAACCCGCGTGGTGCCGCTCAGCGCCCGCCCCGACGGCCCGCGCACATCCGCCCGTACCGCCACGTTGTACCGGTTTTTGGTTGGATCGGGCGGGCCCAGCAGGCTGGTCGTCAGGCGGCGTACGGTAGCCGTGAGGCGGTACCGCGTGGTGTCGCCCGTGGCCGCGAGCGCCGTTGCCTGCACCGTGCCGCCATCGCCAAACGTTGCCTCCAGCGAACCGCCAAGGCTATCGGCCGCCCCGGCAACCCGTGCATCGATCGTCACGCGCTCAGACGGATCGAGGCCCAGCGCAGGGATCAAGGTCGTGAGGTCGCGGAAGGCAAGCGGCGTGGCGCGAAGCGAAGCGTCGACGTTGTGGACCTGCGGGGCCTGCGCCGAGGGGCGCGCCAGCGTGCCCTGTGCCACCACGTGGCTGTAGGGCGAGCGGAGGCGCAGCGACGCATCGCGCAGGTGTGTGGCCGAGAGCGCGCCGCCCGCAGAGAGCGTGAGGGTGGTGGTATCCTGGGGCAGGTGGGCCGTAAGCCCGAGCGTGTCGAGCGTCACGGCCAGCGTCGAATCGTACCGGAGGGCGTGCATGCGCAGCTGGAGGCCGCGCGTCCGCAGCGTCGAGTCGCCGCGGGGGCTATAGAAGTGGGTGGTAACCCGCCCGTCCGTGAGCGTGGCGGCCTCTACCCAAAACGCAAAGCCGCTCTGCGTCGTGTCGGGGCTGGGCGGCGGCAGGTGCTGCGCCCAGTTCCAGGTGCTGTCGGCGGTTTGGCGGAAGGTGGCCGTGGGGCGTACCGCGCGCGCTTCGTAGATGTGCACCGTGCCCGCGAGCAGCGGCCAGAGGGCATAGCGGGCGCGGAGGGTGTCGAGCGTGGCGAGCGGCGCATGTGGCGTCTGCGTGGTGTCGCGCAGGGTAACGCCGGTAAGCTGCAGGCTGCCAACCCACGTGCCCGAAGCGCCGTCGATGGACAGGGCGGTGCCCGGCAGCGGATTGACGCGCTGCAAGATGGCGCGGGCGGCGCGTGTGGCCACCGCGTCGATCTGAAGGGCAGCCACGAGGACGCTCACCAGCAGCAACACGGCCAGTGCGGTGCCGCCGACGAGGCGAATCAGGGTGCGAGACCACGACGGCGCAGCCGGCGGGGCCGCGTCATCCACGGAAGCGTTAGGCATTAGGCGAGTGGAAAACTGAAGGACGAAATGCCAAGCTACCCCTGTCTACCGATCCCCCCGCAACAGGGTTGCGTTGCCCCTCCGATGGGGCACGCTAAGGGGGTTCGCCGCATCATCCTGGAAGCCCTTCCTACATACGGAAACCACACGGGGCGTTGGATGCGTTCGAAACCGCCGTTGGATCTGTAAGATACAAGCACCGGTATGCGTTTCGGTCTTTAATCAATGATCGCCACGTAGCCACTTGTGCATGCGTCGTCCATCCGAGCGGCGCGTGTGGCATGCTTCCCCTCGACTTTCCTGGACACCGAACGATATGGCAGACGAACAGCAGACGACCACCACCGCCGACGCCGCATCCGACAACGGGGCCGCTGAGAGCGCTGAGGGTCCGTGGACGGATCAGTCGATTGACATTCCAACGGCGGATGTGGAAGAGAGCTTGACCTTCCAGATGTATCCGGCGGACACCTACACGCACGATGACCTGGGCCTCTCGGACGACGATGTCGTTGAGATGCTCCGCAATATGTTGCTGCAACGCCGCTTCGAAGAGCGCTGCCGCCAGATGTACCAGCAGCAAAAAATTTCCGGCTTCCTGCACCTGTATATCGGTCAGGAGGCCGTTTCTACGGGATCGGTGTTTGGCATACGCCTCGGCGAGGATACCGTCATCACGGCGTATCGCGACCACGGCATGGGGCTGGCCATGGGCATGGATCCGGGCCAGTGCATGGCGGAGCTGTTTGGGAAGAAGACGGGCGTGTCGAAAGGAAAAGGCGGCTCGATGCACTTCTTTGATGCGGCGCGCGGCATGTATGGCGGGCACGGCATCGTTGGCGCACAAATTCCCGTAGGCGTGGGCATTGGCTTTGCGCACAAGTACAAGGGCGAAGACAACGTATGCCTGTGCTACTTTGGCGACGGCGCCATCAACCAGGGTGCGTTTCATGAAGCAGCGAACCTCGCCGAGCTCTACGATCTGCCGGTGGTGCTGATTTGCGAGAACAACCAGTACGGCATGGGCACCGCGGTAGACCGCGCCTCGGCCGAGCCGGAGCTGTACAAGCGGGCCACGGGCTTTCGTATGCCGGGCGCGCTGGTGAGTGGCATGGACGTCTTTAGCGTCAACAAGGCCATTCAAGACCATGTGGCCATGGCGCGCGAGGGCCAACCGTCATTGCTTGAAATTCGGACGTATCGCTACCAGGGCCACTCCATTAGCGACCCCGCGAAGTACCGCGCGGACGGCGAGCTGCAAAATCGCAAGAGCGGTGACGCCATCGTTCGCCTGCAGCGTTACGCCACCGATCAGGGCATCCTCTCGGACGACGACATTGAGGCGATGGATGACGAGATCAAGCAGCAGGTGCTCGACGCCATCGAGTTTGCCGAAAACAGCGACTTCCCCGACGAGGACGCCCTCTTTGAGGACATCTACGCGGAAGACAACATGCCGTTTACGCGCTAAACGCGTGACGCTCCATTCCCCTTCGACCCCATTCCGAACCTGAATCTAGCATCATGGCAGAACTGCAACTTCGTGAAGCAATCCGCGCGGCAATGTCGGAAGAAATGCGGCGCGACGACGACATCTTCCTCATGGGCGAGGAGGTGGCCGAGTACGACGGTGCCTACAAAGTGAGCAAGGGCATGCTCGACGAGTTCGGCTCGAAGCGCATCATCGATACCCCCATCAGCGAGCTGGGCTTCGCCGGCCTGGGCATTGGGGCTGCGATGAACGGCTTGCGCCCCATCATCGAATTCATGACGTTCAACTTTTCGTTCGTCGCGTTCGACCAGGTGGTGAACAACGCCACCAACATTCGCTACATGAGCGGCGGTCAGTTTAAGCTGCCCATCGTATTTCGGGGGCCAAACGGCGCCGCCGGGCAGCTGGGCGCCACGCACTCGAACTCCACCGAGGCGGTGTATTCCAACTTTCCGGGCCTCAAGATCATCGCGCCGTCCAACCCGGACGACGCGAAAGGTTTGCTGAAGAGCGCCATCCGCGACGACGACCCGGTGCTGTTCATGGAAAGCGAGCTGATGTACGGGCTGAAGGGTGAGGTGTCTGACGCGGAGGACTACCTGCTACCCATCGGCGTGGCCCGCGTGGCCCGCGAGGGCAGCGACGTCACCTTTGTGGCGCACAGCAAAAGCTACCATGTGGCCATGGACGCGGCCGAGGAGCTCGCGAGCGACGGGTATGAGGCGGAGGTGATCGATCCGCGCACCATCAAGCCGCTCGACATTGAGACCATCGTGCAGTCGGTCATGAAAACGAACCGCCTGGTGGTTGTCGACGAGAGCAATCCGTTCGCGAGCTTCGCCAGCGAGGTGACGCACCAGGTGCAAGACCGCGCGTTCGATTACCTCGATGCCCCCGTGGTGCGCGTCACCGCGCCCGACACCCCGGCCCCCTACGCGCCCAACCTGATGGATGCGTACATGCCCAGCACCCACGACGTCATTCAGGCTGCCCGCCGCGTGCTGTACGCCGACTAAGGCATCGCCGGCGCCCACTTCTCCACCCTACTGAATCCAACAACGCAGAACATATGGCCATTCGTATCGAAATGCCGAAGCTGAGTGACACCATGGAAGAAGGGGTGCTCTCGGCTTGGCTCAAGGAAGAAGGCGACACGGTTTCCGCGGGCGACGTGCTTGCCCAGGTGGAAACGGACAAAGCCACGATGGACGTGGAAGCGTTCGACGAGGGCGTGTTGCTCAAAACGCTCATCGACGAGGGCGAGGCGGTGCCCATTGGCAGCCTCATTGCCGTGATCGGCGACGAAGGCGAAGACATCTCCGACATTTTGGATGATGCAGGAGCCGCCGATGCGGCATCGGCGGACAAAGCGGGCGGTGATGCGCCGGACGAAGAAGGCGCGGCGCCTGCCTCCGACGAAGCGGATACCCAATCAGCAGACACCTCGTCGGATGAAGCCGAGCCCTCGGGCGATGGCGCGCTGCGTGAGCGCACGGCCGCCCCGGTGCCCGCGGGCCGCGATGCCTCGGGCGAGCGCGTGAAGGCGTCGCCCCTGGCCCGCCGCATGGCCGCCGATCATGAGATAGAATTGGCCGATATTGAGGGCAGCGGTCCCAACGGCCGTGTGGTGAAGCGCGACGTGGAGGCCCATCTGGAGGCTGCAGAAGAAGCGCCGGCCCCCGAGCGTGCCGCCGAACCGGCGCCCGCGGCCCAGCCCACCTACGAGATGCCGTCTACGGTGGGCGGCGATGGGCAGCCGGCCTACGAGACGGAAGACATCTCGCAGATGCGCAAAGCCATTGCGCGCCGCCTTGCCCAGAGCAAGTACACCGCCCCGCACTTCTATCTGACGGTAGACCTGGACGTGTCGCGACTCATCGAGGTGCGCGCGCAAATCAACGAGGGTGCCGAGGCAGCCGGCCGACCCAAGGTGTCGTACAACGACTTCATCACGAAAGCCTGTGCGCTGGCGCTGAAGGAGCATCCGTACGTGAACGCCTCGTACCTGCCCGACGAAGGCGAAATTCGCAAACACCGTCCGGTGCATGTGGGCGTCGCGGTGGCCATCGACGAGGGCCTCATCACGCCGGTCATTCGCAACGCCGACCAAAAGGGCCTCGCAACCATTGCGGAAGAAACCCGCACGCTGGCCGCCAAAGCCCGCAACCGTGAGCTTCAGCCCGAGGAGTTTGAGGGCGCAACCTTTACCACGAGCAATCTGGGCATGTTCGGGATCGAGGAGTTCACGGCCATCATCAATCCGCCCAACAGCGCCATTCTGGCCATCGGAGAAATCCGCGAGACGCCGGTCGTTGAAGACGGCGCGGTGGTGCCGGGGCAGCGCATGAAGGTGACCCTGTCGTGCGATCACCGCGTGGTGGATGGCGCCGTCGGCGCGCAGTTCCTGGCCACGGTGCGCCAGTACCTCGAAGAGCCCATGACGATGCTCCTGTAACCCGACCGGGCACCGCATGACGATTGCCCATATCTCGGATATGCATTTCGGGCGCATTGCGCACCCGGGCGTTGTGGACGCGCTCGCAGACGACATCAACGCCGCCGGTATTGATGTTGTCGCGTGTAGCGGCGACCTGACGCAGCGGGCGCGCCGGCATGAGTTTGCGGCGGCGCGCGACTTTCTGGATGCGCTCGATCCGCCTACGCTGGTGGTGCCCGGCAATCACGACACCTATCCGTGGTGGCATCCCATCAAGCGCCTCACCCGGCCGTTGGGGCGCTACCGCCGGTACATCAGCGACGCGGCGCACGCGCAGCACCGCAGCGCCACGCTCTACCTGCTGGGCCTCAACTCCACCCGTGGGTTTACCATCAAGGGCGGGCGCATCCTGCCGTCGCAGCGCCAGCGGATGCAACGCTTCTTTGCCGACGCGCCGTCGTCGGCGTTGCGCGTGCTGATGTTGCACCATCACCTCACCAAGATCCGGGCCCTTGGCTCGCACGACGTGGCCCGCCATGCACGAGCGGCCCTCGATGCCGCGGCACGGGCCGGCGTCGATCTCATCTTATGCGGGCACCTCCACATTTCGCACATCGAGCCGGTGGAGGTGGTGCCGGGCACGCATCGTATCGTCGTGGCCACTGCAGGCACCGCCACCAGCAGCCGGGGGCGGAAGGCAGACCGCGGCGTCAACTTTTACAACCGCATTCGCATCACCGACGAGGCGTTTACCGTGGCCGAGCATCGGTTCGATCCGGCGGACGAGGCGTTTGCAGTGGAGCGCCAAACCACGTTCCGGCGAGCGGACAGCGAGGGGCCCAGTGCATCATCGGCACCGCCGGCCCTGCACGCCCAGCACGAACGCACCGGCTGACGCAGCGGTCTGCTGCTACTGGAGGGGTTCGGTCGACCAGTGGGGCCACAGCTGCTGTGCCAGGGCCCAGTCGCTCGGGGTAGTGACCTTGAAGTTGCGCGCGCTGCCTTCCACGATATGCACCGTGTGGCCCTGCGCCTGCACGAGGCCCACATCATCCGTGCGCGGAGCCTCGGGGGCTGGGGCCTGATGGGCGCGCTCCAGCCACGCCCGCCGAAAGCCTTGCGGCGTTTGCATGCGGTAGAGCCCATCGCGCGGCACGGTATCCTGAAACGTACCGTCGGCGCCGCGGCGCAGCGTGTCGGCCACGGGAACGGCCAGCGCGGCCGCACCATGGGTGCGCGACGCCTCGATGACGGCCTCGATGTAGTTGGGTCGGATAAAGGGGCGCACCGCGTCGTGCACCAGCACCACCTCCACCGGAGAGGGCACGGCCCGCAGCGCATGCGCCACCGAGGCCTGCCGCGAAGCACCGCCGCTCACAACGGCCGAGAGCTTGTGGAGGGCCGCCTCCTGCAGCCGATCCGTGGTGGCTTGCACGTCGGTACTGGGCACGGCCACAATCAAGTGGCCGACGGCGGGGTGCCGGTCGAAGGCGCGAAGCGTTTGCACAAGGAGCGGCGCATCGCCCAGCATCCGAAATTGTTTGCGCGGCCCGCCCAGGCGCGTGCCCCGTCCGGCAGCCGGCACCAGCACCGCCACCTCGTGCGCCTGCGCCGTGTCCGATGCCTCCGTATCGTGCGCCATAGCAGGCCCGTCCGTTTACTTGATGATCATCGCGTCGCCAAACGAAAACAGGCGATATTCTTCCTCCACCGCCTGTTCGTACACGTCCATCATGAAATCGTAGCCGCCAAACGCCGAAACCATCATGAGCAAGGTGCTCTCGGGCCGGTGGAAGTTGGTGATGAGCCGATCCGTAATTTTGAACTCATGCGGCGGATAGATGAACAGGTCGGTCCAGCTCGATCCGGCTTTCAGCATCTCGTCCACCGACAGGCTCGATTCGATGGTGCGCACCACAGTCGTGCCCACTGCCGTGACGGTGTTTTCTTTGGAGCGCAGGGCCTTGTTGACCTTCTCCGCGGTGTCCTCCGGAATCGTGTACTCCTCAGAGTCCATGCGGTGCTTGGTGAGGTCCTCCACGCCCACCGGGCGGAAGGTGCCGGCGCCGACGTGCAGCGTGATGGGCACAATGTGCACGCCCTTCGCCCGCAGCTCGTCCAAGAGCCGATCGGTAAAGTGAAGGCCGGCCGTTGGGGCGGCCACCGCGCCCCGATGCTCCGCAAAGATCGTCTGGTACCGATCGCGGTCGTCGGGCTCTACGTCGCGCTTGATGTACGGCGGAAGCGGCGTCTCGCCAAGCTCCCGAATTTTGGCGTAGAGGTCTTCGTTGGTGCCCTCAAACCGAAAGCGAATCGTGCGGCCGCGCGAGGTGGTGTTGTCGATGACTTCGGCCGTCAGCTCGTCATCGAAGTACAGCTTGTTGCCGATGCGGATCTTGCGGGCCGGATCGACCATCACGTCCCACAAGCGGCTTTCGGGGTTGAGCTCACGAAGCAGGAAGACCTCAATCTTTGCGTCCGTCTTCTGCTTGTTGCCGAAGAGCCGGGCCGGGTATACCTTCGTGTTGTTGACGATCATCACGTCGCCCGCGTTAAAATACTCGGGCAGATCGGTGAAGGTGCGATGGTCGACGGTCTGCTCCGCGCGGTCTACAACCATCAGGCGGCAGGAGTCGCGGGGTTCGGCGGGATACTCGGCTGTGAGTTCTTTGGGGAAGTCGTACTTGAACTCGGAACGCTTCATATACGGCGTAGCTGACAGGTCAGAATGGATGGTGGTCGGGCGCAACCGGCATCTGCTGCGGTTACAGCGCACTACAAACCGACGCCCGGGTCCAGAGATCCCCGCATGTGCGGGGTGGCTGCCCACGGGTTGAATCGCTGTTTGAGGCCCCGGTGCGCGGCATAGCGCGTCCGTTTCTACTCCGCGCGGGCCGCGATGGCGCGTGCGCGCAGGCCGTCGTACGCCACCTTGAGGCCGTTGTGCGCCTCAGCGGGCCATGGCAGGAACGCGTCGGGGGTCATGTAGCGGGGGAGCCGGCGGGCCAGGGCACGGCGCCAGGCGGCGGGGCGCCACGCGGCGGCAGCGACGAAGGCCACCGGGCGGGCGCCGTACGTGGCATCGGGCACATCGACGACCGCCGCGTGCGTGATGTCGTCGAGGGCGTGCAGCACCCGCTCGATGGCTTCGGGCTGGATGTTTTCGCCGCCCGAGACGAACATGCGGTCGAGCCGGCCCAGGACGTGCAGCCGGTTATCGTCGTCTAGGCGGCCGCGGTCGCGGGTTTGGAACCAGCCGTCGGCCGTGCGGGCCGGGTCGAGCGATCCGTCGGGCTGAAGGTAGCCCCGAAACAGCGGGCGCCCCCGCACCTGAATCTCGCCGGTGGTGGCGATGCGTAGGGCGCGGTACGGAAGCACGCGGCCGGCGGTGCGCAGGGCGTCGGGCGCGGCGCCGGGCGGTGTGGTGGTGATCTGGGAGGCCATCTCGGAGCTTCCGTAGCTGGCGTGCACGGGCCACCCGGCAGCGTGGCCTTCCATCAGCAGGTCGTTGGGAAGGGGGCCGCCCCCTAGCAGCACGGCACGGAGCGGGGCGGGCGGCGTGCGGAGTGCCTGAAGGCAGCGCCGGAACTGCGTCGTCACCATAGACACGTGCGTCGCGCGCATTGCCTGCAGGCTTTGGTGCAGCGGCGCGTCGGGGGCCTCAACCACGGTGGCCCCGGCAAGCATGCAGCGGATGACAATGGCCAGGCCGCCCACGTGGTACATCGGAAGGGAGGCCAGCCAGCGGTCGCCCCGGCGGAGGGGCATGTTGACGTGCGCGCCCCGTGCGCTCCAGAAGTGGTTGCCCCACGTGTGCAAAACGGCTTTGGGGGTGCCGGTGCTGCCGGAGGTGAACACCACCGTGGCGGGTAGGTCCAGCGGCAATGACGCGCCGCGCGGTGAGGGGGCCGTTGTGTCGAGCGGTGCGTGGGCGGCCATGTTTGCGTTTCGGGCCGCGGCCCGCAGGGCCTCGTCGGTGCTAAACAGGAGGCGGGCGTCAACCGCTTGGAGGCGCTCGCGCAGCTCGGGGAGGGGCGCGCGGCGGTTGAGGAGGACGGCCGTAGCGCCGGCCCGCCAGATGCCCCACAGGTGCGCGGCAAGCAGCGGCCCGCGCGGCAGGTGAAGCGCCACGCGAAGCGGCGCAGCGGACGTTTGGGCCCGCAACCATTGCGCCACCCCCGCCGCCCGCGCATGGAGCGCAGCGTAGGTCCATCGCCGGCCGGGGCGTTCCCACGCCGCCCGGTGCGGATGCGTGCGGGCGTGGTAGGCCAGCGGATCCATCAGGCCACCTCCAGCGGATACGGCGACAGGCGCGAGGGGTCGACGGTGCACGCGGCGCGGCGCACCGCTCGCAGCGACACATGCGGCACCTCCAACGGCAGCCGGGTAGCCAGCACGTCGGCCTGCAGGTGCCGGTAGGTGTCAAGGCCCACCGGCGCGGTGGCGTAGGCAGCCGACCACTCAACCAGCGCCGCCATGCCGACGCCGCTCTCGTAGGCCGCGCTCAACACCACCGTTTGGTCGTGCGCGGCCGCCGCATCGGCCCACGCGGCCAGCCGGTGCGGCCCGCCAATAAGCATCGGTTTGAGGACGATAGCCGCCGCGTAGGTATGATCGCTGAGGTCCGCAGGCGCCAGCGTGCGCGTGCTTTCGTCAAGCGCTATCGGATACGGCCAATCGGCGGCCAGCGCCGGTAGCTGCGTCGGGTCATCGAGCGGTTCCTCTACATACGCGAGCGTCTCCGCGCCCAGCGCCGCAGCAAACGCCTGCGCCTCGTCCCACGACCACGCCCGGTTGGCATCCAGGCGAAGCGCGCCCTCTGGGGGCATCCGGTCCAGCAGCGTCGAGACGAGCCGTGCATCATTGGCCGGTGCGCGGCGGCCCACCTTCAGCTTGAACACCGTGTATCCATCTGCGCGGTACTGCTCGAACGCCTCCAGCACCGCGTGCGGTGTACCGCTCAGCAGCGCATTGACGGGAACGGTCACATCGTTGGCGGGGCCGTCGCGCTGGGCATCGGCCGCCGCCTGGGCGACACCGCATTGCACCGACGCGCACACATCACCGAGCGCTGTCGTGTCACCGGAGCGCAGCGCCGCGTGGACGGCGTCGGTGGCGAGCTGGTGGAGCGCCTCATCAAGCGTTTCACGGCTGAACCCGGGCAGCGGCGCCACGTCGCCCCATCCCACAGCGCCGTCAGCGGTCATGCAGCGCAGCACGGCGCCGTCGCGGTGATGCACCGTCTGCGTACCAAGGCGCAGCGGGCGCGAGAGCGGAAGGCGGTATCGGAAGCAATCGGTGCGCATCACAACGTCCATCCGATGAAAAAGAGCACGGCGTACAGCGCCAGAAAGCGACCGGTGCCTGCCAGCAGCCGGTTCATGGCGGCCGGATCGTGCGTGGTTGCCACGGCACGCACAAGATACACCGCCCAGGGCGCAAGTACCAGCGGAAGCAGCGCGGCCCACGCGGTGTCTGTCTTGTTCATGAGGGCCACCGGAAGCGCGAGCGCGCCCACAAAGCACGCGCCATACAGCGCCACCGCGGCAGACCGTCCCATCCGCACGACCAGGGTTCTGCGCCCGGCGGCGCGGTCATTGGCCAGGTCGCGAATGTTGTTCACAAGGAGGATGGCCATGGAGAGCAGCCCCGGTGCGAGGCCCACCGCCAGCACGTACCCCGGCAACTGAAGCGCCTGCACGTAATACGTGCCGCCCACCGCAACCGGTCCAAAAAAGATGAGCACAAACACGTCGGCCAGCCCCAGCGATGCCAGCGAGTACGATCCGCCCGCGGTGTACCACACCGCCGACGCGATCGACGCAATGCCCACGGCCACGATGGGCCAGCCGCCGCGGATCATCAGGTAGGTGCCAGCGGCAACGGCCAGCGCAAAGACGGCCACCGTTGCGCGGCGCATGGTTGTAGGATCCACCCAACCGGCCTGGGTGACGCGCAGCGGCCCCACGCGGTCTTCGGTGTCGGCGCCCTGCAAAAAGTCGGCGTAGTCGTTGTGGAAGTTGACGCCCACCTGAATGAGCAGCGCGGCGGTGAGCGCGAGGGCCGCAGCCACCGGATGAAACGCGCCCGCCGAGAGGGCCAGGGCAATGCCCATGAGCACCGGCGCGGCCGCCGCGGGGAGCGTCTTGGGGCGCGCGGCCTGTATCCAAATGTGGGGAACGGAGCGTGGGTGGATGTCGGTAGGCATCGATACGCAAAATCAATGAAAGGGTGTGTCTGAAAATCCACGGCCGGCGGTGCGTTCCACCATGCCCCAAGCACGCAGGCGCAGCCGCCGCGTAGACCGGCGGGCGTCGGGGGCGCTCGAATCGAATCGACAAATTCACGCTTCTCCTGCGCACATCCGAAACTTTCTGCGGGGGCGGCTCGGTCTCATGATGCTATGGCAACCCACACATCACATGACGTTTCGGTAGCGGACAACGCCGGGTACGCGGAGCTCATCGTCGGGAATGGCAACTTCCGGCGGCTCTGGATCGGCACCCTCATCTCGTTGCTGGGCGACTGGTTTAACACCATCGCGCTGTACACGCTCGTCACCACGCTGACGGGCTCGCCGCTCGCGCTGGGTGCGGTGTTTATCACCAAGATGCTGCCGTGGGCGGTGGTATCGCCCCTCGCAGGGGTTATCGTGGATCGGTTCAACCGCCGCCGCCTGATGATTGGGGCCGACATCGCGCGGGCGGTGGTGGTGCTTGGCTTTCTCCTGATCGATCAGCCGGGCGAGGTGGGCTGGCTCTACGTGTTGATTGCGGCACAGGTCGTCATCGGGTCGGTCTTTCAGCCGGCGAAGAGCGCGGCCCTGCCCAACGTCACCACGCCGCGCGAGCTGCTTACGGCCAACGCCTTGATGTCGGCCACGTGGTCGACGATGCTGGCGGTGGGCGCTGCACTGGGCGGACTGGCGACGGAGTGGCTTGGGCCTGAGGCGGTCTTTTGGATCGACAGTGCGTCGTACTTGGTCTCTGCCGTCTTTATCGCCGGCACGCGCATCCCGCAAGACACCGACGCGCCCCAGGGGTCGATGCTCCGCTCCGCGGCCCGCGAAATTACCGACGGTTGGCGGCACCTGCGCACGCATCCGCGGATTGGGCGCATCGCCTTTGCCAAGGCCACCTGGGCGGCCGGCGGCGGGGCGCTGGTGTATCTGCTCGCGCTATTGGGGAACGAGGTGGCGCCGGGTGCCATTGCGGCCGGCATCGGCGTGCTGTTCATGGCCCGCGGCATTGGCACCGGCATTGGACCGGTGGTGGTGCGGGCACTGTTTACCGACGAAAAAACGTGGCCAAGGGTGATGGGCGCGGCCATCGCGGCGTGCGGCCTGTGCTACGCGGCGGTGGTGTGGGTGCCGTGGACCACCGCGTGGCAGCACGTAACGCTGATCTGCGCGCTCATCATCGTTGCGCACGGGGCAAGCGGCGGGAACTGGACCGTCAGCTCGGTGCTGCTGCAAAAGCGGACGGAGGATCGCTACCGCGGGCGTGTCTTCTCCACCGACTGGCTGCTGGTGATGACGGCCGAGTCGGTCTCCATCTTTACGGCCAGCCTGCTGCTTGAGGCCGGGTGGCTGACCCTGGTGCAGAGCTTCCTCGTATTCGGCGGGCTACAAGTGGCCTGCGGGCTGGCCTGGCTGGCGATAGTGGTCCCGCGCGAGCGGGCCGCTGACGACGCGGCCAGGCAGGCGCCGTAACGTGGCGAGGCGCTTATGCGCCGGCGGCGTGGACGCACAAGAAGCGATGCAGCAGGCCGTCTACCGCCGTGGTTGGCGCCAGGCTGTTTAGGACAGCCTCAAATTCTTCCGCGCTGGGCAGATCCTCGCGGTAGTGGTCGCGGTAGTGGATGAGGCGCTCGCGCTCCCGGTCGGCGTCGAGCTCGCTGTGAAATTGCGTGCCGTACACCGGTGCGCGGCGCAGGCGAAAGGCCTGGTGCGGCTGATCGTTGGCGGCGAGTTCTACAGCACCCGGCGGCAGGCGCCGCACGCGATCGTGGTGGCCCATGTTGGCCGTAAAGCGCGCCGGAAATGCACGAAAGAGCGGGTCGCGCCGGCCGGCCGCGGTAAGGTGCACGGTGCGGCAGCCCAGCTCGGCCGCTTCCGGATCGTGCACCACCGTGCCGCCCAGGGCCCGCGCAATCACCTGATGGCCCCAGCACGACCCAAACGTAGGCAGGCGCCGCTCGACCGCCGTTTGCACCAGCGCGAGCAGCGCAGGCATCCAGGGATGGTCGTCGGTGGCCGAGTACGCCCCGGCGCCGCCAATGAGCAAGGCATCGGCCGAATCGAGCAGCGCCGGCGTGAGCGGATCGCGGAGGACGCTGCGCGCTACGAGTTGGGGCGGGCGTAGGCGGCAGCGCTCCAAGAAGCACGTCTGCTCCTGGCGCTCCATGGTGAGGGCGTCGCGGGCCTGCAGCAGCACCACGCGCAGGGCCGCGAGCGATGGATCGGGCGTCCAGGAAGGCATAAACGGGTCAGAACGAAGGAGGATTACGCGTCGCGGTAGCCGTAGGAGCGCAGCATCCGCTCGGTGTCGCGCCAGTTCTCGCGCACTTTTACGTGGAGCTGCAGGTAGACGGGCGACTGCACGAACGATTCGATATCGGGCCGGGCCGTTTGCCCCAGACGCTTAATGGCCGTGCCCCCTTTTCCGATGAGAATGCCCTTGTGCGACTTCTTGTTGACGACAATTTCGGCGTCGATGAAGTCCTTTTCGTCGGTGCGGGCCTCGTAGTCGACCACGTTCACCTGCACCGAGTACGGAATTTCTTGATGGAAGAGCTGGAAGACCTTCTCGCGGATAATTTCGGCAACGAAGAAGCGCTCCGGGTGCTCGCTGATCATATCCTTCGGGTAGAAGGGCGGGCCCTGCGGCAGGGCCTGTACGACGAGCTCCATGAGGCGGTCGAGGTTGAACCCCTTGCGGGCCGACACCGGAATAATTTCCTCGAACTCGCGGTGCTCGGCATACGACTCGACGAGCGGCAGGGCGTCGTCTTGGGGGATGAGGTCGAGCTTGGTGAGCACCAAAAAGGCCCGCCCGCCGCCCAGCTGCTTCAGGCTGAAGGTTTCGGGACGTTGCTTGGTGGCATCGTGCAAGAAGAGGAGCAGGTCGGCATCGCGCACGGCGTGCTCAACCTGGCCCATCATGGCCCGGTGCAGCTCGTACTCCGGCTTGATGATGCCGGGCGTGTCGAGGAAGATGATCTGGTGGGCATCGGAGGAGTGGATGCCGATGATGCGCTGCCGGGTGGTTTGCGGCTTGCGCGTGACGATGGACAGCTTTTGGCCGAGGAGCGCGTTCATGAGGGTCGACTTGCCCACGTTGGGCGGGCCGATGAGCGCGACGTAGCCGCTGGTATGATCGTCGGGGACGGAAGCGAAACCTGAGGGAGGCATAAACGAGGACGCAAAAGAGACAAAAAACGATGAGGCGTTACGCGGTGCGGAGCCGGGCAGCCATGTCGCGCACGGCGGTATCGAGGCCCACAAGGATGGCGCGGGCCATGATGGCAAACCCAATGGAGACCTCGTGCACGTGCGGCACGGCGTCGCAGAAGGCGGCGATGTTGCGGTAGTCGAGGCCGTGGCCCGCATGCACGCGCAGGCCTTCGTCGTGGGCCACGGCGGCCGCTGCGGCAAGGCGCTCCAGCTCGGCTGCGCGCGCATCGGCGGTGCGGGCATTGGCATAGTCGCCGGTATGCAGCTCCACAGCGTTGGCCCCCGCCGCGCGGGCCGCGCGAATGTGCGCGGGCACCGGGTCTACAAACAGGCTGACCTGCGCGACGCCCGCGTCGTACAATTGCGGGACGACCGCCTCGAGACGCTCGGCGTTGGCCGGCACGTCGAGGCCGCCCTCGGTGGTAATCTCCTCGCGGCGCTCCGGCACAAGCGTCGCCAGATCGGGCGCCACGTCGCAGCAAATCGCCACCACGTCGGGGGCGGTCGACAGCTCGAAGTCGAGCTTGCCCGTCACGGTTTCGCGGAGCAGGCGCACGTCGCGCTCGGTGATGTGGCGCCGGTCCTCCCGCAGGTGAAAGACAATGCCGTCGGCCCCGGCGTGCTCGCATCGGGCGGCCGCGTGCACCGGGTCCGGAAACGACTCCGCCCGCGCATTGCGCAGGGTGGCCACATGGTCGACGTTAATTAGGAGATTCATAAGCGAGCTGTTGAACCGAACAAACGGACACGTGTACCCGACGAACCCTGCATGCGGCCCTTTGTTTTGCGGAATGGCGCCGCCGGCCGCTGCCCAAACGGATTTTGCGGATTCTACGGAGGGGAGAGTTGCAATTCGGCGCGCCCCCCTGTATTTTTGGCGATGCTGTCGGATTCATCCGCAGCGATCAGCATACGAATGTCGTTTTTGCCAATCATCATCCACCCACGCGCACATGGCTTTCGGTAGCCAAGGTCTTCGCACAGGCATTCAGGTTGTTCTGGTGCTCCTCATCATTGGGCTCTCATACGTCCTGTACAGATCCATCACGGAACCGTACGAGCGTATCGAGCGGCAACGTCGCATCACCGAGCAGGTGCGCGACCGCATGACGGACATCCGCACGGCACTGGTCGACTACGAGCGCGACAGCACGGTCTTCCCCGACTCGTTGAATCTGTTGCTTCAGCACATTCGCCGCGACTCGGTGCTTAGCACCTACCAAGACAGCGTCTTTGGCGAACCGATCAACCTCGACTCGCTCCTCTACTCTCCACGCACGGGCAAACGTTTTCAGTATACGGTGAACGATACCGGGCGTGTGGGCGTGTACCTGCTGCAAGACCCGGACACCGACGACAAAATTGGAACGTTGGAGCCGGACCCCACGCAAACCAATGCGGCGTCCTGGGAGTAGGTGCGCCTTCAGCGCTCTTTCTTCGCTTGGCAGCTGCATGGATTATGCGTCCGTGCAGCTGTTCGTATGTGCGCCGATCGACCGATCATTTCACAGCGTGTGCCGCTTGGCGTGTAAGCCATGAGCGAATCGATTTTTGCTGCTATCGACCTGTACGGCACGGCGGTGCGGTACGCAGTCATCGATCAGGACACCGATCCGCCGCACCTGCTGCAGGTGGGGGTATGCGACCTGCCGTTTGACGTGGTAGATGCCCTGTTGACGGAAAAAACGGCCGCGGCCATTCCGCGCATTGCGGAGCCGTTAGCGGAACGGCTTGCAGGCATCTCGGCATACGAAGTGCGCGTGCTGGTGCATCCGCCGCACGTGTGGTCATTCTTTTTGCCAATCTCGGCCGAGCTCTCGGTGCGCGACCGAAAACGCCAGCTTTTAAAGCAGGCGGCACTCCTCACAGGCACCACCGAGACGCACCGGCTCAGCCTCACGTCCTCTACGGTGCGCACCACAACCGACAGCGAGGGCGATGCGGTGATGTGGGTGCATGTACTGGCGGTGCGTCGCGCCATTGAGGCCCGCCTCTCGCAGCTGGTGAATGCGCTCGACATTCCGCGGTACACGTGGCAACTGAGCACTGCGGCCGCCGCCCGGGCGGCCGCCACGCAAGAGCTCCGCGAGGTTACCCACGAGCAGGCCCTGCGGCCGTATGCACTCTCGGTGGGCCAATTTCCGGGGCACACCGAGTATGCCCTGGCGCGCGACCGGCAGTGGTACTTTAGCCACCACGCCACCAATGCCGCATCGCCCAACGACCGGGCATACTTTGCCGTGGCGCTGCTCAACCGTCTCGAAATTCCGCTGGACGCGATTGGGCGGCTGTTCATCTACGGATTGGACGTAGACCCGTACGCCTACGCACCGCTCCAAACCATTCTCGACATCGAGCCCGAGATCATGGATCCGGCGTGGGCGGTGCAAATCCCTGATGATTTGCACTTGCCCTCGGCCACACCGGGCCCGTTTGTGGCGTCCATTGGGGGCGCGCTGCAATAGCGCGTCGAACCAAACAGATGAACAGAATGTACGAGTGGTCTCTGTTTATCGCACAGCTTGTCTGCCGTTATGCGAATCATTGCTGGTCAACTGAAGGGCCATGGGATCGACGCGCCGCCCGGGCACGCCACGCGCCCGTCGACGGCGCGCACCCGCGAGTCGCTCTTCAACCTCATCGACAGCCGTATCTACCTGGAAGGCGCCACGGTGCTCGACCTGTTTGCCGGAACGGGTGCCTTGGGGCTGGAGGCCCTAAGCCGCGGGGCCGCCCTCGTCACGTTCGTTGAGCAAGATCCGCAAGTGCTGGACTATGCGCGGGCCAATGCCGAGGCGCTGGGCGTTA
Organism: Salisaeta longa DSM 21114; assembly: GCF_000419585.1. Classification (NCBI taxonomy): domain Bacteria; kingdom Pseudomonadati; phylum Rhodothermota; class Rhodothermia; order Rhodothermales; family Salisaetaceae; genus Salisaeta; species Salisaeta longa. The sequence goes on from NZ_ATTH01000001.1 coordinate 197,006, forward strand.
GCGACCGCTGCATCTTCATCCCCGGTGATGCGGTGCAGTACCTGGAGCGCTACCAGGGGCCGGCACTCGATCTTATCATGGCCGACCCGCCGTACGAACTCCCGGCGCTGGAGCGTTTGCCGGATTTGGCGTTGGAGCACCTCGACACCGACGGCGTGCTTACCCTTGAGCACAGCACGGACCAATGGTTTGACGACCACCCCCGCGAGATGACCACGCGCCGGTACGGCCGCACGGTCGTAACCCTCTTCCGCCCGCCGCTTGCCCCCGTTTCTGACGACGCGTAGCCCGCTATGGACCGCCAGCTTGCGCTGTATCCCGGCACCTTCGATCCGTTTACGTACGGCCACCGCGACGTGCTGGAGCGCGCCCTTCGCCTGTTTGACCAGGTGGAGGTGACGGTGGGCGTGAATGCGGATAAGCAAACGCTGTTTACAACCGAGGAGCGCATTGCGCTGATCCGCGAGTGCACGAGCGACCTGGACGGCGTGCGCGTCGCCTCGCACGAGGGTCTGATTGTGGACCGCGCGGAGGCGACCGGCGCCGTGGCACTGGTGCGCGGGCTGCGGCAGGTGAGCGACTTCGACTACGAGTTTCGGATGGCCTTCGCAAACCGCAAGCTCGCCCCCGACATCGAAACGGTCTTCCTGATGACCTCCGAAGAGTACGCCCTCATCAGCTCCTCGATGGTGCGCGACGCGCACCGCTGGGAGGGCGACGTATCCAAGTTTGTGCCGCCGCCTGTGGTGGAAGCCCTCCACGCGAAGCGCGCCGCTACAGCCGGGGCCCGCTAAACAGCCGCCCGTTATTTTTATCCAAGAGCCCATTGCCATGTCTACTGCTTCTGCCCTTCGCCTCAACCGCCGCGTGGACGCGATGCAACCGTCGGCGACGCTTGCGATGAAGGCGCGCGCCGGGGCCATGCGCCGCGCGGGCCATCCGGTGATTGCCCTAAGCGCGGGCGAGCCGGATTTTAACACGCCGGCACCCATTCGAGAGGCCGGCATTGCCGCCATCCAAAACGGATTCACCAACTACACCGAGAATGCGGGCATGCCGGCGCTGCGCGAGGCGATCGCCGCAAAGCTAGCGGCCGACAACGGACTCAGCTACAGCGCCGACCAAATTTTGTGCTCCAACGGGGCCAAGCAGTCGGTGGCATTGGGCATTCACGTGCTGTGCGACGCGGGCGACGAGGTGCTCATCCCGGCGCCCTACTGGGTCAGCTATCCCGAGATGGCGCGCTTTGCAGGGGCAACGCCGGTTACGCTACCTACGTCGGTGCACGATGGCTACCGGCTGACGCCCGAAGCGCTTGATGCGGCTATTACCGATAAGACGCGGCTGCTGGTGATGTGCTCGCCCTCAAACCCCACGGGGGCCGTGTACACGCCCGACGAACTCGCGGCCCTCGCCGCGGTGGTGCGCGCCTACGATGGCCTCTACGTGCTATCCGACGAAATTTATGAGCACGTGCTGTACGATGCCGAGCATCGGTCGTTTGCCGCGCTGCCGGGCATGCAGGAGCGCACCGTCACCGTCAACGGCTTCTCGAAGGCGTATGCCATGACGGGCTGGCGCCTGGGCTACCTCGCGGCGCCCGCGCCCATCCGGGACGCGGCGGCAAAGGTGCAGGGGCAGTTCACCTCGGCCCCAAGCAGCATCTCACAGAAGGCGGGCATCGCAGCGCTGGAGATGGGACCGGGCCCCGTGCAAGAGATGGTTGCGGCCTTTCGGCAGCGCCGCGACTACGTGCTGGAGCGCTTGCGCGCCCTGCCGGGCGTTACCTGTCCCGAGCCGCAGGGGGCGTTCTACCTCTTCCCGCACATTGCCGACGTGCTCGGCGCCCGCACGCCCGACGGCACGCGCATCGAGAGCAGCGAAGACCTGTGTTTCTATCTCCTGGAGCACTGCCATGTGGCGCTCGTGCCCGGCGAAGCGTTTGGAGCGCCCGAGGGCATGCGCCTGTCGTACGCCTCGTCGATGGAGGATCTGGAAACGGCCCTCGACCGCATCACCGAGGGCCTGAACGCCCTACGCTGAGTCGGGTGCGGGAAGCGTGTACGGAAGGGTGACGGCGAACGTGCTGCCTTCGCCCTCGGTGCTGTTTAGCTGCACCGTGCCGCCCATGAGCTCGATGAGCCGCTTGGTGATGGAAAGCCCGAGCCCGGTGCCCTCTTGATACGACTGGGCGGCAACCCGCTCGAAAGCGTCAAACACTTGGTGCTGATGCGCCGGTGCAATGCCAGGGCCTGTGTCGGCTACTTCAAACGTGACGCCTGCATCGTGCGCGGCGAGGCGAATCGTGACGCTGCCCCGCTCGGTGTACTTAATGGCGTTCGAGGTAAGGTTCGTGAGGATGCGGTGCAGGGCGCGGGCGTCGTGACGGACCTCGACGGGGTGGTCTGGTACGTCGACGTCGAAGCGCAGCCCCTTACTCTCGGCCATCGGGCGCATGAGCTCAGCGCTCTCTTGCACCTGCGTTACCGCGTCGAAGGACGTGGCATCCAGCGCTTCGTTTTTGCCTTCCAGGCGCGCTAGTTCGAGCACGGAGGTCAGCGTATCTTTGAGGCGGTGGGCGCTTTTCTGGATCAGGTCGGCCATCTCGCCAGCCGATCCGTCAACCTCTTCCCGCAAGACATCCGCAAAGCCCACGATGGAGGTGAGCGGCGTGCGGATCTCGTGGCTCATGTTGGCAAGAAAAGTCGACTTCAGGCGACTCAGCTCTTCGGCCCGCACCTTTGCCTGTTCCAGCTCGCGTTCGTAAGCTCGCCGGGCGGTCACATCTTCAATGAGTCCTTCGTAGTACTGGATGTGTCCGTGCGCATCCCGCACGGCATGGGCGCTTTCCAATACCTCAACGGTAGAGCCGTCGGCACACGCAAGTGTTGCGTTGCGGTTTACAATGCGGTCATTCGCTTCGATTGCTTCTTTAAACGCGTTGCGCTCCACATCGGCGAAGTCGCGCGCCTCCAGGTCGATAGAAGCAAGCGGCGTGTCGGGCGGGTAGCCCAGCAAGGTGAGGAGGGCCTCGTTGGCATAGAGGAGGCGCCCGGACGGCGTAGAGCGATAGACGGCGATGGGCAAAGCCGAGAGCAGCGGCATGCCGGGTTCGTCGGCCGACGCATCAGGCGCGGGGCTATCCATCAGGGCGATGACGTCATCAATCTGGGTCCGCAAGGGCGCGGGCAACGGGGCGTCGGCCAGTACACACAGCCACCGGACGCCGGCCGCGGTGCGAATCGGGCGGCTGTACACGGCTCCGTTGAGGGCGTCGTCCGCTTCGTGGAGGATGTGGTCGGTCGGGAGCAATCGAGATGCTGCCCAGGCGGCAAGGGCATCGCGCTCCGACGTCGGTCCGGCATATGCGACTAGCGACCGCTGGGTCGCTGCCGGGGCAAACACGCCGGTTGGCGCGCCCGCCAGCTGATGGACGACGCGAGCCAGGCGGTGCCACGCCGTGCGAGACGCCCCGGCGTTTTGCGCCGATGGCTGCGCCGTGGGGCGATCGGGCGCGGGCTGTTCGGTTGGAGCAGACCAAGCAGCAGGGGTAGATTTTGCCGTACGGTGGGGAGAATGTAGCATAAGTCAGGGATACGTATGGTGGTACGTTTCGTAACATCAAGCAAGGGGCCTGTAAAAACGCCCACATGCTGCTTTCCCTGATCTGGCCCTGCAGGCTTTTTGAAAACACCAAGCGGTGAATATATTCCGTCTCGGTGCCAGTTTGCACAATGTGCCTGCGTGGCCAACGAAGTAAGGTCAAAGCTTACCCCAGTACCCGACAAAAGTCTTGCCACACCGTGCACCAAAAGATGAGACCCCGCAACAGAGTTGTCACGGCCGCGGGGCAAGCAGCAGGGCGAGGCCAAAGAGAAGCGCCAAGACCCCCACGATGGCCGCGCCGCTGGGGAGGTCGGCGGCATAGGCGGCGAGCAAGCCGGCGACCGTGCCGCCAGCACCGATGAGCATGCCGCCCACCGTCATGCCATAAAACGACGTGCTCCACAGCCGGGCCGTGGCCGCGGGGATGACAAGAACGGCGGCCGCCAGCACGATGCCCACAAGTTTTGCGAGCGCCACGGTGGTAACGGCCAGCGCCACATAAAGCATCGCATCGTCGCGCGCTACCGGCAACCCATCGGCCGCCGCAAGGTCGCGGTCGAACGTCGCGTAGGCCCAGCGGCCCCAGAGGAGCACAGAGCCCACGCCAAGCGCAGCCACTCCGCCGATAATCCACAGGTCGGTGCGCTGAATGCCAAGAATGGACCCAAAGAGGTAGGCAAACGCATCGGACGTGGCGGCGGGACGCAGCGACAAAAAGAAAATGCCAAGCGCCATGCTCACGGCGAACAGGACGCCGATGGCCGTGTCTGCACTGAGCCGCTCGGTGCGCTCGATGCCGAACATGAGCAGCGCAATGCCAACGGCAAAAGGCACGGCGACGCCCAGCGGATGCAGGCCCAGCCACAGGCCCAGGGCAACGCCCCCAAACGCAGCGTGCGAGAGCCCGACGCCCAAAAAGCTCATGCGGCGTTGTACGACGAGCGCGCCGTAGTAGCCAGCGAGCGCCCCCAGCACGAGGCCCGCGAGCAGTGCGCGTTGCATAAAGGACGAAGCAAGGACATCCATCATGTCGGGGAGGCGCCCAAGTGCATCGCGTGCGAGTGCCCCACGTGCCCAAAGGCGCGGCGCAGGCAGGCCTCGCTTAGGGCCGTGGCCGGCGGACCGTATTGGATTTGCTCCTGGTCGAGGAGCAGCACGTGGCTGGCGTGATGATACGCCGCATTCCAGTCGTGCGTAACCATTAAGATGGTGGCGTTTTGGGTGTGCCGATACGCCTCCAGGACGTCGTACAAGCCAGCGGCGCCGGTCGCGTCGACCCCGGTGGTCGGCTCATCGAGCAGCAGAAGATCGGGGGTGTGCACCAGGGCCCGCGCGATGTACACGCGCTGTAGCTCGCCGCCCGAGAGTTCGGTGAGCGGGCGGTCGGCAAGGGCTGTGGCGTCTGCGCGCTTCAGGGCCGTCGTTACGCGCTGTTCGGCGTCCGGCGTTCGAAGCCATCCGCCCATCGGCCAACGCCGCTGTGCTGCAGCGTACAACAGATCGGCGGCCCGCGTTGGAAACGTACGATCCAGCGTCTTGGCCTGTGGCACATAGCCAATGCGGCGCACCGGGCGCTGCGCCGGCGCGTGCCCCCATAGGTGCACGGTGCCCGTCGCCGCAGGAAGCAGGTCGAGCAAAACCTTCAGAATCGTCGTTTTGCCTGCTCCGTTCGGTCCTACGAGCGCCACAAAGTCGCCAGCATGCGCCGTAAAATGCACATTCCGCACCACCAACTGATGCCCCCGCCGCACCGACAAGTCGGCAATACGAACAGGCGGCGGCGAAGCATCAGGCATGGACGATTTCGAGCGCAATGAAAAGCAGGCAGCGGGCCAACGGGCGGTGCGGGCGTAACGGACGTGTACTGCGCGCATTCTTCGTGGCACCTCACGCCCGTTGGCTCGTGTGAAAGTCCCGATGGCTCGTCATCGTTCCATTCATTGATGCTCCGGTTTCATGATTAAAACGCTGTTCGTCATTCTCCACATTATCACAGCCGCAGCGTGGTTCGGGCTAGGGCTGCGCCTGAGCAGCCGCGTGCGGGACGTGCTGAACCAGTCGGGGCAAGCGGCCAAAGCGCTTGCTGAAGATACCGGTCAGACGGTGCGCTTCATGACGCTTTTTGCCGTACTCACACTGGTCTTTTCCTATGCGGCCTTCTTTTGGGCAGGCGGCTTCACCAATCCGGCGTATGGGCCGCAGTATCATGCTGCCACATCGCTGATTGTGGTGCTGGTGCTGGTGCAGTGGTTCGCCATTCGTGGCGGGTGGCAAACGATTCAAGCAGCGGTTACGACCGGAGCCGAAGGCTCACTCGACGGTGCGCGCAAACGCGTCGTCATTGGGACGGGCGTAGGGCACCTGCTGTGGCTCGTGCTCTTGGTTCTGATGTTCTGGACGCCGCTCATGGCATAACCGGCACAGCGCGCACTGCACGAAACGATGCAACGAAAAAAGCCCGAAGCCTCAGTGTGGGCCTCGGGCTTTTCTGTGGATACGGGGTGCGCGCAAGACGCCGCGTTAGACGGACACATCAACCGATGCCGTCGAGCGAACAGCGCCTTGCTCGTAGGCTTCCGTTTTGCGGTCGGGCAGGAAGAAGCGCTTGGCCGGCGCATCCTGCAGCAGCTCTTTGTCGAGGGAAGCCATGAGGATGATGGCTTCGCCCTGCGGGGCCTTGGCCACGACCCGGCCCAGCGGGTCGGCCACCACCGAGCCGCCGTCAAAGAACAGGCGGTCTTCGCGGCCCAACCGGTTGGCGCCGGCAACAAAATATCCCTGCTGGAATGCGGCCGTTTTTACTTCGGCTGCGGGTACGCCGCGGGCCCACCGCTTGCCCGCGCGCGACTGCGGTACGGCCACGATTTCGGCCCCATGTTCGGCAAGCCCCCGCATGTATTCCGGAAAGTGGAAGTCGTACGACGTTGCAAGCCCGACCGTGCCCACCGACGTTTCAAACACGGGCGTGCCGCTGTCGCCGGGCGCGTAGTAATCGCGGGCGTAGGCATCGCTGTACTGGGGCACGTGCATCATCCGCGAGGCGCCGACCAACGAGCCGTCGTGGTCTACGATGAACGAGGTGCAGTAGCCCGTATCGCCGGCCCGCTCAAAAACATTCGCTACAATGGCAACATCGTACTCCTCGGCTGCCTCCTGCATCGACTCGGTCGTGGGGCCGGGTACGGTCTCGGCTAGGTCGAGCACGTCCACGAGGTCTTCGCGGTCCACGGGATCGATCTGTGGAAGATAGGGCGTGAAGGACAACTCCGGGAAGATGACAAGGCGGGCGCCGGCCTCGGCCGCATCTTTAATGGCGCGCAGGCTCTGTTGCGACGTCTCCATTGAGCTTTCTGAAACGTACTGCTGTACCAGTGCAATGTCCATGGGGTATGTGTAGGTGGTGAGGTAAACGATGAAGGAATGCGCGTCGTTAGGGGGCCACGCGATGCGGAACGACAAACGCGTTGGGGAACGCCGACTGTGCGGTTTGGAGGGCGGCGCGTGCCCGCTGCTCCGTGATGAACGGCCCGAGGCGCACGCGATAAAAGGGAGGCTTCCACACAATCCGCACGGGCGGGTCATCGTAGGAGGCAAGGGCTTCGGGGCGCGGGCGCAGGGTGCGCCACCACGCAAAGGTAGCAGCCACCACAGAGTCGGCCCGCGCTTTGGCATCGACCTGATCGAGCTGCACCAGGTACACCCGCTCCACGGGGCGTCCCGGGCGTTCGGCCGGCGGCGCGGGGGCACCGGCCGACGGCGCCGTATTGCGCGGGGTTGCGCACCCGGCAAGAAGCAGGGCGAGCCCGCCGGCAACAAAAACACGAGACAGCGTCATGGATGAAGGCCTTCGTTAGGTGAAGCAGGTCGGCGCAGCACGATCCCATACGGGATGGCACACGCGTGTTCAATATAGGAACAGAGCGAACCCGAACGCAACGTTTGCTTAATCGCCGCTGCGCTGAACGGCAAGATGCACGGTAGCGGCGCGGCCCGCAAGGAAGCCGCCCTCGTCTAGCGGCCCGTCGATGGGTTCGCATTGCACCACCCGGTCGGCAGCAAAGGCCGCGCGCAGCTCGGCGGGCGGCACCATCCGATCGGGGCGGGTAGGCCCGACCCGGTCGAAGGATCCTTCAAGGTGTGCCGGCCGAAACCAAGCGCCCAGCATCCACCCGCCGGGGCGCACACTGTTGCGTAGCGCAGCGTACAGCGCCGGGCGCTCGTGCGGAAGCAATTGCACGAAGGTGGCAAGGGCGACGTCCCAGCGCCGCGGCGGCGACCACGTGCGCAGGTCGGCGTGTATCGTTTCGAGCGCGGTATCAGCTGCCGCGGCAGCCGCGGCGGCACGATCGAGCGCGGCCCGCGAGAAATCGACCGCCGTGCAGGTGCATTCCTTCGCGTGGGCCAGGGCAACCAGCGAGCGCGCGTCGCCCGCGCCAAGGCCCACGACGGCGCTGCCGGGCGCGATGCGGTGGGCCTGCTGCCGCACGATAGCCGCGGGCTGCGTGCCAAACGGTGCGGCCTGCGCACGATACCGTGCATCCCAGAAATCGGGTGTACTGCTTGGGCGGTCAGGCATGGGGCGCGGCATCGGTCGGGGACGCATCACGGTCGGCCAGGGCCTCCGCGCGGCCAATCAGGTCCTCGATGGCCGTGAGGCCCCGCTGCCAGAAGTCGACAGCGGTAAGGTCGACGCCCAGCGGCGCCATCAGCCGGTGGGGCCAGTCGGAGCCGCCGGCCCGCAGCACGTCCAGGTACCGGTCGGCAAAGGCATCGCCGGCGTGCCGGTAGCGTTCGTACAGCGCCAGCACGAGCAGCTCGCCAAACGCGTAGGCGTACACGTAGCCGGGGGTGTGAATGAAGTGCGGGATGTAGCTCCACCAGTGCCGGTAATCATCCGTTAGGGTTACGGCGCCGTCAAACATGGCCGTTTGCGTTTCCAGCCAGGCCGCATCGAGCGCGTCGGTCGACAGCTCGCCCTCGGTGCGCCGCGCGGTGTGTATGCGGGCCTCGAAGCGGTTCATGGCCACTTGCCGGAAGACCGTGGCCAGCGTGTCGTCGATCTTGCTCACGAGCAGGGCCAGCCGGTTGCCGGGATCTTCTTCCTGGGCCAGCAGGCGCTGAAAGACGAGCATTTCGCCAAACACGGAGGCCGTTTCGGCGGTGGTGAGCGGCGTGCCGTGGTGAAAGATCGTTTGCTCGCGCGAGAGGAATTGATGCACGCCGTGCCCCAGCTCGTGCGCCAGCGTCTGTACGTCGCGCGGGCGGCCGGTATAGTTCATCAGCACGTACGGATGCGCACTCGGCACCGTGCCATGGCTAAAGGCCCCGCTCCGCTTCCCTTCGCCCACGGCGGCATCGATCCAGTCTTCGGCAAAGAAGCGGCGGGCCACATCGGCCATGTCGGGGTGAAAGTCGGCGTAGGCGCGCAGCACCACGTCTTGCGCATCGGACCAGTCGTAGCGCGTGTCGGCCGCGGCCACCGGGGCGTAGCGGTCGTAGTCGTAGAGCGTGTCGAGGTCGAGCAGGCGGCGCTTGAGGCGGTAGAATCGCCCCACGAGGTCGTAGCGCTCGGTAACCGCCGTAATGAGCGCATCGACCGTGGCATCGTCCACCTCGTTGGCTTCGTTGCGGCTTTGCATCCAGTGGTCGTATCCGCGCAACCGATCGGTGGCCGCTTTGTCTGCAAGCACCGTGTTAAAGACGAACGTAAAGGTGCGCAGCTCCTCGGTAAGGCCCTCGGTAAACGCCGCAGCAGCGCGGCGGCGCACGTCCCGATCGGCGGTGTAGAGCTTCGAGAGGATCTCCTGCTGCGTGAGCGTTTCCCCGTCCATCGAAAAGCGCAGCGCGCCAACGGTCTCATCGAAGAAGCGCGCCCAGGCGCTGCGGCCCGTCACCTGCATCTCCGACAGAATCTTTTCCTCGGGCTCGCTCAGGATGTGGGCCTTGTGGGCTTGCTCCAGCGCCAGGTAGTGCCGGTAGGGCGCCAGGGCGTCATGCTGCAGGCGCTCGTGGGCTACGGCCTCGTCAATCGCGGCCCACTCCACGTTCACAAACAGCAGTTGCTTGTGGATTTGGGTGTAGCGCTCGCGCGTCTTTTGGAGGAGCGCGCCGCGGGCGGGGTCGTTGGTGTCGGTCGACCAGTGCAGGTAGGCATAGGCGTACGCACGGCCGATGCGATCTTGCAGGTCGGCCACCGTCGCCAGCGCTTCGGCGAGGGCGGGCGCATCGAGGGCGGCGATTTGTCCGTGGTAGCGCTCGGCAAACGCCGCCGCCTCTTCGGCCAGCGTGGCCAGCGTATCGTCGAGCGTATCCGGCGAAGCGTGCAGGTCGGAGAGGTCCCAGCGAACGTGCTCGGCCCCCGTGGCGGTCTGTTCCATAGGGCAAAAGGAAAAGATGAAAGGGTGCGTCGTGCTGCTGAACCCCGCCGGCCTGCTTTTGTTGTCGCGGCGCCCGCGTGCTGTGAAGCGGCCCTGGCGCGTACTACGAGTGCGCTACGAGAGGACGCGGTAGTTGCGCACGCTCCACAGCACCTGCTGCACCACCACGCGCACGGTAGTGGCCAGCGGAATGGCAACGAGCATGCCCACGATGCCGGCGAGCTGCGCCCCGATGAGCACGACAAACAAAATGACCAGCGGGTGCGCCTGCGCGGCCCGCGAGAAGATGATGGGCTGCAGCAGCACGTTGTCCGCCAGTTGCGTAAGCAGCATGGCCACGGCCACGCCCGGCACCAACGCAAAGTTGCCGGTTTGGGCAATGCCCACAATGGTGCCGCCCACAAAGCCCATGAACGGCCCAAAGTACGGGATGGTGTTGGCCAATCCCGTAAAGATGCCAATGGCCACCGGGTTTTGCAGACCAATGATAGCGAGGAACGAAGATGCCAGGATGGCGATGAGCGTGGCTTGCAGGAACAGCGCGCGGAAGTAGCGCCCAATGTTCTCCTCCACCTTGTCCAAAATCGCCAGGGTGATCTCAAAGTAACGATTCGGAATCATGCCCAGCATGTACTGCCGGATTTGTGCGCCGTCCTTCAGCAAAAAGAAGGTGATGAAGGGAATGATGATAGCGGCGTACACAATGTTGGTGAGGAGCGCCACCACCGAACTCACCGTCTGCGCCACCTGATTGCCCTCGATGAGGTCGCCCTGCACGAGGTTGGAAAGCGCCTGGCGCACATTGCGCACCACCACCCCATCCTCCAGGTGGATTGGCGAGACACGCTGGAGCCAGTTCTCGGTGTATGCCGCGGCATTGGCAATGGCATCGATGGAGATGAGCTGCGACAGCTCGCGGACCTGTCCGGCCACAAATGGAATGAGTGAGTTGGCCAGGATGGCGATGACACCGCCAATGGCAACAAACGACAGCAAGATGGCCGGTGTGCGGCGGAGGCCCAGCGCTTGAATCCGGTCGACCACCGGGCGCAGCAAGTAAGCAATGATGCCGCCTACCACCAAATAGGTTACGAGGGCGGCAAAATACCAGAGGAGCCAGCCCGCGGCCGCCAGCACACCGATCGCCAGCGCCCAGCGAAGCACACGCTCAATGGTGAATCCGTCCCCCGACCCCTTCGGCGCGCGCGGATGTTGTGGGGCAGGCTGCTGCCCACGCGGCGATACGGCGCGGTGCTGCGGCGGCGGTACGGTACGAGGCAGCGGTTCATCGGGCATGGCACCAGCGAATGCAAGAGATGAGCGCGGATAAGAACAGCCGTCCCAGCGGCTACCGAAAGTAACAGGAGCGCACAACCAAAATGCAACCGGCGGGCCGCATGATCCAAACGATCACAGCGGATCTTCGCTCGGGCGTTTGGGCTGTGGGCTGCGTAGCGGACGGGCGGTGCATCAAAAAACGCCCCGATCAGCCGTTACGGCCGGTCGGGGCGTAGCGTGCGTCCCGGAGCGGAAGCCGGGCGCCGTTTGCTTTGCAGCAGAATCTGCCGGTTAGGCATCCTGCTCCGGGTTCAGCGTCCGGTCGATGCGCTCCAGCGCGTCGCGCAGATGCATCTCGGTGGCATCGTCGCTTGTGCGGCGGAGGGCGCGCGCAATGTTGTCTTGCAGCGTATTCAGCTCGCTGCGCACCAGTGCGCGGAGGTCCGACTGCACCACGTTTACGGGCGTGTAGATGAGATAATCCTCGGCCCAGTCCGGCAGCTCCATCGGTTCGATGTCTTCCGTCATGAGGTAGTGCATGCGCTGCAGGTAGCCGCGCTGCAGGTTGCGGCGGAACGGCCCAATGGCTTCGCCGTCGTCAAGCTCGCTCCATACGCCATTGCGCAGGTCGGCAAACATGGCCTCGGCCGGGTAGGGCGCCACATCGGTTTCCACCGCCTCGGCTTCCAGCAAGCGCGCAATGCGCTGCGGATCGAGGATGAGGTTGAGCGCATCTACTTGCTCCTCGCGGATGCGGTTCATGGTACCGGTGGCTTCAAAGCGGCGCGTCACCTCAGCATTTACGAGCCAGGCGGGCGTCGCAAAGCCGTGGTCGATCAGGAACTGCATGGCGCGCTCCTGTTTCTCGCGGGCCACGGGTGTGTACACCGGTCCATCTTGGTTGTATGTTTTAAACGTCTCGTAGACGCCGCCCACGGTGCGCCCCACGTGGCCGAGGTAGCGGCCCCATTGGTTGACAACCGCGCCGTAGAGCTCTTCCAGCGTCTCGTAGTTCGCGCCGTCTTTGCGGGTCCACTCCACCAAGTTGGGCACGGTCCGCTTCAAGTTGGCCAGCCCCAGTTCGCTCGCGCGCACCGCGTCGTGGCCGATGTCTTCACGCTGCGACCGCGGATCGACCGGCGCAAGTGTTTGCCGTCCGTAGAAGTAGTACGGGTCGCCTGCGTGGCTGCGCACCCACTCGTCGAGGGTTTCGGTATCCGCTTCAGGCGATCCCTCGATGTCGGTGTAGCCCCACTTGATGGCCCACTTGTCGTAGATGCCAATCTTGGGCATAAAATTGGTCACGCCATCGCCGGGCTGTGCCACGTAGTTGAAGCGGGCATAGTCCATGATGGAAGGCGCCGTGCCGTGTGTCTTCATGTACGACGGCGAGCGGAGCGAGTCGACCGGGACGGCATAGCTAGAGCCCCAGTTGTGCGGCAGGCCGATGGTGTGGCCGACCTCGTGGGCCGCCACAAATGCAATGAGCTTGCCCATCACCTCGGTGTCGAACGTGCGCCCGCGGGCTTCGGCATTGGCCGCGGCTGTCTGGACGAAGTACCAGTTGCGCAGCAGGTTCATCACGTTATGGTACCAGCCGATGTCCGATTCCAGGATTTCGCCGGTCCGCGGGTCGTGCACGTGCGGACCGTAGGCGTTCTGGACGTCGGAGGCAAAGTAGCGGATGGTGGAGTAGCGGATGTCGTCGGGGTCGAAGGTCGAGTCGGCCTCCGAGGGCAGGCGGGCATCGATGGCGTTTTTGAAACCGGCGGCGCGGAAGGCTTCGTTCCACATCTCCACGCCGTCCACCAGGTACGGCCGCCATTTCTCGGGCGTGGCCGGGTCGATGTAGTACACAATCGGATCCTTGGGCTCCACCAGCTCGCCGCGGGCATAGGCCGCAGGGTCGCTCGGCTCAAGGCGCCAGCGGGTTATAAAGCACTCCTCTTTGGCTTTTTGGGCGTTGGCGCTGTAGTTGGTGCGCTCCACCTCAAAATACCCCACGCGCTTGTCGCACAGGCGCGGCTGCATCGGGTCGCTCGGCAGCTGCACGAGCGAGTGGTTCATGGCCACCGTAAGGCTGTTGGTCGACTCGTTCGAGGGTGGGTTCTGCGCCGTGTAGGTAAGGACGTTTTCGATGTCGAGATTTTTGGGAAAGCTCTCCACATCGTCAATGTACGTCCGGTCGCCATCCAGGCGGCGCACGCGGTATTGCTCGCGGGCCCCCTGCGGAATGCCGAGCGACGGCACATCCTTCGTGAACAGGTCGGTCGTCTCAACAACCACGGCGGTGGAGTCGTCGTTGAGCGCTTCAATGTCGAAGGCCGCGATGATCGGCTCCACGTTGGAGTTTTGCACCGCGCGGTACACCGGATCTTCCGGGTTGGCCACGTTCTGGTAGCTCACCACGCGCAATAGCACCTTCTCGGGACGGCGCTCCATCCGAAGCACCTGCGTGTTGGCCTTCTCGCCGCCGTAGCCGAAGTTGGTGGCGGTTTTGGCGATCCGCGACACCATCAACAGCTCGTCGCCGAACAGCTCATTCGGAATTTCGAAGTAGAGCTTGTCGCCGACGCGGTGCGTGGTGATGAGCCCTTCATCGGTTGTGGCTTCGTCGGTAATGACCTCGCTGTAGGCTTTGAGGTCGTCGTCGGTGTCGTCGCTCGACTGCTGCGATGATGTGCTTTGTGTGCTGGTGGACGTTGTGGCTTGTGAGCTGGAGCAGCCGGTGAGCACGCCAAGTGCGAGCACCAGCAGCAGGCCCAGCCGCGCCGTGTATCGATACCTCATGCGGTCGGAGAGTCCCTGTGATGGAAAAGACAAATACCGATACGTATGAAGATTGAGGGAGCGCAGAAGTTCGCGCGGTTCATCACGAGGAGATGCGTTCCACAACAACGAGGCGGGGCGGCGCGTGGCGCTGGTTCACGAACCGGTAATCCAAGACCTCGAAGGCGTCGGGCGGAAGGGCCGCGGCCCACGATTGCACGGCAGCCGCTTCGTCGGGGCCGCCGGCGTGCCCGGTGTAGCACACCACGCTGATGCGTCCGCCAATGCGCAGGTGTGCGGCCGCGGCCTGGAGCGCCGCCACGGTGGTGGCGGGCCGCGTGATGATGGCATGGTCGTGCCGCGGCAGGTAGCCCAGGTTAAAGGCTACGGCGCACAGGGCATGGTGGGCGTCGGCGGGGAGGTGCGCGGCCATGTGCTCGTGCCCCACATGGTGCAGGGTCACGCGGTCGGCCAGCTGCCGGTTGGCCAGGCGGCGCGTGGTGGCTTCGAGTGCGGCCTTTTGCACATCAAACCCAATGACGTGGCCGTTGGGGCCCAGGGTTTCGGCCAGGAAGGCGGTGTCGTGGCCGTTGCCCACGGTGGCATCCACGCCCCACCGGTTGTCGGGTGGCGCGGCCGCCGCGGCTTCGTGCAGCAGGTGGTGGGCCTGATCCAGAATGGAACGAAAGGGCATGACGCGGGCCGTGGGGTGGGTTGAGGGCATGGAACGAGGAGCCACAGGCGGCCGGACCTCAAGCGCGCGCCGGGCCGAGGGTGCGCGCCGCAAGCCAGCGGTTCAGCGCCACCACCAACACCAGCGCAAGGCCCCATTGCACCAAGCAGGTGGCAATGCTGTAGGGCTCCAGCGGGTTGTACCACTGATCGGTGTACACGGCCGCGGCCTGATACAGCCACCAGCTCAGGAGCACCACGGCTTGCAGGGGCACCGCGCCGCCGACCAGGCGCTGCCAGAGCAGCCCCGGATCGATGTCGCCGGGGACCTGCGCAATGGCTTCGGTGCGGAAGCGCGCGGCGCCATAGCGAATAACCGCAAACGCCACAAACGCGCCCGAAATGATGAGCGCCACGCCCCACACGAAGTCCTGGTTTGCCAGCACCGTGGTGCTCAGGGCAGAAGGCAAGCCCAGCACGAAGCCCGCGCCCCCCACAGCGGCAATTGCTTTCGAGCGATTCAGTCCGGCATCGACGGCGGTGCGCGTGGCCAGCTCAATCATGGAGATGAGCGAGCTGAAGGCCGCAAACGAGAGGCCCAAGAAAAAGAGCATTGCAAACAGGCGGCCCAGCGGCATCGCCTGAAAGAGTTGTGGCATCCAGATAAAAGTGAGCCCCGTGCCGGCCGGTCCGCTCTGCTGCATGACGGACAAAATCTCGGGCCGGCTCATCTGGCTGCCCAGCACAGCGAACACCGTCCCAAAGATGATCATCCCGGAGACCAGCGATACGATGTTGTTGCCGATGCCTGTGATGAGGCCGTTTTTCACGACGCCGTGCCGGCTTTGCATGTAGGCGCCGTACGTGAGGATGAGGCCCCAGCCTGCGCCGGTGTCCCACGCGTTTTGGGTGAGGGCCTCCAGCCACACCTCGGGGCGCGCGAGTGTTGACCAATCCGGGGTGAACAGGAACGCGAGGCCTTCCCACGCCCCGTCGAGCGTGAGCGTGCGGCCCAGCGCCGCCAGCAAGATGACGAACAGGGTGGGGATGAGCACTTTGTTCACGCGCTCAATCGAGGAAACGCCTTTCCACACGGCCCAGGCGCCGCCGAGCATGGCCAGGGCATGGAATAGGACCGGCGTGCCGCCGCTCTGAAATTGATCCCACACGCCTTGCGCGGCCGTCGTGGATAGCGGCAGCCGGTTGGTGACGGCTTCCACAAAGTAAAAGAGGGCCCACCCGCACACCACCGCGTAGTAGAACATGATGGCGGTAGCCACGAGTCCAACAAACGCGCCCATCCAGGCCCAGCGCCGCCCGGCCACCTTCGCAAACGTGCCCACGATGCCCATCCGGCCCTTGCGGCCCAGCGCGTATTCGGCAATGATGAGCGGGATGCTCCACACCAGCAGGAAAACCAGCCACGCCACCAAGAAGGCTCCCGCGCCGCCCTCGCCGGCGTTGGTCGCCGCAATGCGCGGGAAGCGCCAGATGTTGCCCGTACCTACGGCAATGCCCAGCACGCTAAGGAGCAGTCCGAGGCGCGAGGAAAAACGCTGGTCGTTGGAAGAAGCAGCCATACGTGGAGAAATCTGACCGAAAGGCAAACGCACCTTGTAGAGTAACGGCGCGGAGGCATGGGTTGCAAATCGGTCGCGTTTTTCGGTGAACGCGCCGCGGCCCGCGCCGTACACCCGCCGCGCACGTATTGATCGAACCCTTGTAGGCTATGTTTACCGGAATTATCGAGGAGGTGGGGCGCATCCACGCGGTGCAAGCGCGTGATGGCGGCCGCCGCTTGACCATCGCAGCGTCGTTTGCCGATGCGCTCTCCGTTGACGAAAGCGTGTCGATTAACGGGGCCTGCCAGACGGTGGTGCGCGCCGATGCCGACACGTTTGACGTGGTGAGCATCGAGGAGACGCTCCGAAAAACAACGTTTGGTGCGCTGGAAGCGGGCGACGCGGTGAACCTCGAGCGCGCGCTGCAGCCGGGCGACCGCCTCGACGGCCACTTTGTACAGGGCCATGTAGACGGCACCGGCACCGTGGTGGACGTGACGCGCGAGGGCACCGACTGGCTTTACACCGTGGAGTATCCGGCCGATAAGGCCGCCTATCTCATCCCGGTGGGCTCGGTAGCGCTCGATGGCATCAGCCTAACCGTGGCCCGTCTTACGAACGAAACCCTCACGGTGGCCATCATCCCGCATACCTACGCGCACACGACCGTCGCGGAGTGGGCGGCGGGCACGCCGGTCAACATCGAGTTCGACATGGTGGGCAAGTACGTGGTACGCGCCCTGCAAACCGACCGCGACCGCCCCGACGCCACCGCGCTTGCGCAGCAGTGGCTCGACGCGTCGGCTTAAGCCGCGCGGCCAAGGTGCGTTTTGAGTACGGGCCAGGCGCGCTTGAGCATCGCCCGGTCGACGTCACGGTGCAGGGTAATGCGCAGCGTCTCGGGGCCAAACGGCGTGATGTGCACGTCGTCGGCCGCCGTCTGCTCGGCCAGGGCCGCTGCATCACGCCCCGGCACGTCGCAGATGATGATGTTCGTCTCTACGGTGGCGGGGTCAAGCGCTACGCCCGGCAGATCGGCCAGGCGTTCGGCCAGCCAGCGGGCGTTGGCATGATCGGTGGCAAGCTGCTCGTACTGATGCTCCAGCGCGTAGAGGCCGGCGGCGGCCAGAATGCCCGATTGCCGCATGCCGCCGCCGAGTTGTTTGCGTACGCGACGGGCGCGCGCCATCCGGTCGGCGCTGCCGGCCAGCACCGAGCCCACCGGCGCGCCGAGGCCCTTTGAGAGGGCGACCCACACCGTATCGAACGGCGCAGCAAACGCGTGCTCGGGCGTGCCCGTCGCCACGCTCGCGTTCCACAAGCGGGCCCCGTCGAGGTGCAGGCGCAGGTCATGCGCGCGGGCAGCGTTGGCAATGCGCTGGATACGGTCGACCGTGTAGATGCGCCCGCCGGCCTTGTTGGCCGTGTTTTCGAGGCACACAAGCCGCGTGACGGGAAAGACGGCGCCCGTGGGGCGAAGGGCGGCCGTCACGTCGTCGGCGCTCAGGCGGCCACCGGCGCCGGGTACGGGCCGCAGCTGCACGCCAGAGAGCAGCGCGGGTGCCCCCGATTCGTAGTTGAAGATGTGCGAGCCCTGCTCTACAATCACTTCGTCGCCGGGTCGTGTGAGCACGTGCAGCGCAATCTGGTTGGCCATCACGCCCGAGGGCACAAACAGTGCAGCTTCCTTGCCGAGGCGCTCTGCAACCACGGCCTCCAACCGGTTGACGGTGGGGTCTTCGCCGTACACATCGTCGCCCACGGTGGCGGTGGCCATGGCACGGCGCATCCCTTCAGAAGGGCGGGTGACGGTGTCGCTGCGGAGGTCGATCATGGATTACAGGTGGGGCGAAATTCGTTGGAGCGTGTGCATGCGTTGCAAAATGATGCGCGTGTACCAGTCCATGCGGTAGGGCCGCCGCTCGCGCGGGTTCGGGAGGATGGCCGCAAGCGCCGCGGCCTGGTAGCGCGTGAGGCGCGCGGCGGGCTGGTTGTAATGGAAGCGCGCCGCCGCTTCGGCGCCAAAGATGCCTTCCGGCCCCCATTCCACCACGTTGAGGTAGAGCGTGAGGATGCGCTCTTTCGACAGCACCAGCTCGGCCATATACACCAGCGGCACCTCCAGGCCCTTGCGCAGCCACGTGCTGTGCGTGGTCAGGAATAGGTTTTTGACGAGCTGCTGCGAGATGGTGGAGGCGCCGCGGGGGTCATCGCGGCGCGCGTTGTCTTCAAGGGCCTCCTCCACCGCGGCCCAGTCGATGCCCGCGTGCTGAAAGAAGCGCGTATCTTCGGCTGCCACCACGGCTAGGGGCAGGTCGTCGTCGATGGCCGCGCGGGGAACGGGCGCATACCGCTTCGTGAACGCGCGGCCGTCGGCCCAGGCCGCCACGCGGCGCTGCAGCTGCACGCCGGTGGTCAGTGGAAAGACGTACCGGTAGGTGGTAAGACACACGAGGCACATCCCAAAATAGAAAATGCCCGCCCCCAACACTGTGCGCCATGCCACGTGCCAGAGGCGGGCAGGCCAAGAACGGGCGGGTCGGGCAGACGGATCAGGCATGGCAAGAGGCCGTGTTAGGCTGTGTTTAAAAACACCTCGCGGACTGCGCCCGGTTGGAGAGCCGCTGCTGCTGCGTTGTTCTGCATCGCGGTAGGCCCGCTATCGCTGCTTCGAACGCCTTGCAGCTCCGGCTTCCCCCACGGGCTCGCGCTCACGTTGATTTTTCAAACACAGCCTAGCCAAGCGAGCGGTCGAGGCCCACAATCTCTAGTTTTACCTTGCCGGCCGGCACCTTAATCTCAACCACGTCGCCGACCTCTTTGCCCAACAGGCCCTTGCCAATGGGGCTTTCCACAGAAATCTTGCCTTGCGAGACGTCGGCCTCCTGTTCCGAGACCAGCGTGTACGTTTGCTCGGCATCGGTGGCCAAGTTCTTGACCGTCACATCCGAGAGGATGTAGGCTTTGGTGGTGTCGACTTCGTCTTCGTTCACCACGCGTGAGCGCGCGATGGTGTCTTCGAGCTTCGTGATGCGTGCTTCCAGCTTGCCCTGTTCTTCTTTGGCCGCGTCATACTCCGCATTTTCCGAGAGATCGCCCTTGGCACGGGCCTCGGCAATTTCATCGGCGATGCGGCTCCGCTCCTTGGTCTTTAAGAAATGCAGTTCGTCCTTCAGGTCTTGCAGGCCCTCGGCGGTCAAGTAGATGGTGCGTTGTTGATCAGCCATAAAGTGCGATAAGCGTGTGACACTACCAATGAGTGCGCCCTTACGAAAAAAGAACGCCACGGCCGGCGAAGCGGCAGCGGCGTACAGTACAGCAATGGGCGTCGTGCGGACCGTATGATTCGATTGAGAAGTGCAGAAGTTCCACTACCATCCGCTCCGCGATGCGGGTGTGGGCGTGGCGGATGACCGGCGTGTGGCTGCGCGGTTTGCAGTGGAGCGGACGATGCGCCGCGACATCCAGTAATGCTCTTGCCAGTACGGGTTGGAGAGCCGAGAGATGCGCACGCCGCTGCTTGAGGACGCGTGCACAAACTCCCCGTTGCTGATGTAGACGCCCACGTGACGGCTCTTGGCGCCTGTTTTGAAGAAGACGAGGTCGCCGGTTTGGAGCCGGTTTACGCGCTGCCCAACGGAGGCTTGCTGCTCGGTGGTGCGCGGCAGCTGCAGGCCGTACACGCGCTCGTACAACCGAAGGGTAAGCCCCGAGCAGTCGACGCCCCGCTTCGACTCGCCGCCCCAGCGATGCGGCACGCCCGCCCACTCAGCCGCGGCCCGTCGTAGGCTCCGCTCGGCGGTGGAGGCGCCCGCAGCAGACGAGGTATACGTCGCCGGCCGCGAGGATGAGCAGCCGGCAAGCAACAACATGGCGGCAATACCAATCAGCCAGGAGGCGTGCAAGGGGGAGCGCATGACGAGACGAGTCCTGTGGGCGAGCAAAAAAAGCGGGCACCGCATCGGGTCTATGGGTACAGTCGCAACATAACCGCGCGACGTTACGAAAATCAATGGCGTAGCGCGTTGGCCGGTAGCCTAAACGGTGCGGTGGGGCAGGCGGTACCGCGAGGGATACGGCAAAATGGGAATGATGGCGTTGTTTTGCAGGCGTTGCTTCAGGGCATTCCAGAAATCGGCCGTAAAGATATCGCCGTGGTGAGCGTCAAAGGCCGCCATGAGGGCATCGGAAAGGCCCATAGTGGCGCGAAACTCCTCGGGGAAGACATCCGCGGGGCCCACATAAAACCATGCGCCGGCCGCCATCTCCTCGGCGTGTGTGCGGGGCGCGGGCTTCGTGCGGAAGGTGTAGTCGGTGACGAAGCCGAGCTCGTCGTAGTCGTAAAAAACGACGCGCCCGTGCCGGGTCACGCCAAAATTTTTAAGCAGCAGGTCGCCCGGAAAGATATTGGTGCGCGCCAAGTCTTTGATGGCTTGTCCGTAGTCCAGCACAGCCGCGCGGGCGTCGGCGGGCGCTGCCGTGCGCAGGTACAGGTCGAGGGGCGTTACGCGGCGCTCGACGTAGCAGTGATCCAGAATTACCCGGCCGTCGCGGCAGTGCACCGTGCGCGCGGCCTCGTCGGTCAGGCGGTCGAGCAGCGCATCAGAAAACAGGCGGCGGCTAAGGCGCAGGTGCTCAAACTCTTGCGCGTCCACCAGGCGGCCGGCGCGGTCGTGCTTGTACACCACGTGGTAGCGCTCCATGACCGCTTGGCGGGTCGTCGACTTCGGGTAGTCGAATTGGTCTTTGATGACCTTGAACACCATGTTGTAGCTTGGCATGGTAAACACGGTCATCACCATGCCGGGCTGCCCCGGCGCCCGCTCGAAGGTGTCGGTGGCATGTGCAAAATGCCGCAGCAGGTCGCGGTACAGCTCCGTTTTGCCGTGCTTGTTGTAGCCGATGGAAATGTACAGCTCGGCCCGCCGCTTTTGGGGCAACAGCTCCGACAGAAACCGGATGAGCGCCCGCGGCTCGGCGGCCTCGACGCGAAAGTACGAGCGCGCGAAGCTGAACAGAATGCTCACGCGGTCTTCCGAAAGCAGCACCGCGTCAACGGTTACCCCGTGGGGGTCGTGGTGTAGCGCGATCACCAGCGGACGCGTAGCGTCATCGGTCGTGCGCAGGCGGCCCACGAGGTAGGCGCCAATGCCGCGGTAGAAGATGGCGCGGGCCAGCGTGATGCGGCGAAGGAGCGGTCCTGGGCCGTCGGCGGCGGGCAGGCGCTCACGCACGGCACGGACCAGGGCCTGTGCATCGCGGAGGCGATCCTCGTACGGCACGTCGTGCGCATACGCCTGCAAGATGCGGTCGAACAAGTCGACGTCACTCCCGCGGGAGGTAAACGTGCGCACGACGGCAGCGGCAGAAGCCTCGGGGGCAGCAGCTTGGGTCGTGGTCACAAACTCGATGGCCGGATCGACGCCCACGGTGTCAAAGATGCGGCGCGTAATGGAGTTGAAGAACGTTTCGGCCAGTTCGGCGTCGGGCCGGTCGGCGATGCGTGCGGCATACGCTTCGCGGAGGGAGGACCACCGGCGCCGGCAGGTCGCATCGGAGCCAAGCGCGCGGCGCACATCGGCCTCCACGGCCTGCACCACCTCGCGGTACAGCAGCAGCCGCGCGGTGGCGTCGTGGCGCCCGCCGTGCCAGTCGCGTTGCTCAAACCGATGCCGCGCCCGCTGCGTGATCACCCGAAACCGCGCCTGGTAGGCGGCAAACCCGTTGGCAATAAGATCGGCAGGTGAGGGCATGGCACAGAGCCAAAACGATAGACACAAGCGGGCCGCGTGCCGGGTCGGATCAGGCGCCGGCCCAGAACGCATCGGGGAAGTGGTTGATGGCCGGATCGTCGCCCTGCCGAAGCACCACCGTCACGACATCGAAGCGGGCAGGCGAGCCTTCCAGTTGGCGCTCGTACAGATACGCGCGGGCCGCGTGGGCAATGCGGGCTTGTTTTTCGTCTGTGACCGCCTCCTCCGGCGTACCAAAGGCAAGGCTGGAGCGCGTCTTGACCTCCACAAAGACGAGCTCGCCGCGTCCATCGCGCGCCGCGGGGTCGTAGCACACCGCATCCACCTCGCCGTGCTCAAACCGGTAGTTCCGATCCATCACGCGGTAGCCACGCGTGGTAAGAAAGTCCATGGCAAGGTCTTCGCCATGATCGCCAATTTCTTTCGTCGTGTCCATCGTGGGATGTTCGTTGGTTGATAAGGGCGCAAGTGCAACCAGCAAGCTTGCAAAAGTATCCGGCCCCGGCCGTATGCCGTTCATAGTACCACTTGTAACCAAAACATCACGCGAAACGTAAAGGCCATATCTCCACCGCACGGGTCGTAGGTCCGTTGCGCTCTTTTGTTTTATTCAATCGAACGATCTCAAACAATGCCACGATCCGTACGATCTTTTGCATGGGTAGTGCTTGTGGCTGCGTTCGTCGTTGCCGGATGCAGCTCCTCGGCCCAAGTGGCGCAAGCCCCGGCTGCCACGCAAGAAACCGATGCCACCGACTTCGAGAAAGCCGTTAAAGCGAGCACGCGCAGCGACGGCCTGTTTACGGTCTATCGCGACACCACCGATGGCTCGCTGCAACTGGCCATTGCCGAAGAGCAGCTCGACAAGGAGTACATCTACTTCAGCTTTACCAAGGAGGGCGTGCTCCCGGCCGGTCATTTCCGCGGACAGTACCGCGACAATGCCGTCTTTGCGATCAAGAAGTACCACAACAAAATTGCATTTGTTGAGCAAAACACGGGTTTCTACTTCAACCCCGAAAGCAACCTGAGCCGCGCATCGAGCGCGAACATCAGTCCATCGGTGCTTGCGGTGGAAAAGATCGTGGCCCGCGATACCACCAACGGCGTCTACCTCATTAAGGCCGACGACCTGTTTCTGTCGGAGGCGCTCCACCAGGTGAGCCCGCCGCGGCGCCCCGGCGCTTCGCCGTTTCAATTCAGGCTTGGCCGCCTGAGCAAGGAGAAATCGCGTGTGACGTCCATCGACAATTACCCCGAGAATACGGACGTCTCCGTGACGTACGTCTTCGAAAATCCGAGCCCCATCAACGGGGGCGGCAAGGCGGTAACCGACGCGCGCAATGTGAGCGTGACGATGCAGCACACGCTCCTCGCGATGCCCGCGAATGAATACGAGCCGCGCAGGGCCGATCCGCGCGTGGGCTACTTCACCGAAGCCGTAGACAACCTGACCTCGACGAGCGCGACGCCCTACCGCGACCTGATTCACCGGTGGCACCTCGTCAAGAAAAACCCCGACGCGGCGCTCTCGGAGCCCGTAGAACCGATCGTGTGGTGGATTGAAAACACAACGCCCGAGCGCATCCGGCCGATCATTAAAGACGCCGTGATGGCCTGGAACCAGGCGTTTGAGCAGGCGGGCTTCAAAAATGCCATTCAGGTAAAGGTGCAGCCCGACACGGCCACGTGGGAAGCCGGCGACATCCGGTACAACGTGCTGCGGTGGACGTCCTCCCCCAACCCGCCGTTTGGCGGCTACGGCCCCAGCTTCGTAAATCCGCGCACCGGCCAAATTCTGGGCGCCGATGTGATGCTGGAGTACGTTTTCCTCACCAACCGCTTGCAGTACAGCCGTCTGTTTGAGACGGCCGCGTTGCCGCTTCACATGCAGCCGGAGCGGGCCCTGCCGAACACGCTGCATTGCTCGTTGGGGCATCGCCTGCACCTGAACAACCTGTTTGGGCGTCAGGCCCTGCGCGCCACAGGCGCCGATCTTGAGGCCGTCAACGAGCTGACCGAGCAGTCCATCTACTACCTGCTGCTGCATGAAGTGGGCCACACGCTGGGCCTCAACCACAACATGAAGGCGAGCCAGATGCTGTCGCTGGCCGAGGTGCAGCAGCGCGACGTGGCGCAGCAGCGCGGCCTTACCGGCTCGGTGATGGACTACCCGGCGATCAATATCGCGGCCCCCGAGCAGACGCAAGGCATGTACTACACCACGCAGCCCGGCCCGTACGACGTGTGGGCGATTCAGTACGGCTACATGCCCGCGTCCGAAGACGAACTAAATGCGCTCTTGCAACGGTCAACCGAACCGGCCCTGGCGTTTGGCAACGACGCCGATGACATGCGGAGCCCCGGCAAGGCGATCGACCCGCGCGTCATGATTGGGGATATGTCGGGCGACGCGGTAGCCTACGCCGACCAGCAGATGGATCTCATTGAGACAACCATGAACGACCTGCTGGAAACCTACGATACGCCGGGCCAATCGTACGAGGCCCTGCGCGATGGGTACCTGGTGCTCACCGGCCAAATGGCCAGCGCCATGAGCGTCGTGTCGCGTTACATTGGCGGTGTGTACGTCGATCGGGCATTCATTGGGCAGCCAGGGGCCACGCAGCCCTATCGTCCGGTGCCGGCCGAGACGCAGCAGCAGGCGATGGATGTGCTGCGCGCCGAGCTGTTCGCGCCAGAGGCCTTCCAGGCGCCAGAAGCCGTGTATCAGCACTTGCAAGAGCAGCGGCGCGGATTTGAGTTCTTCGGCAACTCGGAAGATCCGAAGATTCATGCGCGCGCCCTGGCGATCCAGCAGGCGGTGCTGGCGCATCTGCTGCACCCCAACGTGCTGGAGCGGATTACCGACACGCAGCAGTACGGCAATGCGTATCCGCTGAGCACCTACATGGCCGATCTTACCGATGCGGTGTTTGCCGCAGACCTGCAGGGTCAGGTGAACACGTTTCGCCAGAACCTGCAGCTTGCCTACGTGAACGGTCTGGCGTTTGTGCTGAGCGAGAAAGGAGCCGAAGCGTACGACTACGTTGCGCAGTCGGCCGCGCTGCACACGCTGCGTGAGGTGGAGGCCATGCTGCAAAACAAGCAGGTGGACGACGTGAGCACGCAGGCGCACACCGAGCACGTGCTGCAGGTGATTGCCGCGGCAACGGCGACGGAGTAGCGGTCCGCCTTCAATCGTTTCGTTGACGCGTGCCCGTCGGGAATCGCCCCGGCGGGCACTTCGTGTTGGGGCCGTTACGACACCTCCGGGCGTTGCGCCCAGGCGAAGCCACGAAGCGGGCTACGCCTCGTTGAGGGCTGCCGAGCGCTCGGTGGCCGTCGCCACCGCGTTGATGAGCATGGTGCGCAGCCCGTGCGCCTCCAACGATGATACCGCCGCGATGGCGGTACCGCCAGGCGTGGTGACCTCATCGCGTAAGATGGCCGGATGCTTGCCGGTCTCTAGGACCATCTTGGCCGCTCCGTACACCGTCTGGGCCGCGAGGCGGCCCGCCTCGGTCCGCGGAATGCCTTGCTTTACGCCGGCATCGGTAAGCGCCTCAATGACCATGTACACGTAGGCCGGCCCGCTGCCCGAGAGGCCCGTCACCGCGTCCATAAGCGACTCCGGGACATCGACGGCCGTGCCCACCGAGGCAAACATGAGGCGAACCCGCGTCACGTCCTCATCGGAGGCGTACATCCCGCCGCTGAGGGCCGTCGCGCCTTCATCTACGAGCATGGGCGTGTTGGGCATAACGCGCACCACCGGCTGCTTGGTGCCAAACGCATCCTGTAGCCGGTCGGTGGTTACGCCTGCCAGCACGCTAACGACGAGCGCCGTGGGCGAGAGGGCGTCGTGTAGGTCGGCCACGACCGTGGCGCGGTACTGCGGCTTGATCGCGAGCACAACGATGGTGGCCTCGCGGGCCGCCGCGGTGTTGTCGGTGGTGGTGCGAAGCCCAGGGTATTCCTCCGCGAGGGTCGTCAGAGCGTCCTCGGAGCGACGGGTGGCCACCACCTGTGCCGGCGCAACTAGGCCGCTGCGTATCATGCCGCCAATCAGGGCCCGGCCAATGTTGCCCGCCCCGATGACGGCGATCGTTTCGTCAGAAAACATGAATAGACCGGTGAATGAAGAGAACGACTGCGACGACGTGCCGGGGCGTGCTCGTGCGCTTCCCACCCCGAAGGGCGTACAGCAGCCTTGCATACCTTGACCAGACACTTCCAGGCAGGCCCTCCAGCCAACCAGCCACGCGTGTCTCCCGATCCGCAAGCAGGCGCGATCACGAATGCGCCACACGGCACCATACGTATAGAAGCACCGTGTGAGCAGCACGGTAGCCTCTGCATACGCATTTTATATGTATCATCATGCAAAAAAAAGTAACGGATATCAAGTGTCCGTCGATTTGATGCCCTGACGACCACCACAGGCAGGTGGTATGCATAGACCGTGCAAGGGGAAGCGCCAATTCATCCACTCCGCAAAATAGTCGCTTGCGAAGCAGGAGCGCAATGGTTACCCTCGTATTCCGTTTAGATACAACGCTGCACAGCGCGCCAGCGCCTTATTGCTTCACTTTAAATTCGATGCAACAGGCGGCAACAATAGCGCACAGCATTTCTACAACGGTCATCGGAAATATTCCGGTCGGTTCTTTGGGTAGGTAGCGAAGCGGCCAAACGCACCAGACTGTAAA
Organism: Salisaeta longa DSM 21114; assembly: GCF_000419585.1. NCBI lineage: Bacteria > Pseudomonadati > Rhodothermota > Rhodothermia > Rhodothermales > Salisaetaceae > Salisaeta > Salisaeta longa. The sequence goes on from NZ_ATTH01000001.1 coordinate 223,735, forward strand.
TCTGGCGGTTTTTACCTTCGGAGGTTCGAATCCTCCCCTGCCCACTGCAAGCAAGCGGAGTCCGGCGCGGCCGGGTGTTCACGCACTCGGTGCGGTACAGATGCGAGCGTCGGGCTTTCGCGCGTTTACGCGGGAGTAGCTCAATTGGTAGAGCATCAGCCTTCCAAGCTGAGGGTTGCGAGTTCGAGTCTCGTCTCCCGCTCCGTTTTTAACAGCTTGCGCCGCCTTAGCTCAGGGGTAGAGCACTTCCATGGTAAGGAAGGGGTCCGGGGTTCAATTCCCCGAGGCGGCTCCATTGCAACCCCCTCGCTGCGCGCCGCTCAGGTGCGCCCTGTTCGGCTGTGCGCACCGCGTTGCGACAGCCGTTTTGTACAAAGCATGTTCACCACACTACCCACGTTGATACAGACATAGCGTCATGGCGAAGCAGGCATTTGAGCGGAAGAAGCCGCACATAAACATTGGCACGATCGGGCACGTCGACCACGGGAAGACGACGCTCACGGCGGCGATCACGAAGGTGTTAGCCGAGCAGGTGGGCGGCGCGGCCGAGCGCACGTTTGAGTCGATTGACAACGCGCCGGAGGAGCGCGAGCGCGGGATTACGATTGCGACCTCGCACGTGGAGTACGAGACGGAGGCGCGGCACTACGCGCATGTGGACTGCCCGGGGCACGCCGACTACGTGAAGAACATGGTGACGGGCGCGGCGCAGATGGACGGGGCGATCTTGGTGGTCGCCTCCACCGACGGCCCGATGCCGCAGACGCGCGAGCACATTTTGCTGGCGCGGCAGGTGGGGGTGCCCTACCTGGTGGTGTTTATGAACAAGACCGACCTGGTCGACGACGAGGAGCTGTTGGAGCTTGTGGAGATGGAGGTCCGCGAGCTGCTTGAGGAGTACGAGTACCCGGGCGACGAGGTGCCGGTGATCCGCGGCTCGGCCTTGCAAGCGCTGGAGAGCGACGCGGCGGCCGAAGAGAAGATCATGGAGCTGATGGCGGCGGTCGACGAGTACATTCCGACGCCGGAGCGCGACGTGGACCAGCCGTTCTTGATGCCGATTGAGGACATCTTCTCGATTACAGGCCGCGGGACGGTAGTGACGGGCCGCATTGAGCGCGGGCGCATCCACACGGGCGACGAGATCGACATTGTGGGGATGCAAGAGGAGAAGCTCACCTCGACGGTGACGGGGATTGAGATGTTTAACAAGACGCTCGACGAAGGCGAGGCGGGCGACAACGCCGGCATTTTGCTGCGCGGGATCAAGAAGGAAGAGGTCGAGCGCGGCATGGTGCTGGCGGAGCCAGAGACGGTGACGCCGCACAAGCAGTTTGAGTGCGAGGTGTACGTGCTGTCGAAGGAAGAGGGCGGTCGTCACACGCCGTTTTTCAAGGGGTACCGCCCGCAGTTTTACTTCCGCACGACGGACGTGACGGGAGACATCAAGCTGCCGGAGGGGATGGAGATGGTGATGCCGGGGGACAACGCGACGTTCACGGTGGAGCTGATTCAGCCGGTGGCGATGGAGGAGGGCCTGCGCTTTGCGATTCGCGAGGGCGGGCACACGGTCGGTGCGGGCGTGGTCAGCAAGATCCTCGACTAGCGCCGCCGCCCGGGCTGTGTGGGCATTCTGCGAATGTCCGCTCCGCTGGGCAACAATTTCCAGGCACCGCCGGTTGAGGCGGTGTCTGGCACACACGGGCGTAGCTCAACTGGGAGAGCAGCGGTCTCCAAAACCGCAGGTTGGGGGTTCGAGTCCTCCCGCCCGTGCAGCATTCAGGGCCCATGCAACGCGCCCTTCGCACGCACCAAGCCGTCGCCAACCAGCGGCACTCTTCAACCCCACTCCTTTATGAACGCGATCCAGGAATACTTACGGAACGTCCGGGCCGAAATGGAAAAGGTGAATTGGCCGACGCGTGAAGAGCTCATCAGCAGCACGAGCATCACGATTGTGGCCACGCTGATTATTTCCATCTTCGTCTATCTGGCAGATCGCGTCATCAGTACGGCGCTGGAGATTCTGTACCAGTAGTTTCTGCTCTATTGCAACGAGATCCAGCATCGGAATGGCCAACGGCATCAAAAAGTGGTACGTGCTGCGCACGTTCTCGGGTCACGAGAAGAAAGTGCGGCGCTACATGGAGAGCGAGCTCGAACGCCTCGACCTTGAAGATCGGGTCGACGAGATCATGATTCCGACCGAGACGGTGTTCGAGATGCGCGGCGGAAAAAAGCGTACCAAAGAGCGCAAGTTCTTTCCGGGATACATCCTCTTGCATTGCACGCTCGACACGTACCTTCGGGAGCTCGCTGAAGGACTGCCTTCCGTCATCGGTTTTCTGAAGTCGGGCACGGGCAAAGAGCCCACGCCGCTGCGTCCGGATGAGGTGCAGCGCATTCTGGGCAAGATGGATCGGGCCGAGGCCATGGGCGAGCAGCCCGAAATTCCGTTTAAGCCCGGCGATCCGGTGAAGGTTGTGGACGGGCCGTTTGATAGTTTCAACGGCTTCGTCGAAGAGGTCTATCCCGAAAAGATGAAAGTCAAGGTCATGGTTTCCATCTTTGGACGGAAAACCCCCGTTGAGCTTGACTATCTGCAGGTGGAGCACGAAGAGTAGCGCCACCCGACACCCGTTTTATCCTATTCAACAACAGGCGGAAGTCTGCCGCGCGCAGACGCTAGCACCGCACAGGCATTATGGCGAAACCAGTAGAAACCGTTATCAAGCTGCAAATTAAGGCGGGACAAGCCAACCCGGCGCCGCCTATTGGTCCGGCGTTGGGCCAGCACGGCGTTAACATCATGGAGTTCTGCAAGAAGTTCAATGCGAAGACGCAGGACCAGATGGGCACGCTGCTGCCGGTTGAGATCTCGGTGTATGCCGACCGGTCGTTCGATTTCATCGTTAAGAGCCCGCCGGCCTCCATTCTGCTGAAGCAGGCCGCCGGCATTGACAAAGGTGCGGGCGACCCGCTGCGCGAAAAAGTGGCCACCGTGTCGTGGCAAGATTGCATCGACATCGCCGAGCGGAAGATGGACGACCTGAATGCCCATACGCCCGAGCAGGGCGCTCGCATGGTTGCGGGCACCGCGCGCTCGATGGGCATTAACGTGAAGGGGAAGCCCGACGCGTAACCACTCACCAATTTCTTTTCACCGCGGGAGTGCTCGTACCCTGAGGACGCTTGTACCGCACAGATGAACAGCTACTATGCCAACACGAGGAAAACGATATCGTGAGGCAAAGGCCCGCATTGAGGAAAGCGACGGGCCTTTCAACCTCCGCGAAGCCGCCGAACTGGTTAAAGCGACCGCCACGGCAAACTTCGACGAGTCCGTTGACATCGACCTGCGCCTGGGCGTCGATCCGCGCCACGCCGATCAGATGGTACGTGGATCGGTGGCGCTGCCCAACGGCACCGGCCGCGACGTGACCGTGCTGGTGCTTGCCAGTGAAGGAAAGCAGGCCGAGGCGGAGGAAGCCGGCGCCGACTACGTGGGGCTTGATGAATACGTGGAGCGCATCCAGAATGACAACTGGCTCGACTTTGATGTCGTCATTGCTACGCCCGACGTGATGGGCCAGGTGGGCCGCCTGGGGCGCATCCTGGGGCCGCGCGGCCTGATGCCGAATCCCAAAAGCGGGACGGTGACGATGAACGTTGCCGAGGCTATTAAAGAAGTGAAGGCCGGTAAGATCGAGTTTCGGGTCGACAAGCACGGCAACCTGCACACGGCCATTGGCAAGGTGTCGTTTGACGAAGACGAGATCTACGAGAATGCTCGTGCGTTTATGCGGGAAGTGATGCGGCTGCGGCCGCCGGCGTCGAAGGGCTTGTACCTGCGATCCATCACCATCTCCAGCACGATGGGCCCGCCCATTGCCGTAGACCGGAGCTCGGTGCTAAGCGAGGCCCGCTAGCGCCCGCACGTCCTTCCTGCGACTGTTGACTTCTGACTTGCCGAACCACCATGCCTCTTACGCGCTCAGAAAAGGCCGACGTCATCGACTCGATCGGCGAACGGCTTGACGATCATTCCATCATCTACCTGACCAACTTCCAGGGCCTCTCGGTGGCCCAAACCAACGAGCTGCGCGGGCGCTTCCGCGCGGCCGGGGTGGAGTATCAGGTATGCAAAAACACGCTCGCCCGCATTGCGCTTGACCGCATCGACGGGTTGGATGCGCTTGATGAATACTTTGCCGGCCCCACGGCCATCGCCTTCAGCGATGACCCGGCCAAGCCGGCCCGCGTGCTCAAGGACTTTCTTGAGGACGAGGACATCGAGCGCCCCGAGCTGAAAGCCGCCTACATTGAAGGCGAAATCTATGAAGGCCACGAGGCGCTCGACCAGCTGTCGAAGCTGAAGTCGCGCGAAGAACTCGTGGGCGACATTGTTGGCCTGTTGCTGTCTCCCGCACAAACCGTGGTGGGCAGCCTTACCGGGCCCGGAAGCACGCTCGCTGGCGCCATCCAGTCGATGGCCGACAGCGACGAGGAGGCGTAAGCCGCCGTACCCTGGCGGGCGCCGCTGTATCATTTACTGCACTCACTAATCATCCTTAAACAGCGCGACGTAGCGCGGGCCACGAGGCGCGTAGCGAAGACCGTCGCCGGACAACCAATTATGGCAGACATTCAAGATCTCGCAGAACAGCTAGTCAACCTCACCATCAAAGAGGCGAACGAGCTGGCAAACATTCTCGAAGAAGAGTACGACATCAAGCCGGCATCCGCTGGCGTAGCCGTGGCAGCCCCTGGTGCTGCCGGCGGCGACGGCGCCGATGGTGGCGAAGAGAAGACCGAGTTCGACGTCATCCTGGCGGGCGTTTCGGGCAACAAAATCAAGGTGATCAAAGAGGTGCGCTCCATCACGGGGCTCGGCCTCAAAGAAGCCAAGGCCCTCGTCGACGAGGCCCCAAGCCCGATCAAGGAAGGCATTTCGCGCGAAGACGCGGATGAGCTGAAAGCTCAGCTTGAAGACGCAGGCGGCGACGTGGAGTTGAAGTAACCCACCACGCGTGATTGCAAGGGCGGCGCACGCCACCGCCCTTGCAGGTAGCCATCGAGCAGCGGCCCATCCTCTACGGAGCGGCCGCTGTTTGCTTGTATCGGCCCGGCCGAATGGCTGGGCCGTGGCGTGAACACATCGTCAATGCGTGCGGCGCTCCAACCCCCGAAACATCGGTTTACGCGGCGCGTTGAGGTTGTGCTATGCTTTCAACTGAGGCCACCGGTACGCAAGCCATCGGCCTCTGATCTCCCAGCGAACCAGCAGTGCATGAGCGAACTCAGAAGCGCGGTGGGCACGCCACGCATGTCGTTTGGTACACAAGGCGGTGTTGCGCCGCTTGTGCCACCGCATGAGTGCACTTCACCCGAGCCCGTCCGCTCCGTCCTGGGTCGCGTTCCGCATGGTGCGCCGCACTGCTTCTCGATTGGACCTAACGTATACTCACGGTAGCAACCCAGCCTATGCCCACTCTCCTTAACGGCGATATTGCCACGACCGGACACGTTGATGATGCGTGGCCGCGCAAGAGCTTCGGCAGCATCCCTACCGTTTGGGACTATCCGGATTTTCTCGACATCCAGCTGAAGACGTTTCACGACTTCGTGCAGGACGACGTCCCGCCGGAGGACCGAACGAATACGGGCCTGCAGGCCGTGTTCAATGAGCACTTCCCGATTCAGGACAGCCGGGAGCGCTACACGCTTGAGTTTATCAACTACGAGCTCGATGCGCCCAAGCACACCATTGAGGAGTGCATCGCGCAGGGCCTCACCTATTCCGTTCCGCTCAAGGCTACGTTGCGCCTGTCGAGCAAGGAAGAAGAAGGCGACGAAGAGGCCATTGAGGCCATTGAGCAGGAGGTGTACCTCGGTACGCTTCCGTTCATGACGCCGCGCGGCTCGTTTATTGTAAACGGGGCGGAGCGCGTCATTGTGGCGCAGCTGCACCGCAGCCCGGGCGCCTTCTTCAGCAAGGAAATCCACTCGAACGGTACCGAGCTGTTCAGCGCCCGCGTCATTCCGTTCCGGGGGTCGTGGATGGAGTTTTCCACCGACGTCCGCGATGTCCTGTGGGCTTACATCGACCGGAAGAAGAAGGTGCCGGTTACCACGCTCCTTCGCGCGCTCGGCTTCTCCAGCGACGACGAAATCATTCGCATGTTTGGCCTTGCGGATGCCATTGACATTGCGGATGAAGACGACTTTCAGCAGTACGTGGGCCGCGAGCTGGCCACCAGCGTAACCATCGAGCGGATCGTTGAGATCGTTGACGAAGATACTGGTGAAGTCGTCGACGAGGAAACCGAACGCGAAGTGGTGCTCCCCGCCGAGCACGAACTCGAAGAAGACGACTGGGAAGAGCTCGCCGAGTACGACATCAGCCGGGTGTACCTTATCAAAGAGAACACCGATGAGGATGCGCTCGACAAAACGACCCTGGTCGAGACGCTCAAGAAAGACCCGACGCACACCGAAGAGGAGGCCCTCGAAGAAATCTACCGGCAGCTGCGCGGCTCCGAAGCGCCCGACCTGGAGTCGGCCCGCAATGCGCTGGACCGCCTCTTCTTCAGCGACAAGCGTTACGATCTGGGCGACGTGGGGCGCTACCGCATCAACAAGCGCCTCGAAATTGACGTCGACCCCGACGTGCAGGTGCTCACCAAGGAGGACGTGGTGGCCATCGTGCGCGAGCTCATCGAGCTGCAAAATGGCGAGAACACGCCCGACGACATTGACCACCTGAGCAACCGCCGCGTGAAAACCGTGGGCGAGCAGATGGGCTCGCAGTTCTCGCTGGGGCTGGCCCGCATGTCGCGGACCATCCGCGAGCGCATGAATCTGCGGGACGCCGATAAGTTTACGCCGCAGGACTTGGTGAACGCCCGGACGATCTCCAGCGTCATCAACACGTTCTTCGGCACGAACCAGCTCAGCCAGTTCATGGATCAGACGAATCCGCTGGCGGAGCTGACGAACAAGCGGCGCCTCTCGGCGCTGGGCCCGGGCGGCTTGACCCGCGAGCGGGCGGGCTTCGAGGTGCGCGACGTGCACTACACGCACTACGGCCGCCTCTGCCCCATCGAAACGCCCGAGGGGCCCAACATTGGCCTGATCTCGTCGCTGTGCGTGCACGGCGTCATCAACGACTTCGGATTTATCGAGACGCCGTACCGCGTTGTGAAGGACGGCAAGGTGTCTGAGGAAGTGGAATACCTGACGGCCGAGGAGGAAGACCGCGCCATCATTGCGCAGGCCAACGCGCCCATTAACGAGGCGGGCGATTTCCTCACCGACCAGGTGACCTGTCGCCACCAGGGCGACTTCCCGGTGGTGCCGCCGGAAGACGTGCAGTACATGGACGTGGCCCCGAACCAGATCGTCTCGCCAGCCGCCAGCCTTGTGGCGTTCCTGGAGCACGACGATGCCAACCGTGCGCTGATGGGCTCAAACATGCAGCGTCAGGGCGTGCCGCTCTTGCGCAGCGACAGTCCCATTGTGGGCACCGGCCTCGAAGGCCGCGTTGCGAAAGACTCGCGGGCCGTGATTGTGGCCGAGGGCGACGGCGAAGTGGAATACGTCGATGCCAACAAGATCGTCGTGCGGTACGACGAAGATCAGGGCGCCGAAGACCTCACGTTCGGCGAGCCGGTGCGCGAGTACGAGCTCACCAAGTTCCGCCGCACCAACCAAGACACGTGCATGAACCAGAAGCCGATCGTGCAGGTCGGCGACCGTGTGGAGGAAGGCACCGTCATGACGGACGGGTTTGCCACCGAGAAGGGCGAGCTGGCCCTCGGCAAAAACGTCCTCTGCGCCTTCATGCCGTGGCACGGCTACAACTTCGAGGATGCCATCGTAATCAGCGAGCGCCTCGTGGCCGACGACGTGTACACCTCCGTGCACATCGAGGAATTCGAGCACGAGGTGCGCGACACGAAGCGGGGCGAGGAAGAGCTCACCCGTGAAATCCCGAACGTCTCGGAGGAGGCCACCAAAGACCTCGACGAGCGCGGCATCATCCGCGTCGGCGCCGAGGTGAATCCGGGCGACATCATCGTTGGAAAGATTACGCCGAAGGGCGAAACCGATCCGACGCCGGAAGAGAAACTCCTGCGCGCCATCTTTGGCGACAAAGCCGGCGACGTGAAAGATGCGTCGCTGAAGGCCAAGCCCGGCATGGACGGCGTCGTCATCGACACGCAACTGTTCAGCCGGCGCCAGCTCGACCCGGCCTCCAAGAAGATGGAGGAACGTCGGCTGGAGGCGATTGAGCATCAGCATGAGCAGAACCTCAAGAAGCTGAACGAGCGCTTCTGGGACAAATTCTTCCAGCTCGTGGGCGATGCCACAAGCGGCGGCATCACCGACCGCGACGGGAACGTCATTCTAAGCGAAGGCGCTGCGTTTGAACGCGACGCGTTCGCCGAGGTCGACCCGCAGAGCCTGTCCACGCGCCTCGACTTTACGGGCGACGAAACGCTCAACGAGAAGGTGGCCACGCTGCTGCGCAACTATAAGTCGCGCCGCCGCGAGATTGACGGCACCTTTAAGCGCCAGGAGCACCAGGTGCAGATGGGCGACGAACTGCCCGCGGGCATCGTGCAGATGGCCAAGGTGTACGTGGCGCGCAAGCGCAAGATTGGCGTTGGCGACAAGATGGCCGGGCGTCACGGCAATAAAGGCGTGATCGCCAAGGTGGTGCCGGTGGAAGACATGCCGTTCCTTGAAGACGGCACGCCGGTCGACATTGTGCTGAACCCGCTGGGCGTGCCCTCGCGCATGAACCTGGGACAGATTTACGAGACGCTCCTGGGCTGGGCCGGCAGCAAGCTGGGCGTTAAATACGCCACGCCGATCTTCGACGGGGCCTCGATGGACGACATCGCCGACGAGCTGGAGAAGGCCGGCCTGCCGCGCGACGGCAAGGCGCAGCTGTACGACGGCCGTACCGGCGAGGCGTTCGACGAGCGCACCACGGTGGGCCAAATCTACATGATGAAGCTCAGCCACCTGATTGAAGACAAGATGCACGCGCGTTCGATTGGGCCGTACAGCCTGATCACGCAGCAGCCGCTGGGCGGTAAGGCCCAGTTTGGTGGGCAGCGCCTGGGCGAGATGGAGGTGTGGGCGCTCTATGCCTACGGCGCCTCCAACGTGCTCCAAGAGATGCTCACGTACAAGTCGGACGACGTGCAGGGCCGCTCACGGGCGTATGAGTCGATCGTGAAGGGCAAAAACATGCCGTCGGCGGGCGTGCCCGAGAGCTTCAACGTGCTGGTGCGCGAGCTGCAGGGCCTCGGCCTTGAAGTGACGCTGGACTAACGAGTGACGAATGACGCTGAGCGGGGGCTTCGAGCAGCCCTCCGCTCCTCATTCCGATGCTCGATCATTCGACACTCGACACTTTCAAATCGCTAATTGTCATATGGCGTACGGAAACTCGAAAGACATCAAGAAGGACTTTAGCGAAATCACCGTCAGCCTGGCGTCGCCCGAGGATATCCTGGAGCGGTCGTACGGCGAGGTGGTCAAGCCGGAGACGATCAACTACCGGTCGTTTAAGCCGGAGATGGGCGGGCTCTTCTGCGAAAAGATTTTTGGCCCGGTAAAAGACTACGAGTGCCACTGCGGCAAATACAAGCGTATTCGCTACAAGGGCATTATCTGCGACCGTTGCGGCGTAGAGGTAACCCGGAAGGCGGTGCGCCGCGAGCGCATGGGGCACATCACCCTGAGCGTGCCGGTGGTGCACATCTGGTACTTTAAGACGCTGCCCAACAAGATTGGCTACCTCCTGGGCCTGAAGACGAAGAGCCTGGAGAAGGTCATCTATTACGAGAACTACATCGTCATCCAACCCGGATCGGCGAAGCGGCTGGGCGTGAAGAAAAACCAGCTGCTCACGGAGGAGGAGTACTTCAACATCCTCTACCAGATTCGGGAAGACAACAACCGCCTGGACGACGACGACCCGGACAAATTCCTGGCCATGATTGGCGGGGAAGCGGTGCAGGAGATGCTGAATCGCCTGAACCTAGAGCGGCTCTCGCAGTCGCTGCGGTACCAGGTGGACACAGAAACGAGCCAGCAGCGCAAGGCCAAGGCGCTGAAGCGGCTCAACGTGGTGGAAGCTTTCCGCGAAGCCAACGAGAAGCGCGAAAACCGTCCGGAGTGGATGGTAATGAAGGTGATTCCGGTCATTCCGCCGGAGCTGCGTCCGCTTGTGCCGCTCGATGGGGGCCGCTTTGCGACCAGCGACCTGAACGACCTGTACCGGCGGGTCATCATCCGCAACAACCGCCTGAAGCGCCTGATGGATATTAAGGCGCCCGAAGTGATTCTGCGGAACGAGAAGCGCATGTTGCAAGAGGCCGTTGATAGCCTCTTCGACAACGGCCGCAAGTCGAACTCGGTACGTGGCTCGTCGAACCGCCCGCTCAAGTCGCTCAGTGACATGCTGAAGGGCAAGCAGGGCCGCTTCCGCCAGAACCTGCTGGGCAAGCGCGTCGACTATTCCGGGCGTTCGGTGATTGTCATTGGCCCCGACCTGGAGCTGCACCAGTGCGGCATTCCGAAGGAAATGGCCATCGAGCTCTTTAAGCCGTTCATCATTCGACGGCTGATTGAGCGCGGCATCGTGAAGACGGTGAAGAGCGCCAAGAAATACGTGGAGCGTCGCACGGCCGCCGTATGGGATATTCTGGAGAAGGCCATTCAGGGGCGGCCCGTGCTGCTGAACCGTGCACCTACGCTGCACCGCCTGGGCATTCAGGCCTTCCAGCCTGTGCTTACCGAAGGCAAGGCCATCCAGCTGCACCCGCTGGTGTGTACGGCGTACAACGCCGACTTCGATGGCGACCAGATGGCCGTGCACGTGCCGCTGAGCCACGAAGCGTGCCTGGAGGCCATGATTTTGATGCTCTCCAGCCACAACATCCTCAGCCCGGCCAACGGCTCGCCGCTCACCGTGCCCACGCAGGACATGATTCTGGGGCTCTACTACCTCACCAAGTCGCGCGATGGGGAGAAGGGCGAAGGCATGCGCTTTACGAGCGTATCGGAAGTGCGCCAGGCGTACGACCAGGACGTTGTAGCAACGCACGCCAAGATCCAGCTGAAAGACCCGGACGGGTCGTCTGAGATTCTCGATACCACCGTGGGGCGCGTTCTCTTTAACGAGATTGTGCCAGATGGCATTCCGTACGTCAACGACGTACTGACGAAGAAAAACATGCGGCCCATCATCTCGGACATCCTGCAGACGGTTGGCTTTAAGCGGACCTCGAAGTTCCTGGATGCCATGAAGGACATGGGCTACGAGCGCTCCACCACATCGGGCATTACGTTCTCATTGTCCGACATTGTGGTGCCCGACGAGAAGCAGAAGCTGGTGGAGGAGGCAGAGAAAGAGGTCGACCAGGCCAGCTCCAACTACTCGATGGGCTTCATCACTGATAGCGAGCGCTACAACCAGGTCATCGACATCTGGACGCAGACCAACAACCGCGTCTCGGAGGTGCTCTTCAACACGCTGAAGGAGCATCGTGACGGATTCAACGCCATTTACATGATGGCCGACTCCGGTGCCCGCGGCTCCAAGGAGCAGATTCGCCAGCTTGGCGGCATGCGTGGCCTGATGGCCAAGCCGCAGAAGAATGTGGGCGAAGGTGGGGGCGAGATCATTGAGAACCCCATCCTTTCCAACTTCAAAGAGGGCCTGTCGGTGCTTGAGTACTTTATCTCGACGCACGGCGCGCGCAAGGGCCTGGCCGATACGGCACTCAAGACCGCCGATGCGGGCTACCTCACGCGCCGCTTGGTTGATGTGTCGCAAGACGTGACGATCACCGAGCACGATTGCGGGACGCTCCGCGGCATTGAGGTGGAAGCCCTCACCGACAACGAGGAAGTCGTGGTGCCGCTCTCGCAGCGCATCGTGGGCCGCGTGGTGGTGCACGACGTGTACGATCCGCAGACCGGCGAGCTCCTCATTGAGGCGAACGACGTCATCGACGAGCAGGTGGCCAAGCAGGTCGCCGAAACGTCCATCGAGAGCATCGAGATTCGATCGGTGCTCACCTGCGAAGCCGAGCGGGGCGTGTGTACGCTGTGCTACGGTCGCAACCTTGGCACCAACCGGATGGTGGAGGTCGGCGAATCGGTCGGCGTGGTGGCTGCCCAGTCCATTGGCGAGCCCGGCACGCAGCTCACGCTTCGTACGTTCCACATCGGTGGCGCGGCAAGCGCGATTGCGTCCGAGTCGACGATGCAGACGAAGTCGGCGGGTACCGTCGAGTTCGAGAACCTGCGCACGGTGATGCGCGAAGACTCTGACGGTCCGAAGGAGGTGGTGCTCACGCGGCAAGGCGAGATCAACATCCTCGACGAAGACGGCCGCCCCATCACGAGCTACGTGGTGCCCTACGGCGCCGAGTTGCTCGTGGAAGACGGCGCGACCGTTGAACGCGATGACGTGCTGGCCAGCTGGGATCCGTACAACAGCGTGATCCTCTCAGAGGTTGACGGCACCGCGGGGTACGAGGATGTCATTGAAGGCACCACGTACCGCGAGGAAACCGACGAGCAGACGGGCCACAAGGAGAAGGTCATCATCGAGAGCCGCTCGCGCACGCTCACACCGGCCGTGACGATTGAGATGCCGGAAGGCGATGAGCGCGAGTACAACATGCCGGTGCAGGCGCGCATTCAGGTGGACGAAGGCGACGAAATTCAGGCCGGCCAGGTGCTGGCCAAGATTCCGCGCCAGACGGTCAAGCAGAGCGACATTACGGGCGGTCTGCCGCGCGTAACGGAGCTCTTTGAGGCGCGCACGCCCAGCGACCCGGCGACGGTCAGCGAAATTGACGGCATCGTCAGCTTCGGCGACCGTAAGCGCGGCAAGCAAGAGGTTATCGTCAGCAGCCGTGACGATGACATGACCAAGAGCTACATGATTTCGCTCTCGAAGCACATGCTTGTGCACGAGAACGACTTCGTGAAGGCCGGCGATCCGCTGTGTGATGGGCAGATTGCCCCGCACGACATCCTCCACATTAAGGGCCCGCGCGAGGTGCAGGAGTATCTCCTGAACGAAATCCAGGAGGTGTACCGCCTGCAGGGCGTTGACATCGATGACAAGCACATCGAGGTGGTCATCCGCCAGATGATGAAGCGCGTTGAAGTTACGCAGCCGGGCGATACCGACTTCCTCGAAGAGGACTACGTCGATCGTCACGAGTTGGCCCGCGTCAATGACGAGATGCACGACAAGTTTGTCGTGACGGATCCGAGCGAGAGTGCCCTTACCATCGGGCAGATCGTGGACCGCTCGCAGCTGCGCGAGGCCAACTCGAAGCTCAAGCGCCAGGACAAGCCCGAGGTGCAGGTGCGCGAGGCGCGTCCGGCCGTGGCGCGTCCGGTGCTGCTGGGCATCACGAAGGCCGCGCTGTCGACCGATTCGTTCATCTCGGCGGCCTCCTTCCAGGAGACCACGAAGGTGCTCACGAACGCGTCCATTCGTGCGAAGAGCGATCCGCTGTATGGCCTGAAGGAGAACGTGATCGTCGGGCATCCGATTCCGGCGGGCACGGGGCAGCGCCAGTACCGCGATCTGGTCGTCGGGAAGACGTCCGACCTCGAGAAGCTGCAAGCAGCCATTGGCGGCAACGGGTCGACGCTGGGCGATGGCGCTCCCAGCGAGGCCTCCGTAGAAGCGGGCTCGAAAGAGTAAGCCACGCTTCGTAGTACAGGCTGTATCGCTCAAACGCATCGTGGCACCAGCCACGGTGCGTTTGTCTGTTTGTGAAGCACTGCAAGGAAACAATGCTTCGCCCATGCAGACCGTAGCTTGCGGGATAGACCAGCGAACGAGGCCCGCGCACCATCCGTTGACGGTAATGAAGCCCACAATCGGTACAAGAACGTAATGGCTATTTATCTCGACCACGCCGCAACCACACCGCTCGACCGCGCGGTGCTGGCGGCCATGGAGCCGTACCTGCTGGAGCATTTTGGCAACGCCTCGTCGGTGCACGGGCGCGGGCGGCAGGCCCGCGTGGCTGTGGAGGAAGCCCGCGAGCGCGTGGCGGCGGCGCTGGGGGCCGAGCCCTCCGAGGTTGTGTTTACAAGCGGCGGGACCGAGTCGGATAACCTGGCGCTCAAGGGAGCACTTCGCGCCCGGGCGGCAGACGGCCGAACGCGGCTCGTCACGTCAGCGGCCGAGCACGAAGCGGTGCTTCAGCCCGCCGAGCAGCTTGCGGCCGAAGGATACGAGGCCACGGTGCTTGCCCCCGATGCCCACGGCCGCATCACTCCCGATCGGCTCGACGAGGCCCTCGACGACCGCGTGGCGCTCGTGTCGCTCATGCATGCCAACAACGAAATCGGCACCCTGCACGACATCGCGGCACTGGCCGACGTGTGCCACGCCCATGGGGCCTGGTTGCATTGCGATGCCGTGCAAACCGCCGGGCTGATGGCCCTCAACGTTAAGGACCTGGGGGCCGATCTGCTGTCGCTCTCGGCGCACAAGTTGTACGGTCCGAAGGGCGTGGGCGCGCTGTACGTGCGAGGGGGCATCGACCTGCCGCCGCTCGTGGCGGGCGGCGCACAGGAGCGCAACCGCCGCGGAGGCACCGAGAACACGCCGGGCGTTGTGGGCCTCGCGGAGGCGCTTACGCGTGCCGTCGAGCGGGCGCCCGAGCGGGTGGCGCGCCTCGAGTCGTTGCAGCAGCGGCTCGTGGAGGGGCTAACGGACGCGCTGGACCACTTCCGCTTCAACACGCCGGTGCACCACGGGCCCGTCGCGCCGCACATCGTCAACATCTCGTTTCCCCCGCACGCGGGACAGCCCATCGACGGCGAAATGCTGCTCCTGAACCTCGACATGCACGGCGTGCAGGCCTCGGCCGGATCCGCGTGTACCAGTGGCGCGCTGGAGCCCAGCCATGTGCTTACGGCGCTAGGACTGCCGCGCGAGACGGCCGCTGCCGCGGTGCGCTTCTCGCTGGGGAAGGATACCAGCCCCGAAGACGTTGATGGGGCCGTGGATACGCTGGCCGATACCATCGATCGCATGCGCCGCTAACCACTCGTCTGTTGCATGACCGACGCCCTCATCGTCTTTGCCAAGCCGCCGGAGCCGGGGGCCGTAAAGACGCGCCTCACCACGCTCCTGAGCGACGAAGAAGCCGCAGCCCTCTACGCGGCCTTTCTGGAAGATGCCTTGCGGCAGTACGCCGCGCTCGCTGCCGATGTGCGCCTGTACCTGACCGACGCGTCGGCCGCGCTCCCCGTGCCCGATCGGGTGGGCGTGCACGAGCAGTCGGGGGCGGGCCTCGGCGCGCGGATGCACACGGCCTTTCAGGAGACGTTTGCGGCGGGGTATGCGCGGGCTGTCATCATCGGGACGGATCATCCTACGCTGCCGTCGGCACGCATCCGCCGGGCGTTCGATGCGCTGCGCCCCGCTCCGGCCGTTGCGCTGGGGCCAAGCGCCGATGGCGGGTTTTACCTGCTGGGCCTCACCGCTCCGCAGCCCGCGCTGTTTGCGGGCATGACCTACAGCCACGACGAGGTGTTTGCGGAGACGCGTCGCCGTGCGGAGGGCCTTGACGCCCGTCTCACGGTGCTGCCTGAGTGGTACGACGTTGACACCCCCGCGGCGCTGCAACGGATGCTCCAGGACCTAGAGGGCGCGCCGCATGCCGTACGCACGCGGGCTACCGTGCGGCGGCTGAACCTGCGCGAGCGATTGCGTGCAGCGTCGCGGTGAGCCGGTGCGGTTAGCGTGGCGGCGCGGCCGGCGCCTGTAGCTGTTGCAGCCGCTCGAAATACGCCCGGATGAGCGCCTCGTAGTCTGGGGCATAGCCGCTTTCTAGCGCACGGATCAGGTCGCGGCGCAGGCGGTCGGTCTGCTCCGCGGGCGAGAGCGCATCGGGCGGGGTCCGTTCGTAAGTGCCCTCGGCGGTGCGTGCCTTCCGCTGATCGTCGGTGCCTTGCGTGCGCAGCGATTGCTGGGCCTGCAGCAGGCGCGTCAAAATCTGTTGCTGCCGGTCGTTGAGCCGCCGGCGGTCAACGCGCTGCTGTTGCAGCTCGCGGATGGTCTGCTCCATTTGCTCGGCCACCTTGCCCAGGTCGCCCAGGGCCTGCTGGGCGTTGGGGCCGGCTTGTTTGCGCAGGGCGTTCAGCTCCTGCTGGATGCGCTCCTGCTGGCGCGCGAGCTGCTTGAGGCGGGCTTGCTGGTTGGCCGACAGCCGCTTGCCTTGCACGCTGTTCAGAAACTGTTGCATCTGGCGGTTGAGCTGCTGTTGCTGGCCGGCCATCTGCTGGAGTTGCTGCATCATCTGCTGCATCGACATACCCCCGCCGCCCTTGCCCTGGCCCTTGTTGAGCTGTTCGAGGACGTCAAGAATAAGCG
Source organism: Salisaeta longa DSM 21114 (assembly GCF_000419585.1). Taxonomy (NCBI): domain Bacteria; kingdom Pseudomonadati; phylum Rhodothermota; class Rhodothermia; order Rhodothermales; family Salisaetaceae; genus Salisaeta; species Salisaeta longa. The sequence continues at coordinate 240,179 of NZ_ATTH01000001.1, forward strand.
CGGCCAGCTCGTTCAGGTGCATCATGGCCGATTTTTGCTCGCTCGTCGCGTTGGGCACGCGGCCCTCGGTGAGGGCTGTGGTGGCGGTTTCCATCGCGCGCAAGGCGTTCGTGGCCCGCGCCTGGAAAGCACTCGAAATTTGTGGGATGCGCTCGGCCAGGTGTTGCAGCGAGTCGCTGAGCAGCGTCGTGCCCGTCACCAGCCGATTTTGCGCCTGCGCCTTCTCGCGCAGCGTGGGGCTCTCGCTCACCAACCGGTCAACCGCGTGACGCAGCGCTTCCTGTTGCTGCGACAGCCGCAGGGTATGGTCGAGCGCTGCCAGAAGCCCCGCCCGATTGATGCGCCGTTGCTTGCCCGACATCTGTTGCTTCATCTGCCGGAGCTGCTGCGTCATCTGTTGCATCTGTTGCTGCAGCTGCTGCTGACTCTGCTGGGCCTGCTTAAACTGTCCACGGCGCAACTGTTGGCTGCTCTGCTTCATCTGCCGACTTAGCTTCTGTTGCGCCATGCGCTGTTGGAGCTGCTGCAGCTGCTTTTTGGGAAGCGCCTTGGATGCAGACGGCTCGGTTAGCTTGCGTAGCTGTTTTTGCAGCGCCTCCAGCTGCTTGCGCGCCCGGTCTTGCTCGCGGGCCAGGGCGTCGCGTTGTTGCTGCGTAGTTTTCTTTTGGGGAGATGGCGAGCGGCCGGCCGCTTTTTGCTGGGGGGCGGTTGGCTTCTGGCCTGCGTTTTTCTTGCGCTCGGACGCCTTTTTTCCGCTCGGTTGCTGCTGATTGGCCGTTTCAGAGGGCTGGGGCCGCGCGGCGGCCGCGGAGTCGCCCTGCGCCAGCTTTTGGGTCTGTTCGGCCAGCTGCTTCTGGAGCTTCGCAATGGCCGCGCTCCGCTTCGCCAGCTCATCGAGCGATTGCTGCGCCTTCAGCCGCTCAAACAGCTCCTTCACGCGCTTCAGGCGCTGCTGGTACTGTTCCTCATTAAACGTCATCTGCTCCATCGACTGCATCATCTGCCGCAGGTCCATCTGCTGCATGGCCTCTTGCAGCTTCTGCAGAGCGCGCTCAAGCTCGGGCGACTTCAGCTCCTCAATCACGCGTTGCAGCTCTTTGTACAGCTTCTGCGTCTCGGGGCTGGTAAGCTCTCCCTTTTGCATCTGCCGCGTGATCTCTTCCATCTGCTGTTGCAGCTGGTTGGCCTTTTGCTCCAGCGCCTGTTGCTGCTGGGCAATCTGCTCGGCCTGCCGCTTTGACTGCCACGAGGCTTCGCGGGTGCGCCGGATGGTTTGCTTAAGCTCCTGGGTCTCCTGGCGGAGCTGCTGCGCGTCTTGCTGCATCCGGTCGATCGTTTGCGTGGCCGCCTGTTGCGTCTTGTCGAGGGCTTCGTACTGCTCGGCCATCGACGGGAGGCGCAGCTGCTGGGTGGCCGTTACGTCGGAGCGATAGCCGGCCACGGCGTTGTTGTCCCACACCTTGGCGTAGTACGACACGACATCGCCCGGCATGAGATTGAGCCCCGAGGCTTGCGCCATGAGCCACGTGTACGACAGCGTCTGATCGCGGCCTGCGGGCGGCGGCGGAAGGGAGATGGAGCGAAAGGCGGAGTCGGGGGTGCCAAAGCGGCGCTCCGAGACGCGATAGTACAGGCGCACCCGCGAGAACCCGAAGTCGTCGCGCAGGCGCAGGCGCAGGGTTGGGGCGAGGGCCTCGGTGAGGGCGGCCCGGGCGGTCGGGGCCTCGAACGTAATCGCGGGCGGCGCGTCGCGCTGTGTGGCCAGCTGGTAGCGAATGGGCGCGGCATTGGCTATGCCCTGCGGACTTTCCAGGCGAAGGCTGTATGCCCCGTCGGCGTACAGCGTAAACGATCCGAGGGCCGCGCGGCCGTCGATGGTGAGTGGGCGTTGGGTGCTGTCGGCAAACAAGAGCGTGGCGCGTTCAACCGGCGCGCCGCCCACATGGGCACGCACCGTCACCCGGCTACCGGGCAGGGCCGTCACGTCGCCCACATTGGTCGCAAGCGTTTCGGCGGGGAGGCCGGTGTAGGCCGGCGGCGTTATCACCACGCGCAGGCGCTGCACCAGCGGGCGCGGATGCACCGTCACGCGGTACCAGCGCGTATCCAGCAACGGGTGCCGAATCCGGTAGCGCAGGTCGGATCGTACGCCGCGCAGCAGGTGGGTGAAGACGCCCGCGGCGTTCGGGGTAAGACGCATCGTTTGTACGGGGGCCGCACCTGGGTCTACCTGCAAGGAGAGCGCCGCTGGCATGTCACCCGTCGCTTCAATGCGGATCTGCAGCGAGTCGCCTTTTACACGGGTGGCGTCGCCGGGCGAGACGGCAAGTTGAAACGGCGCCGGCGGTTGAAAATGAGTGCGCGGCGAAAGCAATCGCCCCGAAGCCCCCAGGAACGTGGTAGGAGCGATCAGGAAGAAGGCGAGGACGCCCAGGAGCGGAAGAACGGCATATCGCGAAGCCCGCTGCACCGGCGTAAAGTCGGCCAAGTCCTCAAACGGAACGGCGTCAACGTCGGCGCCCAGCCGCTGCACAGCGGCTTCCACCATCGGGTCGGGCGCTTCCGTCCGCCGCCCATCCGCCAACTGGAGCACCGTGAGGAGGCGGTCGGACACCTCGGGATAGGCGTTGCCAATGTGCGCAGCAACGGCGGCATCGTCGGGCTGTGGGAGGACGCCTAGGAGCTGGAGGGTCGGACGCGCGACGTAGGCCAACGCGCCAAGCGCAGCCGCGCCAAGCAGGCCCATGAGCACGGAGCGAGCGGTGGTGGGTAGCCACAGGCCGGCTTCAACAGCCGTGGCAAGGAGCCAGGCAAGGGCGAGGCCGCCTACGCACCATACGGCCACCGTGGCAGCCTTTGCAAGGGTGAGGCGCCGCAGCGTGCGACGTACGCGCGTGCGGAGGCGCTCAACCAAACGAATCGACTGTTCACTCATGATGCGCCCTGTTGGGATAGAAGTCCTGCGTGTCGGTAACCTTTGGTAGCGTGCGGATGTTTCTCTGATCCTTCACGCCGCGGCGCGCGCGGGCCCCGCCCGTCGTCCATGAAAAAGACCCAAAGACGCGTTCCGCGGCTGAAAAGAAGTTCGTCGCTCCTGATCTTATAGCTTGCGCATTGCACGTGTGGTGCGCACGATGCATTCGACTAGCCAGCATGTTCTTATGTCGCCTATGCCCATGTCGCGTTTCCTCCCGCTGTGTCTCTTGCTTTTGCTCGTTGGCTGCCGCACGTACGGCGGGTATGGCACCGAGCAAGAAACGTGGCAACAGATGCAGACGGCCACCGAGCAGTTTGCCACCGATCTGACGCAGGCCAAAGCCGAGCTTGCGCGCCTGCAGGCCGTTGCCGACACCAGCGCGGCGCTCCAGCCGATGGCCGCGCGCTACGAGCGCACCGTTGCGCTGCACCAGGAGCGCCTCAACCACCACCAAACCTGGGTGGAGGAGCTGAAGGGGAGCGATAATTACCGCGCCCTCAACCGCACCTACGGCGCCATCATCACCGAGCAACGCCTGACGACGAAGCAGTACCAGCGGACGCTGCAGAATGTGCAGGCCGTCGTGCGCGGCGCGTCCCCCGTACCGTCCGACGACGACATCTCGGAAAGCACCTACGCCGATGCGCCCGTGCACTACCGCCGGGTTGAAAACCAGGGCGTCCTCACGCTCACCGAGGCGCTGTCGCAGTAACCAGCCGCCGCGCTATTGCTCGCGGCTGTCGACGCAGCACGTGGTGTTAATGCCGCCGCGCACGTTGTACTCCGTGGTGACGACGAGGTGTGCGGGGTTTTCGAGGCGGTCGAGGAGATCCTGAAAAATGATTGCCGTAATATCCTCTTGCGCTGCCCCGATGTCGCGCCACGAGATGAGGTAGTACTTCAGGCTTTTCAACTCCAGGATCCAGTCGCCCGGCACGTACTCCACGCGGAGGGTGCCAAAATCGGGGAGCCCGGAAAAGGGGCAGCGCGCCGAAAACTCGCCGGGTTCGGTTTCATAGGTCACGCGCTGCGCCACATCGTGTGCAAACGGGATGCGGTCGATACTGTCTTGCCGCGTGTCGGGCGGAAGAAACGGGCGAATGTGGCCTTCGGGTTCGATGCCAAACTGCTTCATGTAGTCGAGCGCGGCCCGCGTGTGCTCAACGGCGGCCTGCTCAAACGCCTCAACGGAATCGGCGGTGTCACTCATGATCGGGCGGAAGTCTGTAGAAGAAGGAGCGCGTCGTACGTCGGGCCGGCACACGTGTGCCACAGGCGCCGGGTTGTTCGGGGCTCTCAGGCGCGCTGATCGCTCGGCACGCCGGGCGACACGTATGGATGATCGGCGATAAAGAAGCGCCAGGGGCGGTTGACGCCTTTCGTGAGGCCAATGCGCGCCGACGTCTCCACCGCCGCGTCGTCCACCGGCTGGCCGGCCGTAAAAAAGAGCGGAGGCTCGGTAAGGAGCGCCGCGTGGAGGCGGTCGTCGACGGCAAACGCCTGCGTCAGCTTGCCGGGGCCATTGGTTAGCTCTACGGGACGCTTAGCGGCGGCGCGCCGCTGTTGCATGTGGGCGGCCCCTTCAAGCGGTTCAACAGCGCGGATGAGTACGCCGCCGCCTCGCCCTTCCGGCTCGGTGACCACGTTCAGGAGCCAGTACATGCCGTAGATGAGGTAAATGTAGGCCGTGCCCGGTGCACGGAAGAGATCGGCCGCGCGGCCTTCGCGTCGCAGCGTGCCCGTTTCTTCGTCGTACAGGCCCCATCCATGAAAGGCGCGGTCGCCCTCGGTGTAGGCCTCCGTTTCAACGATCCGGCCGACCAGGCGCGTGCCATCGTCGGCGATGCGTACCAGATGGCGCCCCAGGAGGTCGCGGGCGACGGTGAGGGTGGAGCGGTCGAAAAAATCGGGCGACAACGCCATCGCGAGTGCAGGGAGCAATCCAAAAGAAAGCGCGCCCGGTCCACTGGGGGCCGGGCGCGCAGGCGATACGTGGCAACAGCAAAAGAAAACGGTTACCGTGCGGCGCCCACTTGGCCCATCGCCACGCGCAGCCGGCCGCGGGCACGTTCCAGCGCCGCCTCGGCGCGTTCGCGGTCGATGTCGTCGCTGCTCCCTTGCTGGAGGCGGTCGAGCGCGCGCTTTTCGGCCGCTTGTGCGCGTTCCACATCAATCTCGGAGGCCAGCTCGACGGCATCAGCAAGCACCGTCACCTTGTTATCCAGCACTTCGAGGAAGCCGCCCGTCGTTGCAAAGACGATGCGGTCGTCGTGCATGTCGGCGTACTCGTGGGCGTCTTGCGTGCGCACCACCAGCGGCCCTACGCCGAGGGCCGCGATGAGCGGCGCGTGGTTCTTGAGCACTTCAAAGCTGCCCTCTACGCCGGGCGCGCGCACGCCGCTGGCATGGCCGCGGAAGGCGCGGTCGTCGGGCGTTACGATGTCTACGTACAATTCGTCTGCCATGACACACTATCGAAATTGGGGGGACCGGTAGGGCGCTGCGCCTCAGCCGCGAGCCGCGCACAACCGCGCGGCCCGCGAAAGGCACCATCCGTTACGCGTCTTCGAGCATCTTCTCGCCGTCCTCGATGACCTCGTCGATGGTGCCCTTCAGCAAGAACGCACGCTCAGGCAGGTGATCGAGCTCGCCGTCGAGAATCATGCGGAAGCCACGGATGGTTTCCTCAACCGAAACGTAGGCGCCCGGCGTGCCGGTGAACTGCTCGGCCACAAAGAACGGCTGACTCAGGAACCGCTGCACGCGGCGCGCGCGGTTCACGGCCTGCTTGTCTTCGTCCGACAGCTCATCCATGCCCAGGATGGCGATGATGTCCTGAAGCTCCTTGTAGCGCTGCAGGATCTCCTTCACATCTTGCGCCGTCTGGTAGTGCTCGGTGCCCAGCGTCCGCTCGTTCAGCATCTGACTCGTCGAGTCGAGCGGGTCGATGGCCGGGTAAATGCCCTGCGAGGAGAGCTGGCGCGAGAGCACCGTGGTGGCATCGAGGTGGGCAAACGTCGTGGCCGGAGCGGGGTCGGTCAGGTCATCCGCCGGCACGTACACCGCCTGAAACGACGTAATCGATCCCTTCTTGGTCGACGTAATGCGCTCTTGCAGGTCGCCCATTTCGCTGGCGAGCGTCGGCTGGTAGCCCACGGCGCTCGGCATGCGGCCCATAAGCGCCGACACCTCCGAGCCGGCCTGCACAAAGCGGAAGATGTTGTCGAGGAAGAACAGCACGTCGCGGCCGCCCAGGTCGCGGAAGTACTCCGCAATGGTGAGGCCGGTCAGCCCCACGCGCATGCGGGCTCCGGGGGGCTCATTCATCTGGCCAAAGACGAGCGCAATGTTCGACTCCTTCACAGCCTCCAGGTCTACCTTGTCGAGGTCCCAGCCGCCGTCCTCCATGGCATGCTTGAACTCCTCGCCGTACGTCATCACGCCCGATTCCAGCATCTCCCGGAGCAGGTCGTTGCCCTCACGGGTGCGCTCGCCCACACCGCTAAAGACGGAAAGGCCCTCGTGCGCCTTCGCAATGTTGTTAATGAGCTCCATGATGAGCACCGTCTTGCCGACGCCCGCGCCGCCAAACAGGCCCACCTTGCCGCCCTTGGGCACCGGCTGGATGAGGTCCATCACCTTGATGCCCGTCTCCAGGATTTCCTGCTCCGACGCAAGGTTCTCAAAGTCGGGCGCGTCCTGGTGAATCGCGCGCCGCTCGTCGGTATCGGGCTGTGGCAGACCGTCTACCGCCTGGCCGACGACGTTAAACAGCCGCCCACGGATGCTCTCGCCAATCGGAACGGAAATTGGCTGGCCGGTGGCAATGATGGCCTGGCCACGCTGCAAGCCGTCCGTCGAGTCCATGGCAATCGCGCGCACACGCCGCTCCCCAAGATGCTGCTGCACCTCCAAGATGAGCTCGTCGCCGCTCTCGCGCGGAATGCGCAGGGCATCTAGAATGTCGGGAATGTGCTCGCTCGAAAATTCGGCGTCCACCACCGGGCCAACAACCTCGATGATTTTCCCCTTTATCTCTTCAGATCCTACTTCCATGAGACCGGATGCTTGTTCAGTACGGTGGAGTGGCAAATGTCGTGACGCGCCCACAACATGCGTCTGTTCATGACACCGGAAGACGCCGGGCGAATCGTCATGAAACATAGGAGGTATCGACCGGAATTGCTTCCCGGCTGACGGAAGATGTGCTGCAAACGCCGCAAAGAATTGTGGAATTTGGCGACGTGCGGTCGAACGCGGGCCGCGGCGAACGGTCCATGCTGCGCGCTGCTGCATCTGGCATACGCCAAAACCCCCTGCGCGGGCCGCGCCTCACGCGAAACTTGTTTGTAGGATCGCGACCGCGGTACAATCCTTGATATGGTTTTTTGGTAAAATTGTGTGTAAGGAGGGATGCTGCCCAAAATTGCATCCCGCGTGAGCCGCTCCAAACGGTGCTTTCCCTCCGCGACTGTTGTTGAACATACGTTGAACATGCCTTGAAGTTGTTACGAGGGGTTTCTTAATTACACAAATGCGTATTAAACCCCACCAAAAACAAATGATCGATGACCCATGGACAATCCGGTTGACCGCACCATTCGCGTGATGACGATTGGCGTAGGGCTCGTTAGCCTCGTGATGTATGTCGTATTTACGCTGATGTAATATCGTAGGCGCCAGCGCTAAGGCGTCGTAACTTTAGGGCCAGCCAGGGGGGCAAAGGAATCCATTGGGGAGTGGATGTGGTACGGTTATGCCTACCGCCACCAAATGAATAGCTTGTCGTACCGCAATCCCTATGGGAGAACTGCTCGTCGTCGGAGATCGCATCCTTATTCAGCCCAGCGATGGGGAAGAACAAACGTCTGGAGGGCTGGTGCTTCCGGAAACGGTTGCGTTGCAGGACAATGTGCGAAGCGGATATGTGGTGAAGACGGGCCCCGGCTATCTGATGCCGAACCCGGAGTACACCGAGGACGATTCGTGGAAGCCTGATGGGAGCATGGTTCGGTACTTGCCGTTGCAGGCGGAGCCTGGTGATTATGCCTTTTTCTTGCGCGACAAGGCGATTGAACTGCGCTACAACGACCAGGAATACCTGATCGTGTCGCACGGGGCGGTGCTGGCCCTGGTGCGCAATCCGGAAGAGGAGCCGTCGGATACAACGCTCGACGACCTCGACGATCTGTGGGCTGACGAGTAGCGGCGCTATGAAGGTTGGGCGGAGGGCTGATCCCACCACGGCGTTTCGTCTTCTTCCGCATGAGGAGGGGGAACGGTAGGCTGCTGGGCCTCGGGGGCGTGCTCCGTGCCTTCGAGGGATGGGAGCGTCGCGCTGTAGAAGAGGTAGCGCACGTAGCGCGCGAGGGAGAGCGCGGGCAGCGCTTCGCGTCGTGCGAGCACCTTTTGTCGTTCGGTGGATTGCACGCGCTTCTTCTCTTTCGCACGCGCGATGCGGCGTTCGATGTCGTCGATGCGGCGCTCAACGTAGCGCTGGAGCCGTCGTTCTTCGGCAGGGGAGAGGCGATCGGGAACCTCGTCCTCATACGCGTGGACCAACGCGGCCCGCCACATCAAGAGGCGTGTACGCGTTGTGTCGCCAATGCGCCGCACGTCACGGAGCCGCTTCGGGGTCGCTTCGGCAGCCGTTCGTATGTTGGCCGCCTTCAGGCGCACCACAATCTTGTGCGTGATGCCGTCCACCGCGCGTGCCTCGCCAATGAAATGGTGCTTTAGGCGATCGTGCAGGGCGTTTTGCTGCACGGTTTCCAAACGATCGGCGCGCCGTTCGTCGATGGACGCGCGCACGTCGACCTTTTGGGACTGCAGCGTGTCGATCTCGCGGGTCAGCGTCTCGCACCGCGCACGTAGCCGTTCGGCTTCTTGCGTGAGGCGCCGGTGACGGCGTACGATGGGCTGCTGGCGGTAGCGCCATCCCACGAGCCACACCCACACCGCTGCGCCCCCACCGAGGGCCGCGAGGCCCCCAACGGGCGACATTAGCACGAGGAGCGCGGTGGCAGCGAGCCCCGTAGCCAGGGCCAGCGGGGCAAGCCAGCGCTCCCAGCCGGTGCGCGGCGGTTGGCGACGCGCGCGCCGCCGGGCGCGCGCAGCCTGCAGCGTCCAGCGGGTCGAGGGTTCAGCAGACGATTCAAGCGGGGGCACATCCTCGGGCGGCATGTAGCAGGCGTGCTCCAGCGCCTCAACCGACGGCCGCACGGCCTCAATCGTTCGCAGTTCTGCAAACAGGGCCGAGGCGCTCGGATCGTAAAAATCCGCCTCGCGAAACAGCATGTTTTCGCCATTATCGAAGCGTGCCCACAGCGCGGGCCGGTGGCGACACGCCTGAAGCGCCACGTCGATGACGCGGGCGGCGAAGTGGTCGAGGGTGGCGTCGAAGAGCGCGTCGGTGCGGTCCGGGTGCTGGTAGTTGCGGTGGCCCACCTCGGCGCTCGACCGCTGCTTCAGCGCGGGCACCCACATCGTGTCGTAATCCACCAGGCGAAGGACGCCCGCGTCGGTCACGAGGATGTTGCCGTGCTGCAGGTCGCCATGCGCGATGCGGGCTGCGCGCAGCGATTGCACGACGCGCCGCCACGTGCGCCGCAGCGACTCGAGTACATCGGGGGTCTCAAGATGATCGGCGACGAATTGGTTCAGCGGTGTGCCGTCAATCCATTCCATTTTGAGTACCGGATACCACGTGCCGTCAACGCGGATGCCCTGCGGCTGAAAATCGATGGGTACAAGCGCGTCGGGAGCATGCGCCGCGAGATGATCAGCCAGGGCCGCGTAGCGTTCGTCCAGTGCATCGCCTTCTGCAACGAAGCATTTGGCCGCCCAGGTGCGCCCCGTGGCGGGGTCGGTGAGCGGAAAGACGGCCGCGAACGCGCCGGTTACGGGTTGGGGGAGGCCGAGGACGTTGGTGCGTGGCTCGGCCGCTTGCAGGACGGGATCGGCGAAGGCGGTGGCTGGAAACTGCACCGCTTCTTGATAGGCGCTTGGGGTGGGATAGGCCACGGCTACGCGGAGCAATGAAGGCGGAGAACGGTGGTGTCGTCGTTGCGGAGCGCTCCCGCGGCCCGCGCTTTTTGGACGGCCGCTGCAAACGACGGGGGCGTCCATCCTAGCGCGCGCGTCGGGGTGGTGGCCAGGAGCCAGGCCGCCGCGGCGTCGGTGGCCAGCACCATCACATCGCCCGGCTGCCACGATCCACGGGTGTGCTCGATCGCGGGAGCTGGGGCGTCTCGACGGCTGCACAGCAGCGCAGGACGATGCGTAAAGGCGTCGGGGGTGTCGTGCGGCCAAGCCTGAAGAAGCGCCTCGTTGCGGAGGTGGAACAGCGCACAATCGCCCACGCTGCAGGCCGTCCACGTGAAACCGGGCCGGACCACAATGCCGAGCGCGGTAGCAAACGCCCCCTGCGCCGCCTTCTGGGCTGCATACCACGGCAGATCGGTGCGCTGCGGCGCCACCTCGGCGTGCCAGGCGTCGCGTGCATCGTTGGCCGCGTGTGCAAAGGCTGCGGCCGTCAGGGGGGCGGCCCGGGCAATGGCGGTGGCAAGATGCGCGGCCCACGCGCCGGCAAAAGCAGACTCGGTCGCGCCGTCTGCAATGGCTGCTGCCTGCTGGTGATAAGCCGTAGCGTCCTCGTTCTCGTCGGGCGCGTGTCCCTGTTTGGGGACCGTCAGAACGGTGGGCGCTTCAAAGAGCGCAGAGCCAGAAGGCATGCAGGCAGGGCGTTCGTTTCGCAACTTCGATGCGTACGTTGTATGTTGCACAGCGTTCGCATAACGTGTTGCTCAATCGCTAGTTTACTGTGCCCGACGTTCATGCTTCAACCCTTCGCGCATTGTTAGACCGCGCCATGCAGCACCTCGACGACTGGGAGCAGTCGTGGGGGACGTTTGCACGCCACCCATCGCTGTCCGCCGCGCCTGCGCGCATCGACGATGTGTTCGATCGGTACCTGGAGCGCCTGGGGGGCAACTATCCGTTTCATCACCCGCGGTATGCCGGGCAGATGCTGAAGCCGCCCCATCCCGTGGCCATGGCGGCGTACATGGCGGCGATGCGCATCAACCCCAACAATCATGCGCTCGATGGCGGCCCGCCCACGAGTGCAATGGAGAAAGAGGTGGTGGCCGATCTTGCGCACATGTTGGGGCTGCCCAAAGAAACGCTGGGGCACCTGACGGGCGGCGGTACGGTGGCGAACCTGGAGGCGTTGTGGGTGGCCCGCGAGCAGCATCCGGACCGCGGATTTGTGTGCTCGGAGGCCGCGCACTACACGCATACGCGCATGGCCAAGGTGCTGGGCGTTCGGATGGACACCGTGCCCACCGATGCCCACGAGCGCATCGACCTGAATGCGCTGGAAGAGGTGGTACAGAAAGGCGATGTGGGCACCGTCGTGCTCACCGCCGGAACGACCGGGCTGGGCGTGGTCGATCCCATCGCAGACGCCATCGCGCTGTGCCGATCGCACGGGGTGCGCGTGCATGTAGACGCCGCCTACGGTGGGTTTTTCGCGCTCGCCGCGCAGCGCGACGACGTGCCGCCCAACTTCCCCGCTGCCGATTTTGCTGCCATCGCGGAGGCCGATTCGGTGGTCATCGATCCGCACAAACACGGGCTACAGCCCTACGGGTGCGGCTGCGTGCTCTTTCGCGATCCCGGCGTGGGCACCGTGTACGCCCACGACTCGCCCTACACGTACTTCACGTCCGACGACCTGCACCTGGGCGAAATCAGCCTGGAGTGCTCGCGTCCGGGGGCCGCGGCCGGCGCGCTGTGGTGCACGCTGCAAATCTTGCCGCTGCATCCAACCGACGGCGTGGGCGCGATTGTGCACACGTGTTTGGAGGCGGCCCGCACGTGGGCCGCGGCGGTGCGCGAGGCATCGGCGCTTCAGTTGTACATGCCGCCTACCACCGACATCGTGGCGTACGCCCCGCGCATCGACGGCTCGGCGGCCGATCTTAACACGGCCAGTCGCGGCCTGTTCGAGCGTGCGATGACCGACGAACGGGCGCCCATCTTTACCAGCCTGTACCAAGTGCCCGCCGAGCGGGCGACGAAGCACCTGGAGGGTGTGACGCCGGTTCATGCCGATCAGGTGTCGGTGCTGCGCAGCGTGCTCATGAAACCGGAGCATCGCAGCTATGCAGCATCCATCGTAGACCGCCTGAACGCGTGGGCCGAAGCGTAGCGGCGCAGTCCCAGTCCTGCTGCGTACGCTTGAGGGGTTTACGCATCGTGCTTCTCATACGCCGCAATGATCTCGCGAACGAGCCGGTGGCGCACCACGTCGTCGCGGTCGAGGTAGATGAACTCGATGCCGTCGATGCCCTTCAGGATGTGCTGCACCTGCACGAGTCCGCTGTCGCGCCGGTTGGCCAGGTCCGTCTGCGTCACATCGCCGGTGATGATGGCGCGGCTGTTGGGGCCCAGGCGCGTCAAAAACATTTTCATCTGCCGCGTGGTCGCGTTCTGGGCTTCGTCCAGAATTACGAAGGCCGACTTGAGCGTGCGGCCGCGCATGTACGCCAGCGGCACCACCTCCACCTGGCTGTGCTCTAGGTACTCCGCCAGCTTTTCGCGGGGCAGCATGTCGCCCAAGGCGTCGTAGAGCGGGCGCAAGTACGGATCGATTTTTTCGTAGAAGTCGCCCGGCAAAAAGCCTAGCTGCTCACCGGCTTCCACCGCGGGCCGCGAAAGTACGATGCGTTTCACCTGATGCGCGCGCAACGCAGCCACCGCCAGCGCCACCGCCACGTAGGTCTTTCCGGTGCCCGCCGGGCCCACCGCAAACACCACGTCGTTGTTGAACGCCGCCTCCACCAGCCGCTCCTGGTTGGGCGTGCGCGGACGGATCGTGTCGCCGCGGGGCGTCTTTAGAATGGTAAGATCGGAGGCCGGCGTGTGGGCCGGACCCTCGGCCTCCCCAAACAGCGCCAGCACGGTCTGAACGTCCGATTCCGTAAGCGCATCGTTGCGCTCCAGCACCAGCATCAACTCATTGAACACCTGTTCGACGGTTTGCAGCGTGTCCGGGTCGCCTGCCAGGTAGATGTCCGTGCCGCGGGCTGTAATCTTAGTGTCGGGAAAGGCCGCCTCTACCTTGCGGAGCAGCACGTCGTTAAATCCGAAGAGCAGGCGCGGGTCGGCGCCGTCGATGCGTATGTGTTTTTCAGCCAAGGGCTTTGTGGGTTGATGAGCAGACAAACGAGGCGGCACGACACGTGTGCAAACGCGTTTGCTAGGCTCCTGTACGGCTACTTTTGTTGGAGGTGCCGTGCATCCGTCACAAAATCGCAATCAATTGGTGCGTCGCTTTTTATGGCCCGTTCGCTTACCGTCACGTTTTCAAAAATGCAGGGCGCCGGCAACGACTTCGTTGTGCTGGACAACCGCTTCTATCGGTTTGCGCCCGAGGAATTATCGGATCTGGCCGCGCGGTGGTGCCCGCGGCGCACGGGCATCGGGGCCGATGGGCTGCTCGCCTTTGAAGACGGTTCGACGACGGATCTAGACTTTCGGATGCGTTACTACAACGCGGACGGCTCGCGCGCTACGATGTGCGGCAACGGGGCTCGGTGCTTGGCGCGCTTCGCGCGGGACGCGGGCCTTGAGCGGCCGGTTCTTCGCTTTGCAACCGATGCCGGGACCTATCGGGCGGCGGTGCCCAACGATCCCACCGCGCCGGTGCGGCTGTACGTTCCATCGCCCGAGCGGTACGCATCGCCGGTTGATCTGCAGGCCCCGCCGGCAACCCTCCCCGCCGCCCACTTTCTATGGACGGGCACCGAGCACGTGGTCCTGTTTGTGGACGACGTAGAGGCGGCGCCGCTCGCCGACTGGGGGCCGGCCGTTCGTGGGGATGAGGCCCTGCAGCCGGAGGGGGCCAACGTGAACCTCGTGGAAGTGCGCGGGCCTGCGGCGCTTGCCGTGCGCACCTACGAAAAGGGCGTGGAGGACGAGACGCTGGCGTGCGGCACCGGCGTGCTAGCCGCTGCGCTAGTGGCCCGCCGGCAGAAGCGCGTGGACACCGCGCAGCCCACCACCGTGCACACCCGCGGCGGAGCGCTGCACGTGGGGACCGACGACACCGGGCTGTACCTGTCGGGCGCCGCGACGTTTGTCTTCCGCGGAACGGTAACGTATTAGCACCCCCGGCTGAAAGCGCGTGTGAGGCGGTTGTGTTATCATTTGCGCGCAGCGGGAACGTGCACATAATGATTTGTTAACATCAAACAGTATCGTGCAGAATATGTGAAGCAAGGGGTGATTGCAATGCAACAGATAGCCCAGTGGAAGGTCATCGTGGGTGTGCTGGGCGTGTGCGTGCTGGGCGCGTGCAGCGGGCTCTCGAACAGCGCATCGCAGCCGTCGGCGCATGAGGCCCATCGCGTGCTTGGCACCTGGCAGTATCAAGCGAATGGCACGCAAGTGCTAAGCCGCGGCACGTTTCAGATTGCTATGCGGAAAGGGCAGCTGCGCGGCATTTTGCGTGATGCCAAGCGAGGCGCGATCCCCTTGCAGGTGCGCGTGCACAACAACCGCCTGTCGCTCGACCTGGAGGCGTATCAGGTGCGCGGCATTGTGGAAGGAGATGCCTTTACGGCGACGTTAGAGCGCCCGATGTGGGACGTATCGGTGGCTCCGCCCACGAGTCGTGTGCCGCGCGCGGCGCCGCGCGACGATCGGGGCGCACTGTTTGCACGGCGTGTAGAGCGCGCCGGGTTGGCCGTGCCGCCGCTGGGGTGCAAGGACGTGGCCATGCAGCGCTGCGCTACGCCGTAACGGCAACCGGCTCATGCGAGCGTACAAGGTCACGTAGCGCTTCCACCTCGCTGCGCGTAGGCAGGGCAACAACCACCGGGCCCGCATCGGCGGCGCGTATCACCAAAACGGTATCGATCCGCGCGCGGCCCGCGGTAAACATCGTTGTGGGCTGGTAGCTGCGATGGTGCATGTGCGCCGTGCGCGCCGAGACGAGACGGCACGACGTTACGTCGTCGTACGCAATCGTACATTCGTTGCGCCCTTGCGCAAGATGCAGGGCCGCCCCGGTGTCTTCAAGATGGAGCCGCGGCTTCCATCCCACAACGCCTAGCAGAAGAAGTCCCGTTACGGAGGCCACCTGCGCAATCCAAAACGTCATTTGCGCATCAGGGTTGGTCACCAGCGTGGGTTGCAGCAGGGCCCAGCCCAGGTAGTGCGCCATCAGCAGCAGCAGCCCAAGCAGCGTAAGCAGCACAATAAACAGCGCCTCGCTTCGCAGGCGATCGCCCACCCACCACCGAACGATGCGCCCTAGCAGTGAATACTTGGGATTAAAGGTGCGGGCATACTGAGCAGCGTAAGGCACAGCGAAACCGTGAGGCTGGGAGGGATGGCTTATTTGACGTTTCTCGAATGGAAACCCCGAGGCACGCGTTCCTGAACCGCGCAGTGCCCCGGGCACCGCCCGGCACGACTTCTGACGAACGTGCAATCTTCCGTGGCGCGATGCAACCCGGCCTTTGCCGTGTGCGTGTGCCCGCACGGAGCACTCAACAGCACGAAATCGGATTCAAAACGTCGCCCGCGAAGTTATGGAGCATGCAGTTGGCATTGTAGGCGGCGGGTTGGCCGGATGTGCAGCAGCCCTTGCGCTTGCGCGGCGCGGCCACCGGGTGCTGCTGTTGGAGAAGGGCACCTATCCGCGCCACAAGGTGTGTGGCGAGTTTTTGTCGCCGGAGGTGCGGTCCGTTTTTCGTGCCCTTGGCGTGCAGGCAGACGTGGAGGCTGCCGGGGCGCGCCCCATCACAAAAACCCGCTTGGTGGCGCCCGGGGGCGCCGAAGCGGTGTACCCGCTTCCCGCCGAAGGACTGGGACTCAGCCGGTACGCGCTGGATGCTCTCCTCTTTCGTGCTGCCAAGCAAGCAGGCGCCGATGCGCGCAGTGGCGTGGCCGTGCGACGCATCGAAGGCTCGCTCGACGCCGGCTTTCGGGTGCACACCGCCCAGGAGGCCTTTTCGATGCGGGTGGTGCTGGGTGCGTACGGAAAGCGCGCGCGCCTCGATCGGGTGCTGGAGCGCCCCTTCTTCGCCGAGCAAACGGGCCTCGTTGGCTTCAAGGCGCACTTCGATGGCCCGCCCATTGGGCCGTTCATTGAGATGTATGCGGTGCCGGGCGGGTACTGCGGCATCTCGCACATCGAAGGCGATGGCCTAAATGTGTGCTGGTTGGTCGATCAGGAGCGCCTGAAAGCGCAAGGGAAGACGCCCGAGGCCTCCCTCGCGGCGATGCGCGAAGCCAATGCCGGACTCGACGCGCGCTTGCAGCCCATGACGCGCCGCATGGAACGGTTTCTGGCCATCAGTCAGGTGTCGCTGGCCCGCAAGGCCCCAATCGTTGATGATGTGCTCATGATTGGCGACACAGCGGGCATGATTGCGCCGTTGTGCGGCGACGGCATGGCAATGGCGCTGCACAGTGCGTTGCTCGCGGCATCGCCGGTGCACCAGTTTCTGCAGGGGAAAACAGGTGCGCGCGCCCTGCGGAATCGGTACCGCACCGCATGGACCGATGCGTTTCGCACGCGCCTTACCGTGGGACGGTGGGCGCATCGGGCCACGCTGCGGCCCATGGCGGCGCGTCTGCTGGTGCACAGCCTGCACCGCGTGCCCCCGTGGGCGCGCTGGCTGATTCGCACCACCCGCGGGACCGCGTAGGGAGGTATCGTTAGCTGGACGTATCGTCCGTGCGGGCATCGAGCGCATCGGCCATGCGCTCAACCTTGGCATTCAGCGACTGCACCTGCTCGCGGAGGGCTTCCACGTCGGACTGGCTGGGCACGCCAAGACGTTCTAACGCGCCGTTCACCTCTGTACGCATGCGCTGCTCGAATGCCGAGGCGGCATCGGCCAGCTCCGTTTCGGTCTGCTCCAGCCGCTGTTTGGCATCGGATGTGCGCGCGCGCCGGGTTTGCTCCCACGAGCGGCCCTCCTCGACCAGGGCGTCAAAGATTTTGCCGCTCCACTCCTCCGCGACCGACAACGTACCGAGACCGGCCAGCCATACGTTCTGGGCGGTGCGTGCCGCGCCGGAAGCGGCCGATGCGGCGACATCGCCGAGGCCCGCGCCCGACGAGCCGTTGTGCTTGGAGGACGCACGGGAGGATTTCTTTCCACGCGTGCCCCGTGTGATGTTGATGCTGGGCTTCTGTTCGTCACTCATAGCTGGTAGAGGTCAAGTTGAGAGAAGGTCAAGCGCTGTACGTGATCCATCGGGCCAATTCCTTGAAGCTCGCTTTCTTTCCATACATGAAGATCCCCACGCGATAGATCCGACCCGCCACCCATACCGCGCCCAGAAAGGTGAGCATGAGCAGCACAAACGCGCCGCTCACTTGCCACAGGGGCACATCGACGAGAGCCACGCGCAGGATCATCAGGATGGGCGAGAAGAAGGGGACCATCGACATCACAACCGCCAGCGTGCTGCTTGGATCGTTGATGAGAACGCCGATCATCATCAGCGGCACAATGAGCGGAAGCATCACGACGAGCAAGAGGTTCTGGGCATCTTGCTGCTGCTCAACCGCCGATCCAACGGCCGCAAAGAGGCTAGCATACAGCAGGTAGCCGCCAAGGAAAAACAGCACAAACCACACAAACAGATCCGCGGGCAGGGTGGGCAGCGAGAGGTTGGCGGCTTCCAGCATCTGTTGCTGCGACGCACCGGCCTGCAACCCCACGTCGGACGGATTCATGAAGAGGGTCATGAGCGTGCCTGCGTAGGTGACGGAGGCAAAGCCCACCGCGCCCCATAGAATCATTTGGGTGAGGCCCATGGCGCCGATGCCGAGCACCTTGCCCATCAGCAGCTCGAACGGCCGAACGCTGGACACCACCACTTCCACCACGCGCGAGCTTTTCTCCTCAATGACGCCCTGCATGACGAACTGCCCGTACATAAACACCGCAAAGTAGATGACGAACGAAAGCAGATAGCCCACCGCCATGAAGAAGAAAGAATGGTCTTCGGTGGAGCCGCTTTCGGTGAGCGTGCGCGTGGTGACGTCTAAATCGGCGGAGAGGGCTGCCATCACAGCAGGCGATGCGTTAGCGCGCTGTAGGCGCACATCTTGCACGATGTCTTCGAGCGTTCCGATGATGTTCTCTGTGGTTGCAAGGCCGCTCCCGTCGCTCGACAGGAGTTGGGGGGCGGCGGCGCCCGTCAGCAGGCTATCGGGCACAATGAGGAGCGCATCGTAGGTGCCGCTTCGCACCGCCGCGCGCGCCGAGTCGGCGGGGGGCTGCACCCGCGTAAACCGGAGCCCGTCGTCGCTGCGCGCCACCAGCGAGTCGCCAATGGCATCGGGGCCACGGTCGAGCACGGCCACCGTGGCCGTGTCGCCGCTCACGGTGAAGTAGGTGATAAGGCCCGGGGCGGCCATCAGGACGACGAAGCCCACGGGCACAAGCAGCGTGGCCAGCACGAACGCTTTCGATCGTACGCGCCGCCAGAATTCGCTTCGGAGAATCAGCCAGATCTTTTGCATAGCACGAAGGACGTTTCAAAAAGTGGAGAGCAGTGGCACATGCCGTGGGGGTGCGCAGGGCTTAGGCCGCAACAGCAGCCTCTTCGCGCATGGCGCGGGCGTTGTCTTCACCCACCACTTCGATAAATATCTCGTTGAGCGGCGGGGCGGTGCGCTCGAAGCGATAAAGCTCGTCGACCGTTGCCAGGGCGGCGTCGAGGACGGCGCGCCCCTTCGCTGCATCCAGCAGCTGGAGCTCGGCCCGGTGCGCAGAACGCGTATTGCATCGGACAATCTCGCGCGCTACGAGGTCATCGATGAAGGTGTCGGCCCCATCAAACTCGACAACGACCGTGTTGCGTCCAAACTGCTTCTTAACGTCCTGGAGCGGACCTTGCAGCACAATTTCGCCGCGCGCCATCAGGCAGATGTCGTCGCAGAGCTGCTCCACCTGTTCCATGCGGTGCGAGGCAAAAAGGATCGTGCGCTCGTCTTGCCGAAGCTCCAGGATGATATCCCGCAGGAGCTCGGCGTTGATGGGGTCGAGGCCGCTAAAGGGCTCGTCAAAAATCAGCAGCGACGGATCGTGCAGCAGGGTTGCGATAAACTGGATCTTTTGCTGCATGCCCTTGGAGAGCTCGTCGGTTTTCTTGTCAGCCCAATCGGTTGCGCCGAAGCGATCCAGCCAGTGCATGGTACGTTCCTCCGCCACTGCGGCCGACAGCCCCTTGAGCTGTCCGAGATAAATCAGTTGCTCCTTTACGCGCAAGCGTTTGTACAGGCCGCGCTCTTCGGGCAGGTAGCCCATGCGTTGCTGGCTCTGTTCGCCCACCGTTGCGCCATCGTAGGTGATCCGGCCCGTATCGGGAACGGTGATGTGCGTAATCATCCGGATGGTGGACGTTTTGCCCGCTCCGTTGGGGCCTAAGATGCCCAAGATGCGCCCGGGGCGCGCTGTAAACGAGACGTCGTCAACGGCCTGGGTCGAGCCATACCGCTTCGATACGTGATCAACGTGTAGCGTGGCCATAAAGCGCGTGTAGCAATGAAAGAGGGTACAAGGGTAGCGTACACATTATAGACGACAGTTCCAACCCGCGTAAAGAATTCAGCGGGCTCAGGTCTACAGACGAAGTACAGAGCCTCGGGGTTACACCAACCATGATGTGCCAACCGCCCAGGCGCAGCGCTACCGGTTGATGAGCGAGCGGATACGGTGCTGTACGCGCATGCCCAGGGGGAGCGCATGATTGCTGGCGTCATGTAGGCCGCGGTACGATTCCGTTCCGTAGGTGTAGCCGTACCCATAGCCCGGGCCCGTAGACCCGTCGTAGCGGTTGAGCATGCCCATGAGGTGCGGGACGTCCAGCATCGTAAACCGGTCAATCACTTCCTGATACTGGTGTTGGTGCGTGGCACCGGCCGAGGCGATGACGAGCGCTACGTCACTGATGGCCGCGAGGCGGTGCACGCTGTCAAAAAAGAGCGCGGGCGGCGTGTCGATGATGATCATGTCCCAGCTGTCGTGCAACTGGTCAAGCGCACGGCAAAAGTGCGTCTCTTGAAGCAAAAGCGACGGCTGCGGGACAGCGTTGCCGGCGGTGAGGGCGCCCAGGGTGCTGCGTTGTTGCGGCACCGGGCTGCCGTTGGCCGTTTGATCGGCGGCAGAATCTACGATTTGGTGGATCGGCGCTTCGGCACCGGCCAGCAGGTCGCTAAGCCCCGGGGTCCGCGACAGGTGGAGGCGCCGGTGCACGTTGGGGTTGTAAAGGTCGGCATCTAGCACAAGCGTGCTGTGTCCTGTTTCGCAGAAGGCCATGCCCAGGTTAATGGCCGTCGTGGTTTTGCCCTCGCCCGCGCCAGGACTCGTGACAAGAATGACGCCCACATCGTCTGGAATGCCCAGGCGTATATTTGTTGCCACGTGGCGGTAGGCCTCTGCGGCGGCGGAAAAAGGGGGGACGAGAATCGACGGTGCCTCGGGGGTGTCGGCGGTGTCGTCGTGGTCTGCCCACTGGGGAATGGTGCCAAAGAGCGGCGCGCTGCTCTGCTTCAAATCGTTCGGCGTGTCCACAATGTCATCCATCCGATCGAAGACCAGCACTGAGCCTCCGGCACATACGGTTCCCAACAGGGTGCCCAGCAGGACGATGCGCCACACGTTGGGCGCTGAGGGCATGCTCGGCGCAGTTGCGCGGCGAATCGTGTGCGCCTGTTCGGCTTGCGATTCTTCGGCCACGCGTGCTTGCTGCAGGCTTTTGGAAAGGGAGAGAAAGAGCTCTTGCGCCATGGCTTTCCGACGCTTCAGGCGTGCGAGGGTAGGATCTGGCGCTTGCTGCAAGGAGGCGCGGCGCTGCTGCAGCTGCTCGCTTATCACCTTCAGCTGTGCCTTTAGGCGCGTGATCGCAATGCGGTGCTCCGTGATCTGCCGTTGCAAGTCGACCACCGATTGAATGCCCTGCTCCCCGCTAATGGGGTTAATGGCATCGGTGGAAAGGGCCTGACGTACGTATGCTTGCGCAAGCTCCTCGGTGCGTTGCTGTAGCGCGTCGATACGCTGCTGTTTGGTTTTTAGCATCGCCTCCAGCGCTGGCGTAAGGGTCTCGTAGTTTTCCCGCACGGTGCGCACTTCCATCTGCAGGTTGATGAGCCGTTCGTGTGCATTCCGCAGCTTTTGGGTGGTGGTAGAAGCCGCGCGCTTGGCGAGAAGGGGCCGAATCGACTGCAGCCGGGCACGGGACGAATCCAAAAGGGCTTGCTCAATCTTGAGGTCTACCTGCAGCTGGTCCTTTTGCATCTTGAGTTCAAAGATACGGGTGGCAAGCTGCCCCGACCCGCCAAGGAGGGCGCCGCTGCTGTCGGGGCGTAGCAGGCCCGCGCGGCCGTTGGCCTGTATGTACGCTGCAATACTGTCTTCTACCGTTCGCAGCTGCGCCCTGAGTTTCGACTGTTGCTCGTTTAAGAAGCGACGCGTGTTGCGGAGCTTGGCGTTGCGGGTGCGGCGAAGATGCGCGCGGTACGTGCGCACCACGGTGTTAGCGAGTAGCGCCGCGATCTGCGGATCGGTGGTTGTCGCATTGATGCGCAGCGCAGGGACTTCGTTGTCATCGCGGACGACCCTAATGTGGCGGTGCACGTGCGTGCCGAGGGCCGCGATGGAACGGGGCGGGCCGCCGGGCGGGGCAAAGAACGACGCGTTACGCAATCCCACGGAGTCGGCCTGCACGCGCAAATTCTGGGCGACCGCTTGCGCAAATGACGCAGAGTTTCGTAGAAAGTACAGCTCGCGTGCAATTTGATTGGAGGGCTCCGGACGCATGAACGTCAGAAGCTCGTTCGGTAGCTCCTCCTGGCTTAGCAGAACGATCGCTGATGCCTGGTACTGTTTGGGCTGGCTTTGGACATAGACGTACGCCAGGGTGCCGGAGACAAAAGCAACGGCCAGGATAATCCATTTGTATTGCCAGAGCACGCGCAGCCGATCCATGACGGAGACCAAGCCTGTATCTTGGGGGTCGTACAGCAGTTGATCTGCCGCAGGCGAGGCCGTGCCATTCGACGAGGCTGTGCCATTCAGCGAAGAAGCCATAGAGAGAAGCGATAAAATTAGAAGCAATGGTTTCGAGGGTGCTGCGATGCAGCACGTGATGGGGCACAACACCGCACGATAGGGGAGAAATGGCGGCGTACGAGGCAGTGCGTCCGGAAGGGATTCAATTTAGTGAGGTATCACATAAGCACAGGGGGGGCGAGTATCAGGTGTATCTGTCTGCTTAGAGGCACCCGTTAGAGGCACCCGCCAGTGGACGGGTGTGGGCATCGTCCAATAAGATTAAGTGCTGGCCGAACGATCAGCGTATGATCCTGTAGCAGGCGGCGCGCGTAGGGAGGTGCCACAAGAGCTGAACGCATACACAGTCAATCGCTCTTTTTAAGAAGTATGTAAAGATGCCCCACACCATTTATTCAAACGTAGAAAGCACGCGAGATAGTTCCAATCCGCTTGTGGTGTATCCATCTGCCCGATTCGGCGGATACATTGCGTGGGCAGGTAGCATGCATAGATGCGCCAACGGCTGTCATCATGTGCGCTTCGTGCGTGAGTTTATAGTTTGGGCAAACGCACAAGCGGCTCACCTGTCGAAACAAGCGAGCCGCTGCGCAGCAGAATGGCGTGGGCAAGCCCCACCGCTACGTGGTATCATGTGTCGCAAAGCTATCGGACAAGCGTGACGGTGCGTGTGGACTGAAACGAGGGCGTTTCCAACCGCACGATGTAGAGTCCGCTGCTCAGCCCTTTGTTGGAGAGGCGGGCGCGCTGTGTTTGCCCCGCTGCCGGCGTGCCCTGGTACAGCACCTGCACACGCTGACCGAGGGTGTTGTACAGCGCAACGGTTACGGGCTGCGACTGCTCAACGGCAAACGCAACCGTGGCCTGTGACTGAAAGGGGTTGGGGTAGGGCGATTGTAGCGTGAACGACCCGTTGAGGCTGATGCGCGTCGTTACGACGTCGGAGTAATGCGTGGTCCCGTCGGTATCCACCTGCCGCAGGCGAAAGGCATGCGTGCCGGGGGAAAGGTCGCGAAGCCGGAAGCGATAGGTTTGGGGCGCATTGGTCGTGCCGGCGCCCTCAACAAAGTCGCGCGCCGTGAAGGCGTCGGCGTACGGCGCCCGGTGCTCGACATAAAACCCGGCGTTGTTGGTCTCCGAGGCCGTCTCCCAGGCAAGCACCGCCGATGGGCCGCTGCTCTGCACCGTGAACGCAGCCATCTCAACAGGAAGCGAGCTGCTGGCCGGACCCGCCGTCACCTGAAACCGTGACACGGCGTCTTCGCCGCTCTTGGGTCCGCCAGGACCGGTGAGGTCGTCGTTGCTCGTGCGCCCGCTAAACGTGTACGTGCTCGACGGCGTCAGCACCACAAACGTATCATCGGCCGGGTCCGTCGTGCGCTTCGTGTCAATGAGGCGAACGGTCCAGTCGACCGGCACCTGGTACCACGTGCCAATCTTAAGAGTAAATGTGGCATCGGCAATGCCTTCGGTCACAATGTCAAGCGTGCCGGTATATCCCTCATCCGTGAGGCGGTAGGGAACGCTCTCCTGGGCCTTTAAGTAATGAGGGTCGCCGTTGCGCTCGGTGACAAACGCAGAGACCGCGTAGGAGTCGCTCAGCGGCGTGAGCTTCGACGCATCGTATGGATCCCACCCGAAGCTCGCCTCCTTATAGAACAGAAGATTGGTCCCTGCATCTTGTGCGATGAGGGTGCCCGTCGAGTCGCGCGCTTCGAGGGTGAACGCAATGAGCGCGACGTCAGAGCTTTTCGGGACCGGAAGCGACTGTCCGTGGGCGGAAAAACTCGAAGCAAGAACGAAGAGTGCGAAGAGAAACGGCCAGAAATTGCGATTCGCTGCTTTCGTGCGTAGCATAATAGGTCACATTCAGTTGTGGGGAATGTCGTGGGACAATCAAGGCCCTTCATGACGCGTCGTCGGCGGTTCCAGCGCCTCGGCGCCACGAAGGGATCTGTGCTCATATGACGTGCTCCACAAACACGAATGGGGGCGGCCTGCCTAGGGAGCGGGTCGGCCCCATTCACTTTTTGAGCCCGTCTCAAAGCTTATAGTCCAGATCGAAGGGGCGATCTGGGCTTCAAAATAGCTGCAATCGCTGTGCCACTGCATTTTAGAATAGATGACCTTAAAAATTTGTATCTAAAAACGTTTCCTAATGTCTAGGAAACGGGTTCATCTCTGTTATTGAGTTTTAACTACCCAAGTTCAATTTCGGAAAGTGAGTAAATATGTACCTAATTGTTTCTTTTTGACAGTTCTTCGTTGTGGCACTAATCTGAAATACTCAGGTTGGCCCGTCTCTAATGCATCCGCTGCCAAGTCAGGCGGCGGGGCCTGCCCGCCGGTTTGGCGATGCCTGTTGGATGCTGACAGGCACCGCAGGGCGAATGTGTGAGCACTCCGTTAAAGTGTGGGCACAACCGGCGCGCGCGCTCCCTTGATGGAACACAGTGGCATGCGGCAGCTACAACGCCCACAGAAATGCGCGGGGCCACCCCGCACCGAGTAGGGCAAGTCCCACACGGCCAGCTCCCTCTGAACTCCGTCAGGGCCGGAAGGCAGCAGCGGTAGGAGGTCGCAGCGGCGCGATGTGGGTCGCTTGCCCTTTTTCTTTTTACCCTCGCCCTACCTGCGCGGCGCGCGGACCCGCACCTGCTGCTGTTGGTTCGATACCTTCGTTCACCGCGTCGTGCGACGCTGGGGCCTCCACCACTCGTTTCCTGACGAACTGTCCTGCTTTCTATGGCTTCCTCTCTCGCTGCCGGTTTCATCCTGCTCACTGGCGCCCCTTCGGGCAACAGCACAAGCAGCTTGCTAGGCTTGGCGCTCCCATTCATCCTGATCCTCGGCATCTTTTATCTGCTCATCTACCGCCCGCAAAAGAAACGCGAGCGTGAGCATCAGGAGCTGATCGACAACCTGGAGCGCGGGGATCAGATTGTGACCATCGGCGGCATCCATGGGACCATCCGCGAGATTGACGACGATAGCGTGCTGGCGCAGGTCGACTCGAAGGGCGTGAAGCTGCGCATCGATAAGCAAGCCATTGCGAGCGTGGGCGGCAACGAGTGAGCCGTATCCCGTTCATCGATCACCCATCCGAACGGATGTTAGTCTCATGAGGATTGCGCTGGCCCAAATCAATCCAACCGTCGGCGACCTGGCGGGCAATCGGCAAAAGATTGTATCGTATGCCGCGCGCGCCGCGCAGCGTGGCGCAGACCTGGTGGTCTTCCCGGAGCTGTGCGTGACGGGGTATCCGCCGCAGGATCTGCTCGACAATCCGCTCTTTCGTACGGCCGTGCAACAGACGGTGCAGCAGATAGCATCGGACGTGCCGCGTGGCCTTGGGATTATTGTGGGCGCGCCGCTGCCCAACCCCTCATCAACCGGCAAGCGCCTGCAAAATGTGGCGTGCCTTTTCGAGGATGGGCGCGCGGTGGGGCGGGTTGCGAAGCGGCTGTTACCCACCTACGATGTGTTCGACGAACACCGCTACTTTGAGCCCGGTACCGCCTCGTCCGTCATCGAGTGGCGTGGGCACCGCCTGGGGCTGCACATCTGCGAAGACATGTGGAACGCGCAGCAGCAGGACGCCCATCGGATCTATGATGCCAACCCGGTCGATGCGCTGGCCGCGCAGGCCCCGGACCTGTTCATCAACATCAGCGCGTCGCCGTTTTCGCTGGGCAAGCACGCCGTGCGCACCGAACTCGTGCAGGCGATTTGTGCGCAGCATCAGCGGCCGTTTCTCATCTGCAACCAGGTGGGCGCCAACACCGAAATCATCTTCGATGGCGACAGCCGCGTGCATGCCCCCGACGGCACCTTGGTGGCCTGCGCCGACTCCTTCGCCGAGGATCTGCTGCTGTGGGACACCGCGTCGGATACGGCCCCGTGCTCGAAGCCGCACGACGACATTGCCGATCTGCACGACGCGCTCGTGCTGGGCATCCGCGACTACTTCCACAAGACCGGCATCTTCAACAAAGCCCTGGTGGGGCTCTCAGGCGGCATCGACTCGGCCGTTACCTGTGCCCTCGCGGCGGAAGCGCTCGGGCCCGAGCAAGTCGTGGGCGTTACCATGCCGTCGGAAATCTCGTCGAAGGGCTCGGTGACCGACTCGGAGGCGCTGGCGCACAACCTGGGCATCGCCTTCCGCCAGATTCCGATAAAGCCCGCCGTGGATGCGTTTGATGATATGCTGGCGGCTCCATTTGAAGGGACCACACCCGGCGTTGCAGAGGAGAACATTCAGTCGCGCGTGCGGGGCACCACGCTGATGGCGCTCTCCAACAAATTTGGCCACTTGTTGCTCTCCACAGGCAATAAAAGCGAAATGGCCGTGGGCTACGTGACGCTCTACGGCGATACCAACGGCGGCGTCGCGGTGCTCTCCGACGTGCTCAA
Source organism: Salisaeta longa DSM 21114 (assembly GCF_000419585.1). NCBI lineage: Bacteria > Pseudomonadati > Rhodothermota > Rhodothermia > Rhodothermales > Salisaetaceae > Salisaeta > Salisaeta longa. The sequence continues at coordinate 266,675 of NZ_ATTH01000001.1, forward strand.
GACGCGCGTGTATGCACTGGCGCGTCACATGAACGCGCAATCGGCGACCCCTGTCATTCCGCAAAACACCATCGACAAGCCGCCCTCGGCCGAGCTGCGCCCGGACCAGCAAGATACCGACTCGCTTCCGTCGTACGATGTGCTCGATGAGATTCTGCGCCGTTACATTGAGTCCCAGCAAGAGCTGGCGACGATTGTAGAGGCCACAGGCTTTGAGGAGGCGCTGGTAGCCGATATTTTGCAGCAGGTCGACCGAAACGAGTACAAGCGCCGTCAGGCCCCGCCGGGGTTGCGCGTGACGGAGAAGGCCTTTGGGATGGGGCGGCGCATGCCCATCGTGATGCAGTGGGAGCGCATGAGCGCAACGACGCCATCTACGGCTTAGCCTTTGAGTTATGATCGCATACGTGGCAGGAACGCTGGTGGAGCGCGCGCCCGACGCGGTGGTGGTTGACGTGCACGGCATTGGCTACCGGGTGCTGGTGCCCACCTCAACGTTTGAGGAGCTTCCTCCGGTGGGCAACGACGTGAAGCTGCACACCTACCATTACGTGCGGGAAGACAACGTGGCGCTCTACGGCTTCGCGACAACCGCCGAGCGCACCGTGTTTGAGACCATGCTGGGGGTGTCGCGCGTGGGGCCCAAGCTGGCGCTCTCGGCGCTTTCGGCCCTTACGCCGGCGCAGCTACGCGACCATGTGATGGAGGGCGACACGAGCCGCCTGACCGACATCTCGGGCGTGGGCCGCAAGACAGCCGACCGTCTGATTGTAGAGCTGCGGGACCGCCTGGCCGACCTCGACGTGTTCGACGGCGCTGCGCCCATCAGCGGTGGGTCAGAATCGCGGGCCGCGGCGCGGGCCGACGCGCTGGCCGCGCTGGAGTCGCTGGGGCTGAGCCGCGCCGATGCCGAGCGCGCGCTGCGGGAGGTCTTGCGCGACCACGCCGGGGTGCAGTCTGCTGATGAGCTTGTGCGCTTGGCCCTGCAGGCGGCCGAGTAATAGCGGCAGCACGTCTTAATTCGTCGCCCGCGTAGGAGGCCATCCTTATCTCATCGCCCATCCAGGCCCCTGGCTTTCTCCCGATGCGCCACGTGGCGCGCCTCGCTGTGCCCCCTGCATGCTGTGGATGAGCCTGCATGCGCCAAAGATACCGGGCGCACAAGCCGCTTGCCCTATTTACCGGTGGGGGCGCGTGGGCTATTCTATCGGCGGTTGTTGCGCAGCATGCTTTGGGCTTGCTACGCGTACGCTTCGGTCCTTTCGTGATCTCCCTCGGGTCTCTCGTCATGATGTGCCCTTCATACATTTGGTGGTTTGGAGTGTGGCTGCTCGTCCTGCCCCTCGCGGCGCGCGCCCAAACCGGCGCTGTTGCCGTGTCGCCCGCCGCGAAGGTGGCTGTGCGCGTGCAAGTCGATCGTGCCAAGGATGCGGCGTCTGCGCCGGATGGCGCATTTTCGTATGTACCGCTCGCCCTCACGTTCGAGATGCAGCGGAAGCGCTTTTCTTCGCTGCGGCAGGTACCGAGCACCGAAGGAATGCGCCTGCGCGGACTTGTCATCGACGCGACGCTCACCAAGCTGGGACGCGACTTCTACCTTCAGTTCTTTCAGTATTGGGAGCCGCCAGCGGTGCAAGGCTTCTACACCATCGAAATTACGGAGCGCCCCACCCCCGGGCGCGGAACGTTGGTGGAAGCGCGGGTGAACGACGACATTCTTTTTCGGTCGCGCCTGCAAACCGACAGTGATATTGATACCCTCGCTCTAACGGCCGCGCGCCGCGTGTATCAGTATGTGCGCAGCGGTCAGGGCCTCTTCCGTGTGTACTAATCGATCATCCCCCCTGCCTCCATGCTTATCCGGACACTCGCCAGTCTCATCGTATTGCTGGGAATCGGTGCCACCAGCGTAGCAGCGCAAGAACTCGTCTACCGCCCCACAAATCCAGCGTTTGGCGGTTCGTACCTGAACTATCAATGGCTGCTGAGCTCTGCACAGGCGCAAAATGCGTTTGAGGCCGATGCGGGCTCCTCTTTTTTCGACCGCGATCCCCTTGCTGACTTCCAAAACTCGCTGCAGCGCCAAATCCTGGATCAGCTCTCGCGCGAATTGGTGACCGAGCGCTTCGGCAACATCGATCTCTCGCAGCCCGGCACCTTCGACCTCGGGGCATACACGGTGGAAGTGCTACCGGGCGTGAATGGCACAACGATCCGCGTCTTTAACCCCATCACCGGGGCTACCACCAGCGTAACCATCCCTAACTTGTAAAGCTCGTCTGCCATGCCTGCTGTTCGTCTCTCGATCTTGTCGCTTGCTCTTCTTATTGCCGGATGTGCCAACTACGCCGCACCCATGCGTACCAAGAGTGCACACCCGGGCTTGCAGAGCGCTGCCGCGCCCGAACTGCGCGGCTTGCCGGCCCCTCAGGATAAAGTGATTGCGGCCGTCTACCAATTTCGCGATCAGACGGGCCAATACAAGGCGTCTGAGCAAGGGTCGAGTTTTTCAACTGCCGTTACGCAGGGGGCTACCTCCATCCTAATGCGCGCGCTTGACGTCTCGGGATGGTTTGTGCCCATCGAGCGCGAGGGCCTGTCGAACCTCCTCAACGAGCGACAGATCATCCAGCAGATCCGCCAGCAGCATCAGGGAGCAGATGGAAAGACGCTCGGGCCGCTTCCGCCGCTTTTGTATGCCGGGGTGCTGCTTGAAGGCGGCATCATTGGATATGACACGAACGTCCTAACGGGCGGTGGCGGTGTGCGCTACTTCGGGATTGGCGGTTCGGGGCAGTACCGGCAAGACCAGGTAACGGTCTACCTGCGCGCCATCTCTACGCAGAGTGGCCGCGTGTTGGCTACCGTGCACACGACCAAAACCATCCTCTCGCAGAAAGTGGACGGCGGGGCGTTTCTGTATGTGGATCAAGATCGCCTGTTGGAGGCCGAAGCGGGGTACAGCTTTAACGAACCCCCGGTGTTGGCGGTTACGGAAGCCATTGATGCGGCGGTTTATCAGCTGGTGCTGGAGGGCCTGCGCAGTGACCTGTGGAGTGCGCAAGATAGCCTGGCCGCCGCCCGCGCGTTGCAGTCGTACGACGCCCAACTCATGGCCACCCGGTCCCGCGACTATTTCGACCGCGTCCTCAAGACCGAAAGCCGCCCGGGCGTAGGCATTGGAGCGAGCGTGCATGCCCAACGATATGCCGGCGATTACAAATATCCGCGCGTTCGTCCGGCGGCTGAGGTGGCATTCCATCGGCAGATATCTACCCACTGGGGGGCTGAGCTGCTATTTGATGGCGGGTACATCACGGCCAAGGAGTCGTTTGAGTATCTTTCACTTGGCTCCTCGCTCAACCTCTCCTATCGCTTCCTGCCGTACGCATCGGCAACGCCCTACATTACGCTCGGAGCGGGCCTGCGCACGCAGGGCACCAATCGGTTTGTGCTCGGCGAAACCCTGCTGCCACAAGCCACCGTGCGGGTGGGCATGGAAGCCATGGTTTCATCACGCTTCAGCGTTCAGGTATCGGCCAATGGACAATATGTCTTTTATGATATGCTCGATGGCGTGAAGGTGGGTACCTACGACGATTCACTGTGGAGTGGGTCGATCGGATTTATTTACTACACCAGCTTTTTTTGATAAAAATTGTATACTACACAATGGTTATCCAAAGACGTACAGTTGCTGCATCTGGAAGCCGTTGCTTGGCCCTTTGCGGACTGCTATACTGGCAATGCGCAACAAAAAATGCCTCCCGGCGCGTCTCTGCTGAACCCAGAGAACAACCGCGTGGAAGGCATGATGCGAGGCGCTGCAATGTTGCAACCTAGCGTTACACGCAATTCAGCGCGCCTCGCCGTTGTTCCTCTTGCCTCGCAATTTCTGCGGGCAAGAGTCTTTCTCTTACTCAACACAGACGCAGCGCAAGCTGCAGTAGACCCATGAAAAAAACACTCTCCTTAGTACTCACCCTGTTCCTGACGGTGGGATTGGCCTCGGCACAGAGCAGCGGCAGCGAAGCCAAAATTAAAGCAACAGGAAACAACAATGACGTAACGGTCGAGCAAGTCCGTGGTGCGGACAATAACGCGTCGATCTGGGTTTCTGGTAATCAAAATGTGGTCTCCGAGTACCAGCGGGGCGATCGCAACCAGGTCCTGTTGGAAGTTGCCGGTGGCAGCAACGATGCCATACGGTCGAAGCAAATGGGCGACGACAACGCGATCTACGTTAATTTCCGCGGCGCCCGCCCGGCCCCGGTCTTCCAAAGCAATGATGTCGATAAGAACGACTTCTTGTTCCTCCAGGTTGGCAAAGAAAACATCTTTGGGGGTGCTGTTGCGGGTGACGGCAACAGTGGACAGTTCAAGCAATACGGCACAGGAAACACGCTGCTAGGTGATACTGATCTCGATGGAGATGGTGTCGACCGGTATGATGCCCAAGGGCTGATGATTGAAGGTCACCGCAATACCTTGCGTGGTCTTCAGCAGGGCCGTTTGAACACGGGCAAGATCATGGCCACCGGAAACGGGAACCATCTGCGTTTCCAGCAGAAGGGCCAGCAGAACTACGGCGAAATCCTTGTGACGGGCGATGGCAACACCGCCCGTGTGACGCAAGGGCAGTAGCGCGCGCGCAAGATTGCATTCACGCCGTAGGCGTACGTTGATCTTGCAGCCATCAGCGCCAACGTGCAAGGAGCGGGCAGCCCACCTCGGTGGTCGCGCCGGCTCCTTGCGCTTTTCTTTCACGTATCCCCTTAATCCTATGAAAAACGTACGTACACCATTCGCCTATCTGCTGGGCTTTTTGCTAGGGATGGCCTGCCTAGCCCACTTGCCGCACACCATCCATGCGCAGCAAGCGCCCCAGGTGCCCGCAACAGAAGCGCCGACGGTGGTTCAGTCGTTGCATCCATCGCTCGTGTTCACGACGCTCGATCGGTCCGAATTTCTGCTCACCGCGCCGTTCTTCACATCGGCCGCGGGCCGCGCGGGTAACAGCGCGCAGGTGCGAATTGACGGCAGGCAAAACGATCTGTCGCTCACGCAGGTGGGAAGGTTCAATGCCGCAACCATCCAACTGCTTCAGTCAGATGGCAACGTCGTGCGGGCCCGGCAGCAGGGGCGAGCCAACGAGCTCGGGCTGCTCATCCAAAACGGCGGCAGCAACCAACTGCACCTGTTGCAGCAGGGGCGGGGCCTGGAGCTCTCGCTCGAACTGCAGAACGTACGGGGGCTGAAGCCGCGGATTTCCCAAGTGGGCCCCCGGGCGTTGCCGCTCTACATAAAAGTCGAAGGCCCGTGAGCTGCGACACGCTGCTACAAAGGAAGTGGAGATATGCCAAAGGTATGCCCTCGATGAGCCATTGGCGCAAGCGTGCGTGGGGGCTCCTCCTGATTTTTCTTGTGCTGACGATACTCGGCGCGCGCTTTACGTCTACCCATGACATTTGCGCGCGCGTCGTGTTTGACGGCCCGCCCCAGCAGTTGAGCGTTTACGGCGTGGTATCATCCCCCACACCCATCCCGGATTCCCTTGAATACCGTTTGGTTGTGCGCCGCACCGGGCCTTCGGGAACGGTGCGTTCGGTACAAAGCGGTCGCTTTCGCGTCCGCCCACGTCCCGATACGCTGGGCCGCGTCACCATAAATGTTGCCGCGCACGATCGTCTCACGGCCACCCTGCGTATTCTGCACAACACGCAGGTGGTGGCAACCGATGAGCGGCAGGTGCGCGGCTCGCCTCCCTAACCCCTTCATACGCATTCCCATGTCCTACCTTATTCGCTTATGCCTAGCAGGCGCGTTCGTCCTGGCGGCAACCGCATGCGAAACCGCCACCCTCGGCCCTACGCTCTTAGGTAGCATTGACGGGCGCGTGCTCACGGCCAAAGACAATCGCCCGGTGCCCAACGCAAACATAACGACCACGCCAGCCACGGGCGCGTACGTGACGGCCGAGGACGGCACATTTCGCATCAATGACATCGAGGCAGGCACCTACAACATTACCGTGCGACGTACGGGCTACACGGCCAACACGGTGGCCGTGGCCGTGCGCGACGACGAGGTGACGCCCGCCACGATTTTTCTGGAAGCTGATGATGCAAACGACCCTTCCAGCGCAGACTCCTTGCTATCGGCCGAGATTGTGAACTGGGCCAACCGGCGCATCAACAGCGACACAACGTTTGTTGACATCGAGTACCGCGTTCAGAACGTAGGATCCGATGATATTGCGCGGTACGAGCTATACATCCGCATTAACACGACCACCGATTCGTTCTACGGCGAGATCTCGGGCGATTCCTTGCGTGTAGCACAGTCCGATATCGGTACGTTCGTCAAGTTTATCCGGAGCAACCAGGCGCAGGAAGTGAACATCGAGGACGTCTACGTGGAGACGACCGAAGAATAACGATTCCACAGGGTGTGCATCCCCGCTGCAACCCGTTCCACGACGCAGCTGATGGACGGCGGTGCTGTGACCTTTTGGGCCTCGGTATTTCATTTGCCCGGATTGCTAAGTCCGTTAGCGCTCTTCAATGACCTGCGTATCGGCAAGCACATCCCCCCACCGGCGCCCGCGCTCGTCGGTGAGGGCGCGGTAGCCCTCGTACATCGCAAGGCCAAGGCTTAGGGCAACCACCCCCGGAATGAACAACCAGCCAATCAGCGGAATGTACAGGAGGACGCCGGCCAGTGCGCCGATGCCAAACATCCAGTTCCGCCGTACGGACCGCTCAAGGTCGATCGGCCCGCCATCGGTATGGCGCACGTCCAGGTTGAGCACGTATTTGCCAACCGAGCGACCGTTCAGCCCGTCGATTTCAAGCCCATCGCGCGCGACGAGGTACAGGCCCCCCACGAGGCCACCGATGAACGGAATAGCGCCAAAGAGGCCGGCGACGAGCCCGTCAATCAAGAGTGCGGCCAACCGACGAGTAAACGCAGGAGCTGCATAGGTAGGGGAAAAAGATGTGCGCATGACGTTGGGTGCCTAGGGGAGGGTGAGATTGCGATAGTGCACCGTAGTGGGAGTCCTGGCCTCGGTTGGGAAGAGCCGCGGGCGGCCAAAAAACAGCAGCAGGAGGAGCGCCCGATGCGTCTCCCCCTGCCGGCCCGATGAATGCTGTAGTGCAGCGTTTACCGAAGCGGTCGGTCGAAGGCCTCCAAGAGTGCGTTCTGCAGGCGCTCAGAGAGGACCTGCTGCTTATCAACCGGCCCGCGCAAGAACGTACCGGTATCGCTGGAGCTCGACGCCTGGTAGTAGCCAAACGTGTCGCCGCCGTTGTCGTCAATACTTGGCGTACCGCCCGACACGTTGATCTCGAACACGCGCCAGGTATTGCCCGACTGGGCCGTGGCTGCCGGCGGATTGTACGTTTCAATCAGCCCGTTTTCGCCGTAGAAGTCCACCTTCGCGGGCGACGATTCGATGCCGAGCGCGCCATCTGCGCTTTGGTTGGCGTAGTTATGCACCGAGTAGCGATACATCCCATCGCGCAGGGCGGTGATGGTTACGGTCTCGGGCCCGTAGCTCGTGATATCGTCGAGGTCGAGGTTGGCCTCTGCGCCGCTGGGGGTTTGATTGGAGTAGTACACGTGGAAGCGCCCGCTGCCCGCATCGGGGCCGGTTAGGTGCGAGTCCAGGTCGTCCGGCGTCTCGCCCCACGAAAGCACAATGCGGAATTGACCGTCGGCCAGTTCCTCCGAGCTCGCCGAGCTGCCCAGGTCGTTGGTGCCCTCCTGGAGGGGTACCTCTTCCACAATCTGCGGGAAGTAGCCCGCGGCACGGATGACGCACAGGTACGTGCCGGTTGGGGCGTTTTGTAGCTCGTACGTTCCGCTCTCGTTGGCCTCAAAGATGAGATCGGCCAGCGCCCGGCTGGTGTCCGTCTCCGTAGAGAATGCAATCTCGGCGTTGGGGATGGGGTCGCCAGTGGTCGCGTCGAGCACCTGCCCGGTGATCGTTGCAGGGCCGAGGAGCGTTTCAGCCGGTGCGGTTATGTTGCCGGTTACATCAACAGAAAAGGACGTGCCTTCGTACCCCGGCGCTTCGACGGTAATGGTGTAGGTTCCTTCAGAGAGCCCGGTGATTTCGTAGGTGCCGTCTTCATTGGTTGTGCCGGATCCTACCGTTTCGCCGTCTTGGGTGGCGCGTACCGTTGCGTTTTCAACGCCCCGGTCGGTTACGTTCTGCAGTTCGCCCGTTAGGGTGAAGGTTTCTGGGGTGCTGCTGGAATCGCAACCGACGAACAGGAGCAAGCCCGTGAGAAGGAGGAGAAGCGTACCGCGCGTATATGTTTGTAAACGTAGCATAGGTTTAGTCACCATCAATGTGTAATATGCGTGTGGGCACAATTGCAGGAGCAAGGTGCCCCAGTGATGTTCATATTGACGTGCGTAATTCGTGGGTGAAACCGGACACGCGCTGTGCTGCGGAGCACGCGCAACAGGCAGGCGTTTGCATATGGTGTGCACATTCCAACCAACGCAGCGCTTATGTTTACCAACCGCGCCTTTCGGTCGTGGCTGCACGTGGGAGTTGGTGCTGCGGCCTTTGCTGCCTGCTTCTTGCTCATTATGTTGCTCGTGGAGCAAGTGACCGTCGGGGCGGCGCGGGCCACGCCGGCGGTTTGGGCCGTGCCAGGGGCGGCCTTTCTGGGATATGTAGCGACGGCTTGGTTGCTGCGTAGCGCGCCCGAATAGATTCCGGTGTACTCCGGACAAGAATCATAGCCCGGATGTGTGCATTGGTATACGGGCTGTAGCACTTGGCGACTATGCTCATTGCATGCACACTGGAAGCGGTTCCGAAATGGCCGTTTCGCTCGTTTTACTTTCACCAACTGCCTGTAGACCATGGCTGAGGAACCAGTTGTTGACACCCCGACGCCCGAAGACGAATTGTCGGCGTACGAAAAAGCAACGGAAGATGGCGACGTCGATCCGCGGTGTATCCCGCAAAAGCTTGAAGGGCGCCCGCCCATCGGCGAAGAGATCGAGTACCCCGAGTACCCTGCCGAGGATCATGAAACATGGCAGATCCTGGTGGAGCGCCAGATGGAGCAGCTCCCCGGGCGAGCCTGCGCGGCGTATCTGAAAGGACAGGACGTGCTCAAGCTGGAGGCCGACCGGCTGCCGTCGCTGGCCAACCTGAGCGATCGCCTGCATGAGGCGACGGGCTGGAAGGTGGCCAAGGTGCCCGGGCTGATCCACGAGAAGGATTTCTTTAGCCTGCTGGCCGAGCGCATCTTTCCCTCGACCAACTACGTACGCGGCCGCGACGAAATTGACTACACGCCGGCGCCCGACTGCTTCCACGACATCTTCGGCCACATGCCGATGCTCACGCAGCCGGACTTTGCCGATTTCTATCAGTTGTTTGGGCAGGCGGCGCTGAACGCGGAGGGCGCCGACCGGCAGCGGCTGGAACGTTTCCACTGGTTCACGGTCGAGTTTGGATTGCTGCGCGAGAAAGGCGAAACGCGCATCTTTGGCGCGGGCATCGTGTCGTCGAACAACGAGGTGACGCACGCCCTCTCCGACGAGGTGACCACGCATCCGTTTGATCCTGAGCACATCGTCGAGAAGGATTACGACGTGTGGCATCTGCAAGATGAGCTGTTTGTCCTCGATTCGTTCGAGCAGCTGGTCGATGGCTTCCGTCGCTGGACGACAAGCCGCGGCCTGCTCGACGGGTAGTGCGAACGTATCAACGAATGATGTGGAAAGGCCCTGGCGGAGGACTCCGCGAGGGCCTTTGCTTTGCGGCAATCCACTACTTTTTGGGTGGAATCCGCCAATTACGGCACAAAAAAGGCACGCCCCCACAGGGCGTGCCCTGCGGCAATCCACTACTTTTTGGGTGGAATCCGCCAATTACGGCACAAAAAAGGCACGCCCCCACAGGGCGTGCCCTTCGTCGTCAATCGTGCGTGCGCCTGTCAGACGTCGAGTGCTTCGGTGACGAGCTTCTCCTGCTCGCGCTTGTGCACCTTCGCCGACCCGGTGGCCGGGCTAGCGCTGGAGGGGCGTCCGACGTACCGAACGCGCTCCTCGCACGTGCCGCGCACGCCTTCGAGCAGTGCATCGAGGCGGGGGCGCAGGAAGGACCACGCGCCCATGTTTTCGGGCTCTTCTTGCACCCACAGCACATCGCGAGCCCCGGCGTAGCGCTCCAACTCGGCGCGCACATCGTCTTTCGGGAACGGATAGTACTGCTCGATACGGGTGATGGCAATGCGATCGCGCCGGTCGTCGTCTTCCAGCGCCTTCACAAGGTCGTAGTACACCTTGCCGCTACAGAAGATGTGGCGCTCGGCGGCGTCGGGATCGGTGGTGGCCGGAATCAGCTCTTGCACGCCGCCCTCTACAAGGTCCTGCGGCGACGATACGCACAGCGGATGCCGCAGCAGGCTCTTCGGCGTCATGATGACGAGCGGCTTCTTCTGGTCGCGCTTCACCTGCCGGCGCAGCGCGTGGAAGTAATTGGCCGGCGTCGAGAAGTTCGCCACGATCATGTTTTGCTCGGCACACAGCTGCAGGTAGCGCTCCAGGCGGGCCGACGAGTGCTCCGGGCCCTGGCCCTCGAAGCCGTGGGGCAGCAGCAGCACGAGGCTTGACGTTTGCCCCCACTTCTCCTCGGCCGAGGACACAAACTGATCCCAGATGATCTGGGCGCCGTTGGCAAAGTCGCCAAACTGCGCTTCCCACACCACAAGCGCCTCGGGATCGGCTACGGAATAGCCATACTCGAACCCGCTCGCGGCGTACTCCGAGAGGAGGCTGTCGTAAATAAGCAGCGTGGCCTGTTCGTCCGTCAGGTTGTTGAGGGGCGTGTACTCCTCGCCGGTTTCCTGATCGATGAGTACCGCGTGGCGCTGACTGAACGTGGCCCGGCGGGTGTCCTGGCCGCTCATGCGCACGGTGGTGCCTTCTTGCAGGAGGGTGCCCAGGGCGAGGGTCTCGGCAAACGCCCAGTCGATGCGTTCTTCTTCATAAAAGAGTGCATCGCGCTTATCAAACTGGCGCTTTAGCTTGCGGTGCACGTTAAAGTCGGCCGGCAGGTCGGTAAGAGCGGTTACCACGCGCTCCAGGTGCTCGCGCTGCGCGGTGGTGTCTACGCTGGGCAGCTGGGCATCGCCTTTTCGCTGCGCGCGCTGCTCAATGACCTTGTCGGCATCCTTCTCCTCCAGGTCTTTGGTCCGGTCGAAGGCCTCCTGCAGGCGGTCGCGGTAGTCGTCGAGCATCTGCTCGGCCTCGTCGGGTTCAATTTCGCCGCGGCGCAGCAGCAGCTCGGTGTACAGCTTGCGGGCCGACCGCTTGGCCTCAATCTTCTCGTACAAGAGGGGCTGCGTGAAGGTGGGCTCGTCGCCCTCGTTGTGCCCGTGCACGCGGTAGCACATCATGTCGATGACGACATCTTTGTTGAAGCGCTGGCGGTACTCCAGCGCGAGGCGCGCGATGCGTACACACGCCTCGGGGTCATCGCCGTTGACGTGAAAGATGGGCGCTTCGATGGCGCGCGCGAGGTCGGTGGCGTAGGTTGAAGAGCGGGCGTCGGCCGGGACGGTCGTAAAGCCAATCTGGTTGTTGATGACCAGGTGGATGGTGCCGCCCGTTTTATAGCCGCGCAGCTGGCTCAGGTTAAGCGTTTCGGCCACCACGCCCTGCCCTGGAAAGGCCGCATCGCCGTGCACGAGCAACGGAAAGACGGCGTCGAACGACTCATCGTCGGCATCCATCGACGGATCGCCGGGGGCCGCGCCGCGCCGCAGGTTTTGCTTGGCGCGCACCATGCCCTCTACGGTCGGGTTCACCGCTTCGAGGTGGCTGGGGTTCGAGGCGAGGTTCACCTCAATGGTTGCGCCGTTGCGCGACGTCACCGTTCCGCTGGCGCCCAGGTGATACTTTACATCGCCCGAGCCCTGCGTGGTGCTCGGATCGATGTTGCCTTCAAACTCCGAGAAAATCTGCTCGTACGGCTTGCCAATGATGTTGGCCAGCACGTTGAGGCGTCCGCGGTGGGCCATCCCCATGATGGCTTCTTGCACGCCGGCATCGGCCGCATCCGAAAGGATGGTGTCGATGAGTGGAATCATCGTCTCGGCACCTTCCAACGAAAACCGCTTGTGGCCGATGTACTTGGTGTGCAGAAAGCGCTCGAACGCCTCGGCGGCATTCAGCTTTTGCATGATGCGCTTGCGTTCCTCGTGGTCGAGCGGCTCGGCGTTGCGCATCGGCTCGATCCGATGCTGAATCCAGCCCTTCTCCTCGGGATCGGAGAGGTGCATGAAGGCCGTACCGATCTTTCGCGTGTAGGCCTCGCGCAGGATGGAGAGGATCTCGCGCAGGGGCAGCACCTCTTCGCCGCCCAGCCCGCCGGTGATAAACTCGCGGTCGAGGTCCCACACGGTAAGGCCGTACGTGGCCGGATCGAGCTCCTTGTGGTACTGCCACTGGTAGCCCAGCGGGTTGGTGTCGGCCTGCAAGTGGCCGCGCACCCGGTAGGCGCGAATCAGCTGGAGGACCGCCGCCTGCTTCTCGGTCATGTCCAGCGTGTCCTTAAGCTGACCGTTGCCCAGCTGCGGGGTTGAGTCGGGCGTCAGGCGAAACGGCTGGTAGGGCACGTTCAGGTCGGCAAACAGGCCCTCGTAGAAGTCGTCCTCACCCATCAGGAGCGACTCGACATAGTTCAAGAAGGCGCCGCTCTCAGCGCCCTGAATGACACGGTGATCGTAGGTGGAGGTGAGCGTCATGACCGGCGAGACGCCCGTGCGGCTGACATCGTCGGGCGCGTAGCCGCGGTACTCGGGCGGGTAGCCGATGGCCCCGGCTCCAATGATGACGCCCTGCCCCGGCATCAGGCGGGCCACGCTCATCGACGTTCCAATCATGCCCGGATTGGTGAGTGAGGCGTTGGTGCCCTCAAAGTCGCTGATCTCCAGGTTTCCGTTGCGCGCCCGGTCGATCAGGTCGTTGTAGGTGCCCAGGAACTGCGCAAAGTTGAGGCTGCCGGCATCTTTTACGTTGGGCACGAGCAGCGTGCGCTTGCCGCGCCGCTCGATGTCGATGGCCAGGCCGAGGTTGATTTGCTTCGGTACAATCCGCTCCGGCGTACCGTCATCGGCGTGGCGGAAGGTGGTGTACATGCTGTCATACGTCTTCAGGCCCTGCACAATCGCATACGCGATGATGTGCGTGAAGGAGACCTTCTCGCCGCCGACCTGCCGCTGGTACTCATTCAGCAGCTTTCGATTTTCGATGAGCAGCTTGACGGGCATGGTGCGCGCCGAGGTGGCCGTGGGCACGCCCAGGCTGTTCTCCATGTTCTCGACGATCTTCGCCGCCGGGCCGCGGAGCGCCTGTACGTCCACCGCGTCGGGGTTTACGTGGGGCGCCGAGGCCGGCATGAGGGGCGCAACCGCGGGCGCGCCATCGCCCTGGGCCGGCGTGGGGCGCGCCGGTGCTGCAGGAGAGGATGCGGTATCGGTTGTATCAGACGTTTCGGCTGATGTGCCGTCGCCGGCCGGAGCCGATGCCTCCTCGCGTGGAGCCGCTGCGGTGGTTTGTGCCGCCACAAACGACTCGTCGGGGTGATAATCAGCAAAGAACTCCCGCCAGCTTTCGCTTACGCTGTTGGGGTCTTCCTGATATTGCTTGTAGAGTTCTTCAATGTAGCCCGTGTTGAATCCGAGAGAGCTCACGTTGTCGCCGGGTCTTGAGACGAAAAAAGGTGCGCAGGTTGATGGTACCTCTGCGTTACGATGCGTTGCGGCCAAGGTTTTCGGCGCGCACTATTTATCGAGGGCAGTCCACAAGGTGCGCATCGGGCGGCGCATGACGAGGTGGCCCGTGAGGAGCGACGGGGCATAGTTGATGAAGCCGTGGGCCGTGTACACGTCGGCGGGCGTGCACCGATAGAGCAGCTTGGCTTCGCGGCAACCGGTGCGGTAGTTTGTCGTCCAGATGAGGCCCACAAGACCGGTCGGCGCGTCGCCCACAAAGCAGTCCACCGGCTCGCCGTCTGTGCTGTGCGTGCCGTTGACGTACCCGTAGTTCAGCGGATAGATGATGGACGGATGCTCGGGGTGCGGGGCGTGCTTGGGCCGGTCGATGGTAAGGCCATGGCGCGTGATGAGGCGCTCCCACGCCGTCCACCGGAAGGCGCTGCGCAGCGCGTGGGTAAAAGAGGCCGCTTCGTGACGGTGCGCGGGCCACGCGTGGAGAAGGGAAGGGCGGTTGCTCATGCGGGCGGGGCATGCGCAACCGTTGGGTCGGACAACGCCCGCAGCGCCTCTTCCATCGCCGTGCGGTCTACATCACCCTTCGGGCGCGTTTTCCACTCCGCGGGGGCCATGCAGTGCAGCGCCACCACGCGCTCCGACAAGCCTCCTAGGTGCGTGGCCACGTCGCGTTGAGCGGGTGCTTCGGCGTCGGCGGGCAGGCACAACGCAGCGGCAACGTGATCGCCGTTGGGCGTGTACAGCAGGGCATCTTCGGCCGCCGGGTAGGCATGCTTCAGCACCGCTTCCCAGTGACCGGCGTGCACGAGCCGTCCGTTGGACAGCTTGAACGCGGTGTCGAGGCGGCCGCGGAAGTAGAAGCCCTCGTCCGCTCGTTCCACACGGTCGCCGGTGGCCACGGTGCGGGGCACCGGTTGGCGCTGCAGGCCCTCTTGTGCCGACCAGAAGCCGCAGCACGCGTTGGATCCCGTGAAATGCAGCTCGCCGTTGGAGGCTACGTCGACGGTGCAGCCCACCGGTGTGCCCAAAAAGTTGGGAGCCCACTGCCCCGGCGCCCCCAGCGTGATGCCCGGGCTGGCCTCGGTCTGTCCGTAGCCGACGCGGAGCTGTGTATCCGAGAGGGCATCGGCGAGGGGCGCAGCGATGGGTGCGCCGCCAACGATGCCGCCCCGTAGCTCGCGCAAGAATGCGGGGCCACCTGGATGGTCGAGCAAGCGCTTGATGGTGAGGGGCACGGCGCTGAGGTGGGTGGCGCCCCACACGTCGCGCAGGTGTAGCAGCTGCTGCGGATCGCGGCCGCCGTGGTCGTCGCGGATAAGTTCAGCATCGGAGAGAAGGGCGGGCAGCAGGTCGAGCACCAGCCCAAACGCGTGCGACCAGGGAAGGACCGACAGCACGCGGGCCTCCGCATGGTTCATGTGGGGCAGGTGGCTGGCCAGCACCGAGAGAATGTTTTCGTCGGAGAGCGCCACCCACTGGGCAGCGGCAATGGTGCCCGACGTCCGCAGCAGAAAGCGGGCCTCGGGGGTGGGCGGATGGGTGGCGGAGCGCAGGCCCTTGGGCGTTGTGAGCGGCCCGGCGCACCCTTGCGGCGACCAGCCGTGCGGATGCCGATCGCTGGCAATTACGGCAGCCGCGTCGGTGGTTTGCAGGGCATCGTCGAGCGGTTCGTTGGGCGGAACGAGTGCAACGGTGAGCTCCTCCCAGAGGGCGGCCACCAGCGCTTGGATAAACGCAGGCGAGGAAGGCAGAGCGATCACGACGCGGGTGCCGGGGGCGAGGTCTGCCTGCCGGAAGGCCTCCACCCAAAGGCGGGCACCGGTCCAGAGCGAAGCGGCCGGCGTGATGGTGCCGTCGGCGATGATGGCCGGAAGCGGGCGATCGCGCAGCCGGTCGTACAGCAATCCTTTCCAGGGATTGTGGTCTGATGACTTGTCCTGCGCGATCTCAAGCGCGTGCTGCGTGTTTTGTGCCACGTTTTCCTCCCCACGGGCCATCCCTTCGGACGTAACCTGTAATGAGCGGCAAGACCCGGTATGGTGTAAAGCGTGCTGTGACATGAAAACAAGCGCTGCATAGAAATCTACAGTACGACATATGGGGTTATACCCTGCGTCGTGTTAAAGTGCCGCTCATGGATTCCCTCAAGAGGGATGTTACGGTACTTTGTCAAGCGGAGTCCAACGCTTGATGCGGGTCTCGCCTAATGAACCTGACATGAATGCGCGCTATATTTTCTTTACCATGAACCAGTTGTTGCCGGCCTCGTCGCGGTACATGTTCACTTCCACGAGGGTTGGGCGCATCTTGTAGGTGTAGGTGTAGGTAAACGTCTCATCGAGCTGATCGCGGCGCACACCCTTCTTGAAGCGTCCGCGGAAGAGCCGGTTGTTGGTGCACGGCGCAACGTCGGTAAAAAAGTTGCGCCCCTCGGCGTCGTCGCGAGCAATACCGCTTAGCTCCGACTCGTACCGATTGAAAAACTGAACGATGCCCTCGTCGTCCACCTGAATGATGCCAAAGTCGGCGGCGTTGCGTGCTTCTGCAGAGGCATGACGCAGCTTCTCGCCCAGGTCGTCGTCAGCAAAAGAGAGCGTAACGGCCTCCGGTGCTGGGGCGTTATCGGCCGCGGGTGCCGCGTCATCGGCAGGCGCACCCGCTGCGTCCGCGGGTGCATCATTTGCCGAAGCATCGTCGTCGGCATCTAGAAAAGGATACGTGGTGTCGTTCTCTTGGTCGGCCATGGGCACAGTGAGTCAGCGATAAATGAGTGACGAGCGTTCGTTACAGCGGGCGTACGAACACCCAGTATACGTCGTTAGAGGCACGAAATAACTGTACAGCAAGATTTGTGGGGGCCACGCGGGGGCTCACGTACGTGTAAGTGAATGTGGTGTCGAGCGCGCTAGCCGCCACGCCCTTGCGAAAGCGCCCGTAAAAGAGTGCGTTGTTGGCGCCGGGGGCCACGTCGAAGAAAAAGTCTGCCCCCACCGGGTCAGGGTCAATCATAAAGGGCAACTGCTGGGCTGCCGCGTTCACGTATTGTATAACACCGTCGCCGTCAAGTGCAATGGCTGCTGTATCCCACGCGTCGATTTCGTCAATCGGGGTATCAGGGAGGCGGTTGCACGCGGCTTCGTCTACGAGCGGTTCGGCCGATGTATGGGCTTGGGGGCGCTCACGTCGACGTTTCTCTTCGTACAGGTCATAGAGTTGATCCTCCATGCTTTGCATAAGCGCCTCGAAGCGCTCAGGGTCCTCGGTGCCCACAACCGATTGATACGCGTGCACCTGCTCGGCATACGTGTTGTTCTCTGCCGTTAGCGCATCGCGCGTCTCTTCGAGCGCTTCCTTCTCACGCTTCACCCGTTGGAGTTCCTGCTCTAGCGTGTCGATGCGTGCACTGATGGCCGTGGTATCGGCCCCCTCGGCGCGCATCTGGCGGCGCTCCTTATACACTGCATCTAATTGTTCTTGCATGTTATCGATCATCAAGAGCGCTTCCTCGAAGTTCTTGAACCCGCGTTCCGATAAGCGCTCGCGATCTTGATACATGGCTTCCAGCTGACCGCGCATGCTTTCAATCATCTGGGCGATATCATCAACGTTTTTCAGATCGTAATCTCCCAAGCGCTCGCGAGTCGCCTGCAGCCTGTCGAGTTGTTCGCTGAGTTGCTCCACCGTACTTATGATTTGCTCTGGGTTGCTTACTCCCAGTACATTTTCCAACTCTTCTTCGCGCCGCATGAGGGCCTGCAGGCGCTCGATACGTTCCGTGTCAAGCGACTGCTCCTCTGCGGGTTGTGCGCCGGGCAGGCCTGGCACATCGTGATCCGTCTCGGTTTCATCGCGATCTGTATATACGTCCTCAAGCTGGTCGACCAGGTTGGTGACCATGTCCACCACGTCGTCCGTTGAAGAGACGCCCAGTTCGTTTTGCAGGCGTTCCTCGCGGGCGAGGAGTGTTTCCAGCTGCTCAAAGGTGTCGTTTTCCATGCTGAGCGACTCGAAGGGGGCGGGGGCCTGCGCTTCTGCTTCCTTATCACCGTACAGCTCTTCGAGCTGCTCTTCCATGCTATTGATCATCTGCACGGCTTGATCGCCGCCGCCAATGCCTTCAGCGCGCAGGGCCTCTATCTCATCCGAAAGCTCGTCCACCTGCGCCTGCAAGGTGTAAATCTCCTCAAGCGCGGCATCGGTTGTGGAAACGCCAAGGGCTTCGTGCAGCTGGTTTCGCTCCTTTGTTAGTTCCTTCACCTTATCGTGCACGCGTTGCAGCACCGCGCGCGCATGGTCGGCGTCGGTCAGCCCGGTGGCCGCGATATGATCGGCCGTGTCTGCCAGCGACACTTCCTGCAGCGCTTGCACGGCCGGCAACACGTCCTCAGGAGTGTCTACAGAAAGGAGCTCTTGCAAGCGTTCCCACCGCGAGGGGTACCAGTCAGCAGGGGGAGCAGAAGGGGCGCTGTCGCTCATAAGAAGCGGGAAAAAGCCATCAGAACCAGCGGAGTAACGGCAACTCGACGCACGGGTGCATCACGCTGCACCGTTACTGTATCAGTAATGAAAAACAACCGTTCCCGTAGGACACGGGCTGTTCCGCAAGTGTTACAGTGTTATGTCGCGGGCAGCGTTTGCACTTGTGGGGGATTGCGGTTCTTCTTAAAGGGTGTAGCGATCCGCCAATGATCCCTCCCGCTTCTTTTTTTCGAGTCTCTCCGTGTTCATGAAAGATTACGAGCCGCTCTCGGGCGTCGATGCCGCGTGGTTGCGCATGGATCGGCCCACCAACTTGATGACCATCACGGCGGTGGTGGTGCTGCAGGATCCTATGGACACCGACGCCCTAAAGGCGCTCATCGAGGAGCGCTTCCTGGGGTTTACACGGTTTCGGCAGCGCATTGAAGACCTTGACGGGACGCCCCGCTGGGCGCTTGATCCGTACTTTGACCTCGACCAGCATGTGCGCCCTGCTGCGTTGCCCGGTGCGGCCGACCAGCGCGCGTTGCAGGCGTACGTGAGTCAGCAGATGAGCACGCCGCTGGACAAGACGAAGCCGCTGTGGACGATGGACTGCATTGAGGAGTACCAGGGCGGAACGGCAATTGTGATACGGTTGCATCACTGCATCGCGGATGGCATTGCGCTGGTACAGGTGCTGCTTTCGCTCACAGATGAGTATTTCGATCCGTCGCGCTTTCCCCACACCCGCGCTGCCGGCGGATGGGGCGTGTTGAAGGGGGCGTGGCAGGCCGGACAGGCGGCGGCTTCGGTGGGCCGGCGGGCCGTGGCGGAGGGACTGGCGGCGGTGCAGCATCCGCATCATGCGTTGGAGCGGGCCCGTGAGGGCATGAGCCTGGGCGCGGCGCTCTCGAAGTTTGCCCTGCTCAGCGAAGACAACGACACGCTGTTGCGCGGGCCGCTGCGGGTGGCGCAGCGGGCGGCGTGGTCGGGGCCGCTGGCGCTGGAGCGCATCAAGAGCATTGGCTACCGGCTCGATGCCAAGGTGAACGACGTGCTGCTTGGGGCGGTGGCGGGAGCGCTGCGTGCGTACTTTGAACAGCGCGGGGCGGCTACGGACACCACGGCGCGCGCGCTCATCCCCGTAAACTTGCGCTCGGCAGAGCGCGCGTTTCAATTGGGCAACCACTTTGGGCTCGTGTACCTCGATTTGCCCTTGTACCTCGACGATCCCATACGCCGCGTGCAAGCGGTGAAGCGCCAGATGGACGAAATCAAGGGCTCGTCGGAAGCGGTGACGGCGCTGGGCCTGCTGGAGGTATTAGGCAACTTCCCGCTCACGTTGGAGGAGCAGGCGGTCGAGTTTTTCAGCAACAAGGCCAGTGCCGTCATCACCAACGTGCCGGGCCCGCGCGAGCAGGTGCACATGAAGGGCCGGCGCGTGCAGCACATCATGCCGTGGGTGCCGCGCGCCGGCGGCATTGGGCTGGGCATTAGCATCTTCAGCTACGACGGCGAAGTGCGCACCGGTATTGCATGCGACGCCGGCCGCATCCCCGACCCGGAGACGATTCTGGCTGCCTACAACCGCGAGGTCGACGCGCTCTATGCAGAAGCCGAGGCGTCTGCCCCGGCCGACTGAGTCAGGCATCGGTTAATCGCCGCCCACAACCAAATACACGGCAACGGCCGCCAGCGCGATGCCCGCAAGCTTACGGGGCGTGAGCGCTTCCTCGAGCAAAAAGTAGCCCGCGACGGGGCTAAGCACCAGAAACATGCCAAAGATGGGTACAACGACGCTCACCGGACCGGTCGACAAGGCGTAGTAATACGCGATAATGCCCACCGACAGAAAGCCCCCGGCGAGGTAGGCGCTGTTGGCCGCCGGGCGTTGCAGCTGCGTCCAGCGGAAGTCGCCGCTAGCCACCGCAACGCCTGCCGCCGCAATCAGGAGGATGGTGGAGGTGATGAGCAAGGTCGAAAAGCCGGGGAGGCCGCGCGTAACCGACTGGCGCACAAACGGGGCGACGAACGAATAAGCCAGCATGGCCACGAGGGCCCAAACGACGTGAGAAGCCATCAAGAAAGCGTGCAAAAGTGAGTACAGCAGCGAAGAGGCGCACAGGCCTCCTATAGCCGCTGCCCTACGACCCGTTCTGCACAGAAGTTCATGGTTGGCCGAAAGCTCACGCCCTCGTCACAGCCACAGCGCTACCTGTTGGATGAGCACGCCGCACCCGAAGGCCGCGTAGATCCCCAGGATGTAGCCTGCTACGCCCATCAGAAGGCCCACCGGGGCGAGGGCCGGACTGTACACGCCCGCTACGATGGGCGCGCTGGCGGCGCCGCCTACGTTGGCCATGCTTCCGGTGGCCACAAAAAACAACGGCGCGCGCAGGAGGCGGGCGGCGATGAGGAGGACCACCACGTGAATGGCAATCCAGAAGGCCCCGGCGGCAAGGTATAACGGGACATCGAGCACGGCCTGCAGGTTGGCCTTGGCGCCGATGGAGGTGAGGAGGAGGTAGAGCGCCACGTACCCCACGCGCGACGCGCCCACATCTTCGAGGCGGCGCAGCGGCGTAAACGACAGCAACAACCCAATCGTAACCACGAGCAGGATGGCCCACGTGCTCGCGCTAATGATGGTGGGGTCGCCCAGGGCCGGAAACAGCCCCCCCAGTTGCCGCGACCCGACGGCCGCGACGAGTCCGAGCCCTACGATCATGGCAAGCTGCTCGATGGTGATGGGGCGCTTGGTTGAGTCGTCCGTCATGCGCTGGTTCATCTTCTCCACGGCCGACGTGTCGGCGCCCACCCAGCGGTCGAAGGTCTGCTGGTAGGAGCTCAGCACAATCAGAATGCCCATCCAGCCGTATCCGGCCACCACGTCAACCACAAGAAGGGGGGCGAGGGTACTATCGGGCGTGCCAAAGCTTTGCTTCATCGCCACGAGGTTGGCCGTTCCACCAATCCAACTGCCCGACAGCGCCGCAAACCCCTTCCACGCCACGGGGTCCTCAAAAAATCCGCCAAACACGGCAAACGTAAGCGGGCCGCCAATGACGATGCCTAGCGTACCAGCGAGCATCATGCCAAGCGCTAACGGCCCGAGGCGCAAGATGGCCTTCAGGTCGACGGTCATCATGAGCAAAAAGAGCGAGAACGGGAGCAGGTAGGTCGACATCCAGTCGTATACCACGCTATCGGCCGGAATAATGCCAAACGTCGTGGCCAGCATGGGTACAAAGTACGCCCAGATGACCGGCGGCAAAAATTTAAAGATCGGTGCCAGTGGGCCTATGCGGCTGAGCCAAAAGACGATGCCCAAGACGCCTACCAGGAAGGCGAGAACGGGCATGGGCGACGCAAAAAGCGTAGAAGGCACGATGCGGGTGGGATTAGGAAAAAGAAGACCGGCTTGTAAGATGCCGGTCATGCGCCTCAGGTGCAAGCGGCATGGTGTCAATGTCACGGACGCGCAATGGGCGTCGCCGTGGCGGTGCTGAAGGCGCCGTAGAGGCCAACTGCGCGCTGCGTGATGCGTAGGGGCAAGCATGTGGCAGGCCAAACGATTCGTAAGATGTAGCGAACCGAAAAGCACCAGGGTATGATTGAGACGATTGTGTCGGGGGGACAAACAGGGGTCGACCGCGCGGCGCTCGATGCGGCACAGCGCGAGCAGGTGGCCATTGGCGGATGGTGCCCGCGCGGGCGCCGGGCCGCAGATGGTGTCATCCCCGAGCGGTATCCACTGAAGGAAACCCCGGAGGCAGACTACGCGCAGCGGACCACCTGGAACGTGCGCGACAGCGACGGCACGCTCATCCTGTCGCCTGAGCCGCTGACCGGTGGAACGGCCTTTACGCGGCAGGAGGCGCAACGGCTGGGGCGGCCGCTGATGCAGGTGGAGCCGTCGCTTGCGCACGTCACGCGCATCCTGAGCTGGGTGCAGCAGCACCGCATCCGCCGCCTGAACGTGGCCGGGCCGCGGGCGCGCACCGAGCCGGGCATATACAAGCGGGCGCTGCGCGTGATGGAAGGCGTGTTGCGCGCCGATCGTGCGAAGACAATCGTTTCGTAGCGCGCCGGTAATGCCTGTGTAACATCTGGATGCTATACTTTGACTGATAGCTGTGTACGCTTGCGCTTCGCTGTGTGATGTTGCCTTTGACGCAGACGCGTGAGTGCGCCGACGGAAGAGATCCACGAGGGGTTACACAACACAATCATCTTTGCCGGTTCCATCCACTATGGCCTCGCGCACGCGGTACCGCACCATCTGGCTCTCTGACATACATTTAGGCATGCGCGCCTCGAAGGCGTCGTTTGTTCTAGATTTTTTGGAGCATCACCAGGCCGATGCGCTGTACCTGGTGGGAGACATCTTTGATGGGTGGGCGCTGCAGCGCTCGTGGTACTGGCCGCCCTCGCACAACGAGGTGGTGCAGGCCCTTCTCCAAATCGCCCGCCATGCCGATGTGACCTACATTCCCGGAAATCACGACGAGGCCGCACGTCGTTTTCCGGGACTTTCATTAGGGGGAATCACCATTCGCGACGAAGCCCTGCACACCACGGCCGACGGACGCCAATTCTTGGTGCTTCATGGTGATGCGTTTGATGGCGTGGTGCGCCATGCCCGCTGGCTGTCGGTGCTGGGCGGGATGGCGTACAACGCGCTGCTTCGCCTCAATCGTCCGCTCAACCGGATGCAGCGCTGGCTGGGGCGGCCGTACTGGTCGCTTTCGAGTTACCTGAAGCGCCGCACCAAGCGCGCCGTACAATTCATCGCCGACTTTGAGGCGGCCGTAGCCCGCCGGGCGCGCAGCGACGGGGCCGATGGCGTCATCTGCGGGCATATTCACCATGCGGAGATGCGCATGATTGACGGCGTGCAATACGTAAACACGGGCGACTGGGTCGAGAGCTGCACCGCGCTGGTGGAGCACTACGATGGGCGCTTGGAGATCAAGCAATGGGTGCCGTCCGATCGCGGGCCGCGCCGGGTGGTGGCGGCCGAGCCGCAGCCGCAGGCCTTCGCGGGCGACGGCCAAGATACCGCCCTGCCTGTCTTCGCCGATGCTTAACCCCGATGCCTAAACGAAGCACCGCTGGCGCGTTGCACGACGCCCCGGCGGGTCAGTAGCCAACAGCAGCGCCGTCGCGCCGCGGGTCGGAGCCGCCAAAGTACGACGGGTCATCGGGCGTGCGGTAGCGGGCGCGAATTCCCTGGGCTCGGCCCCACGTCTCGTAGCCAAAGAAGCCAAGCTGCACCGGCCAGCCGCGGGCCGCCAGCCGCTGCTCGGTATCGCGCGACAGCGCGTACGCTTCCATCATGAGCGCGCGCGGCTTCCACTGGTGGTGAAACCGCCGGGCCGTCACGGCCTCCTCGATGTTCATGCCATGATCGATGACGTTCATGATGCACTGAAACACCGTGGTGATGATGGTGGACCCGCCCGGCGCGCCAATGACCATGTGCAGCCGCCCCTGCCGGTCTTCCACGATGGTGGGCGACATCGAAGAGACCATGCGCCGCCCGGGGGCCACCAGGTTGCGCTTCGTACCCGACAGGCCGTACAGGTTGGGCACGCCCGGCTTCAGGACAAAGTCGTTCATCTCGTTGTTCATGAAGAAGCCGAGGCCATCAATCACGACTTTCGAGCCGTAGCCGCTGTTGATGGTCGTGGTCACGCTCACCGCCATGCCGCTGTCGTCGGCCACGGAGTAGTGGGTGGTCTCCATCGACTCGCCCGCAAGCACGGGCGCGCCGGCGTGCACCGAGTCGCTGGGCGTGATGCGGTAGGGATGAAACGACGCCATGCGCTGCTGCATGTAGCTGGAATCGGTGAGCGCGTCGGTGGGGACGGCGACGTGGTCGGGGTCGCCCAGCCACTTGGCACGGTCGGCATATACGCGGCGCATCGCTTCGCCCAGGTAGTGCACCGTGGCGCTGCTGTTGTAGCCCATTGCCCCGATGTTGCGCTGTTCGGCCGCATGAAAGAGCTGCGCCAGCGCCACGCCGCCGGAGGAGGGCGGGCCCATCGAGTGCACAGTGTAGCCGCGATAGTCCACCGAGACCGGCGCCCGCTCCACCGCCTCGTAGCGCGCGAGGTCCTGCCGATCGATCAGGCCGCCGTGGGCCGCCATCTGCTCGGCGATGCGCGCCGCCGTTGGGCCCTGGTAGAAGCCCGCGCGGCCCTTGTCACGGATGCGCCGCAGGACCTTGGCGAGGTCGCGTTGCACAAACACCTCGCCGGCCCGGTAGCGCCGTGTCGAATCGCCCTTGGTGAAGTATTTCCTCGTAGCGGGAAACGCTGCGAAGGCATCGTATGCCTCGTTGAAGCGCTGCGCCTGCAAGTACGACAGCGGAAAGCCGTCGGCCGCCAGTTGAATGGCCGGAGCCATCACCTCGGCGCGCGTCATGGTCCCGTAGCGTTCCAGCGCCATCAGCAGGCCGGCCACGGTGCCCGGCACGCCCGAAGCCAGGTAGCCACGGCGGCTCCGCGCGCGGGCCGCGTTTCCCTGAGCGTCCAAAAAGACCTCTTGCGTAGCGCCGGTGGGCGCCTCCTCGCGGTGGTCGATGGTCGTCACCGATCCATCCGGCAGGCGAATGACCATAAAGCCCCCGCCGCCCAGGTTGCCCGCCACCGGATGCACAACGGCCAGGGCAAAGCCCGTAGCCACCGCTGCGTCAACGGCGTTGCCGCCTTGTTTGAGCATCTGCACCCCAGCCGCGGAGGCGAGCCGGCGGGCCGAGACGACCATGCCCGATTCGGCATACTCCGGCGCTGCCGGTGCGGGGTGCGAGCGAATGTGCTCGTAGGGGGTAGGCGAACCGCTGCCCAGAAAGAGCAGCACAAGAAATCCACATACGATGCGCATAGGCTAGCAGATCAATTGAGGAAGAGTGCGGACGTCGGCGCATTGCCGCTGGCGTGCGGCTACAGCTGCACCGAAATCCGTGTGTACACAAACCGTCCGTTGAACCCGAAGGGCGACGCCGTCGGAAACGGAAAGATGCCATTGAAGTTTTCGCCCGGCGGCGTGGGATCGGGGTAGTTATCGAGCAAGTTCCGAGCCCCTACCGACAGCGTGGCGTAATCGGGCACGATATCGTAGGCAACCTCCATGCTTATGACGGTTTCCGGCGACAGTGTAAAATCTTCCTGCGGCGTATCGTCGGGAACGAGCACCTGACCGTAGCGCGTGCCACGCACGTTTACCCGAAACGGTCCTTCCTCGTAGGTCACCGACAGCTTGGTGGTGCTTTCGGGGCGCTCTTTGGTCAGTTCCAGACGCGCCTCGCGCCCAAAGATGCTAGCATCGAACGTCTCGTCGAGCCGCGTGGGGGTGGCAATATCGCTCACCACAGCGTTTCGGGTAAAGTTAAAGGAGCCCGTGAGGGTAAGCACTGCATCGTTGCCGACGGGCGTTCGGTAGTCGGCGGTTAGGTCCATGCCCCACGTATCGGTGTCGATGGCATTGGAAAAGACCTGCACCCGCTGCGCGCCAAACTGTCCGACGAGATCTTCAATCCGCGGCCCGCCCAAGTTCCCTGACAGGATGATGCGGTCGTAGATGCGGGCGTAAAACACGTCGGTGGTAAACGTGAGTTTATCGGACGGGCTGAGCGCAAAGCCGCCGCTCAGGTTCACCGCGCGCTCCTCGGTCAGCTCGGGAACGCCCAGGGCGTTGGCCACTTGGCTGTCGTTCGGGAAGAGACCCACCTCGAAGGGCACATTGTCGATAAAGGTGGTAGAGATCTTCGAAAAATAACGCTGTGCAAGATTGGGTGCCCGAAAGCCAGTGCCGGCCGCCGCCCGAAAGACGAGGTTCTCCTGTGCCTGATACCGCAGGGCCAGCTTGCCGTTGACCGTCGAACCGAAGTCGCTGTAGCGTTCAAAGCGCCCGGCAACGTTAGCCAGCAGCCGGTCGGTAAGGTCGGCTTCCAGGTCGAGGTAAACGCCCACGTTCGAGCGAGATTCGTCTACCGCCTGTGAGGGGCGAAAGCCGGGAAAGACCTGCGCGCCCGGCGCTGCGCGGCCGCCGTTTTGGTTTGTTTTGACGGGGCCATCCACCCAACTCGCACGTTCGCCGGCTTCAATCTGGTATTCGTCGATGCGGAAGATAGCGCCGGCGGCAACGTTCAGCGGACCCGCCAGCCCCACCTCGTAGGTGTTGCGAACGTCAAGCTGGGTACTCGATTGCCGCAGCGAAACGGTGCCCGCGTAAAAGCGCGTCTTGTTCGAGTTGGGGCCGAGGGTGACGTTCAGCGAGTTGGCGATGTTGTACTCAAACCCATTGTATCCCGTTTGCGCATTGAGATCGTAGTTCCAGTCGCCCAGCAGACCGCGCAGCCCCACGGAACCGGAATAGTCATTGATCTTGATGTCGAACTCAGGCAAAAACCCAAGGGGGTAGATGGAAGGCCAGTTGCGATTGCCCATGGCGCGCCGGTAGAACCCCTGGCCTAAGGCATCGCGATAGCTATAGCCTCCGAAGGCATAGATCTCCGTAGGCGTGGCCGTATCCCGATTACCAATCGGAATCGCACTGTTCGTCCACAGGTAGTAGTTATCGGATGCGCCGTTGCCCCAGTGAAAGCTGGGTTGCGGCACCGGGTTGTTCTTCTCGATGACCTCGTTTGCGTTGTCGCCGTCAATATCCTGCACGATGTCTCCATCGCCGGCGGCCACTTGGTCGCGCGGGTCGGGGCCCGCCCGGTTGGTGGGGTCACGAAAGCGCAGCTCACCAAACACGTTAATGAACCCCTCGTCGCCCACAGGAATGCCGTACGCCGCATTTATATTGTAGGACGTACCGTCCCGCTGAAAGCCCTCCGAGACGTGACCACCCAGTTGGGCGCCCACGGTGAGCGGCACCGGGTCGTTTTTGAGCTGGATGTTGACGACCCCGGCAATGGCGTCCGAGCCGTACTGTGCCGCTGCGCCGTCGCGGAGTACTTCGATGCCCAAAATGGCGCTGCTAGGAATCGCATTTAGGTCGACGGTGCTCGACCCTTTGGGAATGCCAGATCCCAGCCGGTTGACAAGGGCCGAACGGTGGCGGCGCTTGCCGTTAATCAGCACGAGCGTGTGATCGGGGCTTAGGCCGCGCAGCGTGAACGGCCGCAAGGCGTCCATGCCGTCTGCAACGGTTTGACGCGGAAAGTTGATGGAGGGCGACACCTGCTGCAGGATCAGTGCCGTTTCGGTAGTGCCGGTAACCTCAAGCTGTTCGGGGCCATACACGTCAACCGGCACCGCCAGCTCATCGGCGGCAGTGTGCGCGGCCCGCGAGCCAACCGTCACCGTAATTTGTCGCGCCTGCAGCGCCTCTTCGCGCAGTTCAATGTCGCGCCGCGTGGTTTCCCCGGCACGAATGCGCACGTCGGGGATGCGTTTGCGCTCGAACCCGACGAACGAAACGACCAGCGTATAACGCCCCGATGGAATGTTTTCAATGCGATACCGCCCATCCGTTCCAGCAGCTGCGCCCAGCTGGGTGCCATCCAACACAACGTTCGCTCCCGGCAACGAGTCGCCCGCGGCCGATGTGACGCGCCCAATGAGCTCTCCCGTGCCTTGCCCGAAACCAACCGAGGGGGCCGCGCAGAAAACCGAGAAAATGAGTGTTAAGACAGCCAGCAGCTTGGAGTAAGTCATCGCAGTATCTATGCGAACATTTGATGGTTTGTTTGCGAAACAAGTCTACAGAGACTTCCAGTGAACTTCAAATAGCAAAAATTGACGGGTGTACTGAAAGTGTTACGATGTTGAACGGATAGGGCCGTATTGCGACAGGTAGACGTGCGTGTGCAGGAGACACGGCAGCCCGCGTGAGCAGCCTGCAGGTTACCGGCGTGAGCGTCGCATTCTGCCCTTATGACGCGTTCTTTTGGCCCGTCGCGCGGGCTGCTGCGTGCAATCGTACCGTGCCTGAAGCGCCAGCGACGAAACGAAGCCGAGGCATGTGGCGCTGCTGTACTGCCGTGTGCCGTGCCCAGAGGGTTTTCAGGCACTGCTCCAGCGAAAAGGAACAGCTGTTTTCGGCGCGTGGTACACCCCATGCTTACGCACGAAGTACTTGCCTGACTGAACGCACGCGTCTTATGCCAGCAACTGCTCAGAAAACGCCCATCGACATGAGCCCCACCGCGGCTCGCGAGATCCGCAAGATTATGCAGACGAAGAAGATTCCGGACGGCTATGGTCTGCGCGTGGGCGTGAAAGGTGGCGGCTGTTCGGGGATGAGCTACGTGCTTGGCTTCGACAAAGAGCGCGAGCACGACACCTCGTTTACCATCGACGGCATCCCCGTCTTTATGGACAAGCGCCATGGCCTTTACCTGATGGGCACGACGGTGGACTACCACGATGGGCTCAACGCCCGCGGCTTTACGTTCGATAATCCCAATGCCACCGAAACGTGCGGCTGCGGTTCGAGCTTCGCAGCCTAAGCCCTAGTCCTATCCGGCGCTAAATGAAAGACGGGGCCTGTACTTCCCCAACCCGGGGTGCCCGCTTGATCTCTGCACGGCGTGCGTGGCCCTAGCCGTCCGCTGGACGGCCGTACAGCTTCGTCTACGCTCCGCAACCGTTTCATTCTCGTTTCGGATGCCGCTGCGCGCCGCATGAGAGGAACAGTGCTCGGAAGCGGACGGTTGCCTTGGTGACGTACCGCTCACGGGTCCTTCTGCACGCATGGGAAGAACCCGACGCGCGTCGTTCGTCCGTTCTGCGCCCTTGCGCGCACGCACCCCTGGATCCTGTAGAGCATGGAAGGCAACTTTTCAAACCGCGTACGCGATGTCATTTCCTACAGTCGTGAAGAAGCCCTGCGGCTTGGGCACGACTACATCGGCACCGAGCATTTGCTGCTGGGCATCATTCGCGAGGGAGAAGGGGTTGCCGTAAAGATTCTTCGGAACCTGGGGTGTGATTTGTTAAAGCTTAAAAAGGCCGTCGAGGACTCGGTACGTAGCCCCGGCGGCTCCCTGTCGGTGGGCAACATTCCGCTCACGAAGCAGGCCGAGAAGGTTCTCAAAATTACGTACCTCGAAGCAAAGCTGTACAAAAGTGACGTCATCGGGACCGAGCACCTGCTGCTAAGCTTGCTCCGCGATGACGAAAACATTGCCGCTCAGATCCTGCAACAAGGATTCTCGATTACCTACGATGCGGTACGCAGTGAGCTAGACTCCATCATTAGCGGCAAGGCCTCCTCGAGCACCAGCAGCGGTTCGGGCGGTGGCCTGTCATCGGGATACGGAAAAGAGGGAAGCAAAATGGCAGACAAGAGCAAAACGCCCGTACTGGACAATTTCGGCCGCGACCTGACGGAACTGGCCGAAGAGAACGAGCTCGACCCCATCATTGGGCGCGAGAAAGAAATTGAGCGTGTGGCGCAAATTTTGAGCCGCCGCAAGAAAAACAACCCGGTGCTCATTGGCGAGCCGGGGGTTGGAAAAACCGCTATTGCCGAGGGCCTGGCCATGCGCATCGTGGAGCGCAAGGTAAGCCGCGTGCTCTACGACAAGCGCATCATCACGCTCGACCTAGCCTCGCTGGTGGCCGGTACGAAGTACCGCGGCCAGTTCGAGGAGCGCATGAAGGCCGTGATGAAGGAGCTTGAAAAGAGCCCCGAGGTCGTTCTCTTCATCGACGAGATTCATACAATTGTGGGCGCCGGTGGGGCCTCCGGCTCGCTCGACGCCTCCAACATGTTCAAGCCCGCCCTTGCGCGCGGCGATCTGCAGTGCATTGGCGCAACCACGCTGGACGAGTACCGGCAAAACATCGAGAAGGACGGGGCGCTCGACCGCCGCTTCCAGAAGATCATCGTCGATCCGACCACGACCGAGGAGACGATCCACATTCTGGAAAACATCAAGCGGTACTACGAGGAGCACCACAACGTTCGCTACTCGACCGATGCCATCGAGCTCGCGGTGCAGCTGGCCGATCGCTACATCACCGACCGGTTCATGCCGGACAAGGCCATCGACGTGATGGACGAAGCCGGTGCGCGCGTGCACCTGTCCAACATCAAGGTGCCCCCGGAAATCCTGGAGCTCGAAGAGCGCATCGAGGAAGTCCAAGAAGAGAAAAACCAGGTTGTAAAAAGTCAGAAGTTTGAAGAGGCCGCGCGCCTCCGCGACAAAGAGAAGACGCTGCAGGAGAAGCTGGAACAGGCCAAGAAAGAGTGGGAGGAGCAGGCCGAGCACGAGGTGTACGACGTCTCGGAGCGCGACATCTCACAGGTCGTGGCTATGATGACCGGCATTCCGGTCGACAAGATCAGCGAGCCGGAGCAGAAGAAGCTCCTCAAGATGGAGGAGACGCTCAAGGAGCGCGTGGTGGGCCAGGACGAAGCCATCAAGAAGCTCTCCAAGGCCATTCGCCGCACGCGCGCCGGTCTCAAAGACCCAGAGAAGCCGATCGGGTCGTTCATCTTCCTCGGACCCACCGGCGTCGGCAAAACCGAGATGGCGAAGGTGCTCACCGAGTACCTGTTCGAGTCGCAGGAGTCGCTCATCCGCATCGACATGAGCGAGTACATGGAGAAGTTCTCCGTGAGCCGCTTGGTAGGGGCGCCTCCTGGCTACGTTGGATACGAAGAGGGCGGACAGCTTACCGAGAAGGTGCGCCGCAAGCCGTACTCGGTCATCCTGTTGGATGAAATCGAGAAGGCGCACCCCGACGTGTTCAACATTCTCTTGCAGGTGCTGGATGACGGCATCCTCACCGATGGGCTGGGCCGCCGGGTGGACTTCCGCAACACCATCATCATCATGACGTCCAACATTGGCGCGCGCGACATCAAGTCGCTCGGCAAGGGCATAGGCTTTAGCCAGGACGAAGGCGACGCGGCCATCAACTACCAGTCGATGAAGTCGACGGTAGAGGACGCGCTCAAGAACGTCTTCAACCCCGAGTTCCTGAACCGCATCGACGATGTGATCGTCTTCCACGCCCTGGAGAAGGATCACATCTTCCAGATCATCGACATCATGTCCGAGGATCTGTTTGAGCGGGCCGAGGAGCTGGGCCTCACGATCGAGTTCGACACGTCGGCCAAGGAGTTCTTGACGGAGAAAGGGTTCGATCCGAAGTACGGTGCCCGCCCGCTCCGCCGGGCCTTGCAAAAGTACGTGGAGGATCCGATGGCCGAGGCCATCCTGCACGGCGAGATCGAGGAAGGCAACACGGTGGTGCTCACGCACAACGACGGCGCCGAAGAGCTCGATTTTGCTGTAGAGGGAAAAGACGACGATGCCAAGCCGGCGGCCGATGAGGAAGCGCCTGCGGCGTCGGCTGAAGAAGCCGCGGCCGAGGAGGAATAATCGGTGCGCCGCACATCCGATACAACGCACCGCGCCCGGGGCCCACATCGCCTCGGGCGTTTTGCGTTGGGCACAAAACGGAGGGGCTGCGGTTGAGCACTCCGACGCGCCCTGTTCCGTAAACCATCCCGCTGCCATGCCGCACACGCCCCGCATCCTGTGGACGGATGACGAGATCGACCTGCTCCGCCCACACGTCCTCTTCCTGGAGGACAAGGGCTACGCCGTAGACACGGCCGCCAACGGCGCCGACGCCATCAACCTGGTGCGCGAACAGGCCTACGACCTCGTGCTGCTCGACGAGCAGATGCCCGGCATGGACGGGCTGGAGACGCTCACGGAAATCAAGAGGCTCCGGGCGGACGTGCCTGTCGTGATGGTGACCAAGAGCGAGGAAGAGCGCCTGATGGAGGAGGCGCTGGGCGAGCGCATCAGCGATTACCTCACAAAGCCGGTAAACCCCAGCCAAATCCTGCTCACGTGCAAGCGCCTGCTGGAGCGCACCCGGCTGCGGCAGGAGTCGACGGCGCAGGGCTACTTGCAGTCGTTTGGGGAAATTGGACATGCCGTGGATACCGCGCGCACCGCGGATGCATGGGTAACGCTCTACCAGCGCCTGGTGCGCTACGACATGGAGCTGCAGGGCGACGAGGGCGCGCGGCAAATCTTCCACGACCAGTACCAGAAAGCCAATCGCGCGTTTGGGCAGTTTGTGGAGGACCGGTACGCCGACTGGGTGGCCACCGACCGCTCGCGCGATGACGAGCGCCCGCTGCTCTCGCACGAAGTGGTGGCGCAGCACGTCCTCCCGCACGTGGAGGCCGACGACGCCCCGGTCGTCTTCTTTGTCATCGATTGCATGCGGTACGACCAGTGGCAGATGCTGCGGCCCTTGCTGCAGGATCGGTTCGACATGCAGGTCGACTTTCACTTTGGCATCCTGCCCACCGCCACGCCCTACGCGCGCAACGCCATCTTCAGCGGCCTGCTGCCCCGTGACTTTGTAGAGCGCTTCCCGCAGGTGTGGGCGGGCGAGGATACCGAGCACAGCCGCAACCAGCACGAGGAGCTGCTGCTGCAGCAACTGGTGAAGCGCCACCGGATGCAGCTCAATCTGCGCTACGACAAGCTCATCACCACCGACGACGGCCGCTCGTTCGCGCAGTCGGTGCATAACGTGACGCAGCACGACCTGGCCGCCGTCGTCGTCAACTTCGTAGACATCCTGGCGCACAGCCGCTCCGACTCGGACGTGCTCAAGGAGCTGGCGCCCAACGAGCCGGCGTACCGCAGCCTCACGCGCACGTGGTTCGAGCACTCGTGGCTGCTTGAAGCGCTCCAGTCGCTGGCCGCGCAGGGCGCCACCGTCGTCCTTACCACCGACCACGGCGCCATTCGCAGCCTGCGCTCCAGCAAAGTCATTGGCGACCGCGAAACCTCCACGGCCCTCCGCTACAAATACGGCCGCAACCTGCAGTGCGACGAAGAAGACGCCGTGTTCGTCCGCAATCCCGAGACGTTCGGCCTCCCGCAGCACTCCTTGAGCACCAACTACATCTTCGCAAAGGAAGACTTCTACTTCGTCTACCCGACCAACTTCCATCACTACGAAAACCGCTACCGCGATACCATGCAGCACGGCGGCATCTCGATGGAAGAAATGATGTTGCCTGTTGCCACGCTTACGCCCAAGTCGCGTGCCTGACCGTGCACCCGCTTC
Organism: Salisaeta longa DSM 21114; assembly: GCF_000419585.1. Taxonomy (NCBI): domain Bacteria; kingdom Pseudomonadati; phylum Rhodothermota; class Rhodothermia; order Rhodothermales; family Salisaetaceae; genus Salisaeta; species Salisaeta longa. The sequence continues at coordinate 299,976 of NZ_ATTH01000001.1, forward strand.
CGAAAAAATGATGCAACGCAACAAACTGCAGGCGGACGTGCCCGTGCGAAGAAGCCCCTCTGCAACCATCGACCGCCAAGCGAGCCCATGACCGCCATGCCACGCGCCACCTCTGCCCTGCATACCGACTTGTATCAGCTCACCATGCTTCGCGCCTACCAGCGCGAGGGCATGCAGGAGACGGCCGTCTTCGATTTGTTTGTGCGGCGCCTGAAGGATCGGGGCTACCTCGTTGCGGCGGGACTGGAGACGGTGCTCGACTTTTTGGAGGGCGTCGGGTTTACGTCTGAAGACCAGGCGTATCTGCGCTCGCTGGACGACTTCGACGATGCGTTCGTCGATGGCCTGGCGGATTTTTCGTTTACGGGCGACGTGTACGCGGTGCCGGAAGGCACGCCGGTGTTTCCGGAGGAGCCGCTGCTGGAGGTGGTGGCCCCGATTGGCGAGGCGCAGCTGGTGGAGACCTACCTGCTCAACCAGATGACGCTGCAGACGACCATCGCCTCGAAGGCGGCGCGGGTGGTGCAGGCCGCCACCGCCGACGGCACCGACCGCCTTGTGGCCGACTTTGGCATGCGCCGCGCACAAGGCCTCGATGCGGCGTTGAAAGGCGCGCGGGCCGCGTACATTGCGGGCGTCGATGCGACCTCCAACGTGGCGGCCGGGCAGGCGTACGGCCTCCCGGTAACCGGCACCATGGCCCACAGCTACATCGAAGCGCACGATCAGGAGGCGGCGGCGTTTACGGCCTTCATGGATACGTACCCGGAGACGATTTTGCTGGTGGACACCTACGACACGCTGCGCGGCGTGCGCAAGGTCATTGACCTGGCCCAGCGGATGGGCGACGACTTTAAGGTGCGGGGGGTGCGCCTCGACTCTGGAGACCTCGCGGCCCTCGCGAAGGAGGCGCGTCGCCTGCTCGACGACGCCGGGCTGCACGACATACAGCTCGTTGCCAGCAGCAGCCTCGACGAGTACCGCATCGCCGAGCTCCTGGCCGATGGCGCGCCCATCGATGGGTTTGGCGTGGGCACGCGCATGGCCACCAGCGCCGATCAGCCGTACCTCGATAGCGCCTACAAGCTAAGCGGCTACGACGGCACGCCACGCATGAAGCTCGCAACCGACAAGTCGAACCTGCCCGGTCGCAAGCAGGTGTACCGCCAGCTAAAGAACGGCACGGCCGTGCAAGACGTCATTGCCACCGAAGAAGAGACGGTGGAGGGCACGCCGCTGCTGCAGAAAGTTATGGAAGCGGGGCAGCGCGTGGGCGAGCGGCCGTCGGCGGATGCGCTGCGGGCCCGGTGCGCGGCGGCTACCGCCCAGCTTCCGGAAGCGCTGCGCACGCTCGATGCCGATGCCGCGTACCCGGTGGCCTACAGCGAAGGGCTTCAAGAGCGCATCCGCGACACCAAGGCCGCCATTGAAGCACGGCTGGCCACCCCTGCGGCATAATAACCCGCGCCGTTTTATTGCCTCGCATGAGTGCTGCCATGACCTCCTCTAACGAATCCGCCCGGCTGCGTACCCTGGCCCAGTACGCAGTGGTGGATGCGCCGCCGAAGGCCCCGCTGAACCGGATCGTGCGGCTGGCCCGCCGCCTCTTTGACGTGCCCATCGCGCTCGTAAACTTTATCGACCGGGATCAGCAGTGGTGCGTTGCCGGAGAGAACACGGCCGATGCTACGATGTCGCGCGATCTGTCGTTTTGCACGCACCTTGTAGACAGCGAGGCGCCATTTCTGGTGGTGGAAGACACGCGCGATGATGCACGCTTCGCCAACCACCCGATGGTGACTGGAGGGCTCCAGATACGGTTTTATGCCGGCGCGCCGCTGGTGGCCCCAAATGGCCACCGGCTAGGGTCGCTGTGCCTCATCGACCACGAGCCGCACACGTTTGATGCCGAGGACCGGGCGCTGCTCGCCGATCTTGCCCACGTGGTGATGGACGAGATCAACATGCGGCACTATGCTTTTCATCTGGGAAACGAAGCCGTCACGGCCAACCGGCATCCGCATGCCACCCGGATCCTGGAGAGCATCACCGACGCCTTTGTGGCGATCGACGCGTCGTGGCGCTTCACGTACGTCAACCGGCATGCCGAAGACCTTTTGGGGCAGTCGCGCGATGCGCTGTTGGGCCGCAAGGCGTGGGCGGTGCTGCCGGAGGCGCTCGATCCCGCATTCCGGCAGCAGTTTGAGCGGGCGGCGGCGGAGCAAACCACCGTAGCGTTTACCGACTACTACCCGCCGCTAGCGCGCTGGCTGGCGCTCAAGATATTTCCATTTCCGGGCGGCCTCACCGTGTACTTCAACGATGTGACCGAGCAGGTGGAGCAGCAGCGGGCGCTCGAAGACGCCAAAGAAGCCGCCGAGCGATCCAGCCGGCTCAAGTCGTCGTTCCTAACGAACCTCAGCCACGACGTGCGCACGCCGCTTGCCTCCATCATGAACAGCACCAAGCTGTTGGAGCGCGAGGTGGAGGCGGCCCTTCAGCCACGCGTGGCGCTCATCCAGCGCAGCAGCGAACGACTGCTCGCCACCATCAACGCCGTGCTCGATTTCTCGAAACTCGAAGCAGGCAGCGTAACGCCTGCGCCGCGGCGCGTTGACGTGGCCGATGAAGTGCTGGGCACCGTTGAGTGTTTTCAGGCCGAGGCCCGCGCGCAAGACATAACGCTGCGCGCAACCGCCACGCCCGATGTCATCGAAGCCACGCTGTGCCCGTCGTGCCTGCACCGCATCGCCGACCACTTGGTAAGCAACGCCCTCACGTTTACCGACGCCGGCGGGCGCGTGACTGTTACCGTAGAAGGCACCGAGGAAACGGTGCGCATGTGCGTAGCCGATACCGGTCCGGGCATTGCCGAGGATTTTCAGGACGTGCTGTTTGAGCCCTTTACCCGCAACGACGACCACAGCGGCCGCGAGGGCACGGGCCTTGGACTTGCCATCTGCCACCGCCTCACCGAACTGATGGGCGGCACGATAACGATGGAGTCGACCGACGGCGAGGGCGCTACCTTTGTTGTCACGTTGCCGCGCGCGTTTAGCGACAAATAAAAAGCGACCCTCACATGCCGTGAGAGCCGCTTCAGCCTGCCCGGGAGGATTCGAACCCCCGACCTGCGCATCCGTAGTGCGCCGCTCTGTCCATCTGAGCTACGGGCAGAAAACCGGATGTTGCAGCGTCCGTGCCGCAACAGGAATCACAGGGTAGCACGCGCGGTGCGCACTTGCAAGCAAAGCCTTGGTGAAAGTAATCACACGCGCTCGGCGGTGGTGCGGCTGCCCTGCATATCCAGGCGACGTACACGCAGCGCACGCCCTGAAAGATCCGCGGCCCGCGATTCTCATGGAGGGTTCACAGGGCACGCAGGCGCCGATCTTCGGGCACGTTTTACGGATGTAACCGGCCCGTGAAGGGAAAACAAAGCCCACCAGTGGAGTGTACAGGATTGACGCAACGCAGATGCCCAATTTCGCACGGTTATTTCCCACGACATACAGCGACTATGGCTTTTACACTCCCCGATCTTCCGTACGATTACGACGCCCTGGAGCCGCACATCGACGAGCAAACGATGCGGATTCACCACGGCAAGCATCACCAAGGATACACCAACAAATTGAATGCTGCGCTTGAAGGGCGCGACGACCTGGCCCAGCATTCCATTGAGGAGCTCCTGACGAGCATCGACAACCTGCCGGCCGACATCCAAACGGCGGTGCGCAACAACGGCGGCGGGTTTTACAACCACCGGCTGTTCTGGACCATCCTGTCGCCCAACGGCGGCGGCACGCCTTCGGGCGCACTGGCCGATGCCATTGACGAGGCGTTCGGCTCGTACGACGATTTCAAGAGCGCCTTTAAAGACGCGGCCACTGGGCAGTTTGGCAGCGGATGGGGCTGGCTCGTGGCGCATCCCGACGGCTCGCTTGAGGTGACCTCGACGCCCAACCAAGACAATCCGCTGATGGAGGGACACACGCCCATCCTCGGTGTTGATGTGTGGGAACACGCGTACTACCTGCACTACCAGAACGAACGCGGCACGTACGTCGATCACTTCTGGGAAATCGTCGACTGGGATGCCGTTGCTGAAAACTACGAAGCGGCCACCAGCTAAACACGACGGCACGTATTTCGCATGAGGGGCAGAAGGCACTCCCTTCTGTCCCTCGTTCGTATCTGGGCCGTGCATCACCGGGCCAACCGCTTGTTGCACCAAGCAATCGTGATTCTGCGTGAAAGCCACGAGCTGCACGGCTTGCGTTGCCAATCGAGTGGATAGATTCGCGGCTGTCTTCTATTTTAGATTGTGCGTGGTGTCTCCACCGATACACGGCCGGGACGTATCCTCACTTGACCCACCTTTGTGATGGCTTCTCTCGACGGATTAATGCTCTGGACGGTCTACGGCACGCTTGCGGCCCTTAGTTTGGGCATCGCGGCGGCCTTCGTTCGGGTACTGCGCGGGCCTACGCTGGCCGATCGTATCGTGGCACTTGATCTGGTGGCGTACCTTGCCATTGGCTTTTTAGGTACGTACGCGGTGCTGGCCGACGAGTCGACGTACATCGATGCGGCGCTTGTGCTTGGCCTGCTCGCCTTCTTGGGAACGGTAGCTGTGGCGCGCTACATCGAACGCATGCATCTCGACGAAACCACTGAGCGTCCATGACCGACCTGGTTGCAGCGCTGCTGATGATTGGCGGCACCCTGTTCATGCTGATTGCCGTGGTGGGGCTCTTGCGCTTGCCCGACCTTTACACCCGCATGCATGCCATCTCAAAGGCGGGCACGGTAGGGGTTGGTCTTTTGCTCATTGGGCTGACCGTGCACTTTAGCCACTTCAGTTTTACGACGCGGGCCGTGGCGGTCATCCTCTTCATCTTGCTCACGGCGCCGGTGTCGTCGCATCTGATTGGGCGGGCGGCGTATCTGTCGGGCATTGCGCTGTGGGATCGCTCGCGCTTCGATCAGTGGGAAGCGTCGCTTGAGAATGTGCCGCACGAGTCGGTGGTCGACGAGTCGGCGGTGGAGCGCGCTGCGCCCGATGATGCGCCCGAGGCCTAGCACCGGATTTCTCCTCAAAACTCTCTGATCTCTTATGCTCTGGGCAGTTCTTGCCATCTTTGGAGGGGCGGTGCTCGCGCCGCTGATTACACGCGTGGCCCGGCGCCAAGCTGGCGTTGTGCTGGCCCTGTTGCCGGCGGCGGCCTTCGTGTTCTTCGTGCAGCAGGCGCCGTCTATTGCTGCAGGCGCGGTGGTCAAAGAGGCCTATCCCTGGGTGCCGGCCTATGGCCTGTCGCTCAGCTTTTACCTCGACGGGCTGAGCTTGCTGTTCGCTCTGCTCGTTACGGGCATTGGTACGCTCATCGTGCTGTATGCGGGCGGCTACCTGGCGGGCAACGACGAGCTGGGACGCTTTTACGTGCAGCTGTTGGCGTTCATGGGCGCGATGCTGGGGCTCGTGCTGGCTGACGACATCATTCTCTTCTTTATCTTCTTTGAGCTTACGAGCCTCACGTCGTACCTCCTCATTGGCTTTTACCACAACGAGGAGAGTGCGCGGCGGGCGGCGCGTAAGGCGCTCGTGGTGACGGGCGGCGGCGGCCTTGCTCTGATGGCGGGGTTGCTCTTGCTGCAGCAGGTGACGGGCGCGTGGGCGTTCTCCGACATGCTGTCGATGGGCGCGGCGGTAACGGGCGACTCGCTCTACACCCCAATCTTTGTGCTCGTGGCGATTGGCGCGTTCACGAAGTCGGCGCAGTTTCCGTTTCATTTTTGGCTGCCGGCTGCCATGGCCGGGCCCACCCCGGTGAGCGCGTATCTACACTCGGCGACGATGGTCAAGGCCGGGGTGTTCGTGCTGGCCCGGCTGCTGCCGGTGCTGGGCGGCACGGCCCTGTGGACGAACACGCTCGTGGCGTTTGGCGGGTTTACGATGCTTCTTACGGCCTGGCTGGCGCTGCGCTACACCGATTTGAAACAGATTCTGGCGTACACCACCACCATGGTGCTGGGGCTGCTGGTGCTGCTGCTGGGCGTGGGCACCGAAGCGGCCGTCGCGGCAATGGTCGTCTTTACCCTGGTGCATGCCTTGTACAAGGGCGGCCTGTTCATGATGGCGGGTAACATTGACCACGAGACCGGCACGCGCGACGTGCGCGAGCTGGGTGGTTTGAGGGAAGAAATGCCCTTTACGATGGCCGGCGGACTGGCGGTGGCGCTCTCGATGGCGGGTATTCCGCTGCTGTTTGGGTTTGTGGGCAAGGAGCTGGTGTACGAGGCGGCGCTGCACGCCGGGGCGCTCAGTAGCGGATTGTTGGTGGTGGCCGTGCTTTCCAACGCGGCCCTCGTGGCATCGGGGCTTGTGGTGGGCATCAAGCCTTTCTTTGGGCGCGAGAAGGGGGCCTTCACGCGGCATCCGCACGAGGCGCCCTGGGATATGTGGCTGGGGCCGGTGGTGCTGGGGGCGCTCAGCATTCTCTTTGGCATCCTGCCGGGGCTGGTGGACCATGCGCTGTTGCAAGGCGCGCAGGCCGCCATCCTGCAGGAAACCCATGCGATGCACCTGGCGCTGTGGCACGGCATTACGCCTGCGCTCATCGCGAGCCTTGTGACGTTTGCGCTGGGCGGCGCGCTCTACTACTTCTGGGAGCGCCTGCAAGCAAGTGCGCCCATGGCGGCCCTCGATCGCTTCTTTGGCGACGGCCCCGGCGCGGTGTTCGAGCGCGGCCTGTACGAAACGGCGCGCCTCAGCGCGGCCGCAACGCGCGTAGCGCAGCCCGGACAGTTCCGGACGTACCTCGTAACAGTTTTTGTGGCCTTCATCCTTATTGCAGGGGGCGGCTTTGTGGCACAGGCCAATGTAACGTGGACGCACACCCTGGGCACGATCAAATATTACGAGCTGGCCCTCGCCGTCCTGATTGTGCTCTCGGCGTTTGCGGCCATCCGGGCCCGTGAACGCTTTACGTCCATCCTGGCGCTTAGCATTGGCGGGTACAGCGTGTCGCTGCTGTGGCTGCTGTTTGGGGCGCCGGATTTGGCCCTCACGCAGTTTTCCGTCGAAACGCTGTCGCTCATCCTGCTCGTCATCGTGCTGATTCACTTGCCGGGCATCGAGGAGCGCGAGCCGCTATCCCGCCGCATACGCGATGCCCTGGTTGCAACCGGTGTGGGCGCCGTGCTCACCACAGCGATGCTGGCGGCCCTCACCATGCCGCTGAACACACGCCTCAGCGAGTATATGGTGGATATGACCTTGCCGCGCGCGAAGGGGCACAACGTCGTTAATGTCATCCTGGTCGACATCCGCGGGTTTGATACGATGGGCGAAATCACGGTGCTCACCATCGCCGCGCTGGGCGTGTTTGTGATGATGCGGATGCGCCGCACCCCGCTGCCCTTCGCGGCCTCGGACGATGACGGTTCTGGTTCCTCTTCTGCAAACGCCTCTTCGGCATGATCTACTCGCTTATTTTTCGGGTGGCGGCCCGGTTGCTGGTGCCGCTCTTGCTCCTGTTCTCGGTCTTCATGCTGCTGCGCGGGCATAGCTATCCCGGTGGCGGCTTTGTCGGCGGCTTGGTGGCGAGTAGCGCGTTTGTGATGTACGCACTGGCTGCCGGCGTAACGACGGCGCGCAAGCTGCTGGGCTTCGAGCCCCAATCATTGCTGGGGGTGGGGCTTAGCTGTGCCGTGGGCGCAGGGCTCATTGGGCTCTTTTCCGGCACAGCGTTCATGACGAGCCTCTGGTTGAAGGTGCATCTGCCGCTGCTGGGCCTCGTAAAGCTGGGAACGACGCTGCTCTTTGACATCGGCGTAATGCTCGTGGTCATTGGCACGGTGCTGCTGATGGTGTTTTCTGTGGAAGACCGCTTGCCGGGATTGGTAGAAGACTGATCCGCGGCCTCCTTTGCATGTGCATTCGATGACGCAACGCTATGGAAATTGTACTGGCCATCGTCTCTGGGCTTCTTTTTGCGTGCAGCTTCTACCTGATGATGCGGCGCAACCTGCTGCGCTTCGTGATTGGCCTCATCATCCTGAGCAATGCCGTTAACCTGCTGATCTTTACGATGGGCCGCCTCACCCGCGGCGAGCCGCCGCTGATTCCGCACCATGGGGCGTCTACGCTAGCGCCTCCGTATGCCAATCCGTTGCCGCAGGCGCTTATCCTCACAGCGATTGTGATTAGCTTTGGCTTGCTGGCGTTCACGTTGGTGCTGGTATATCGCAACTACACCGTGGGCCGCACCGTCGACGCGGATGCGTTGCAGGCTTCGGAGCCCGCCCGTCCGCCCGCCATCAACCCCGAGGGTACGCCGCGCCTGCCTGCGTAGCGCCCGCCTGCTCGTTTCTCCCGCCTGATCTTTGCGCTTTATGGACGTCTTGCTTGTTCTGCCCGTTATCGTGCCGATGATCACCGGCATCATCGCGTTGCTGCTGCGCAACCACCTCACGGCGCAGCGGGTGGTAAGCGTGCTGGGCACCGTAGTGCTCGCGGGCGTTTCCGGTACCATCCTCTGGCGTGTTATGACCAGCGGCATTCAGGCCGTCCAAATGGGCAGCTGGCCCGCACCGTTTGGCATCACGCTCGTCGCCGACCCGCTAAGCGCGGGCCTCGTGGCCGTGGTGGGCCTCGTGGCCGTGGGCATCGCGGTGTACGCCCTGGGCGGCATCGACCTTGAGCGACAGCGCTTTGGCTTTCACACCCTGTTTCACATCCAGCTGATGGGCGTGAACGGTGCGTTCCTTACGGGCGACCTGTTCAACATGTACGTGTGGTACGAGGTGCTGCTTATCGCGTCGTTTGTGCTGCTCGTGCTGGGCAACGAAAAGCGTCAGCTGGACGGTGCCGTGAAATATGTGGGGATCAATCTCGTGGCCTCGGCGGCTTTTCTGTCGGCCATTGGCCTGATGTACGGCATGACCGGCACGCTTAACCTGGCCGACCTCGCAGGCAGCATGCAAAACATTCGCGGATCGGGGCTGGAGGCGATGATGGCAGGTCTCTTCCTGGTCGCCTTCGGGCTCAAGACAGCGATTTTTCCGCTCTACTTCTGGCTGCCGGCCTCGTATCATACGCCGCCCGCCGCCATTGGGGCCATCTTCGCCGGGCTGTTAACCAAGGTGGGCGCTTACTCGCTCATCCGCGTGTTTACCCTGCTCTTTCCCGATCCCACCGGATACACGCAGACGTTGCTGCTTGTCCTGGCCGCCGCCACCATGATTGTGGGCGTGCTGGGGGCGCTGGTCGAACACGAGGTGCAGCGCCTGCTGGCCTTCCTGGTTATCAGCGCGATGGGCTACGTGATCATGGGGCTCGGGTTTTTTACCACCTTGGGCCTTGTGGGCGCGATCTTCTACATTTTGCAGGATGTGCCCGTCAAGGCGACGGTTTTCCTGGTGGGCGGCCTCATGGAGCGCGAGACCCAGGCGCGGTCGCTCAAAGAAATGGGCGGGTTGTATTGGCACCGTCCGGTACTGGCGCTGTCGTTCATCGTGCCGGCGTTTTCGCTCGCGGGCTTTCCGCCGTTTCCCGGGTTCTGGGGAAAGTTGACCCTCGTGCAAGCGGGCCTCGCGAGCGGGCAGTACGTGATGGTGGCGGTTGCTCTTGTGGTTGGGCTCTTAACGCTGCTTGCGGTCGCGCAGCTGTGGTCGCAGGCGTTTTGGGCGCCCACTGAGGCGGATGAGCTGCCGGTGCGTGGCACGTGGCGCGAGCGATTGAGTATGCATGCTCCGGTGGTCGTGCTGGCGTTGGTCCTGTTTGTGGCCGGACTGTACGCGCAGCCGCTGTACGTGGTGGCACAGGCCGCCGCGGCCTCCCTCATGGATCCCGCACCCTACATTCAAGCCGTCCTCGGTTCGTAAGCCTCCCCTGATTTGCTTGGGCTGTTATGATCTTTACGCTGGTTCGCATTCTGATTTTTACGCTCATCTGGGCGGCGCTGCAGGGGTCGTTTAGCGTGGGGAACGTGCTTGTGGGCGTGTTGGTGAGCGGCGCGGTGCTCGCGGTCGTCCGCCCCTTGTATGCCGATGACGCCGCCAGCGGAGCCGCCCCACGGCCCATACGGCGCTTATGGAAATTTGTCGTTCTGGTGCTGGTGTTCCTGCGCGAGTTGGCCCTGTCGGCCACGCGGGTGGCGCAGATCGTCCTGAAGCCGACGCTCGACATTCAACCGGGCATCGTGGCTTATCCGCTCGACGTAGCGACGGATCGGGAGATTACGGCGCTGGCCAACCTCATCACGCTAACGCCCGGCACCATGAGCCTGCACGTTTCCGAAGATCGCTCGACGCTGTATGTGCACGCCATCACGGTTGCGTCGGAGGATGGCCACGACGTGATTGAAGACATCAAGGGTTCGTTGGAGAAGCATGTGCAACGTGCGCTCGGCCCCCGATCGGCAACAGAGGTGGCATGACGCTTGACGCTGCAGCGGGATCGGTGGCGGCGCGTTGCGCGACGGTGCACCTTCGCACCTGCACGTACACGGCAGCTGCGGCAGCGCGCTGGCACGCGTGGCTATCGCCGCCCGAGCAGGCCCGCGTGGCATCGTTTGGGCACCCGAAGCGGCAGCGCGCCTTTGTGTGCGGGCGGGCGGCGGCACGGCAGGCGCTGGGGCAGGTCCTGGAGCGGCCCCCGGCCGAGGTGCCGCTCATTAAGGCCGACGATGGCGGCGTAACGGTAGCGGGCACGCCCTGGCATTGCAGCATCGCGCACTCCGGGCCCTATGCCCTTGCCGCATGCGCCCGGCACCCTGTGGGCGGCGACCTGGAAAAGATTCAGCCGCGTGATGCGTCGGTTCGTCGGTTTCTGTTTGCGCCCGAGCAGCGCACCCTCCCCGATACGCTGCCGTACCCGCCCGACAGCGCGCTCATTTTGTGCTGGACGCTGAAAGAGGCGGTGCTCAAGGCCCAGCGCACCGGCTTTCAGTGCTCCCCCAAGCACTTGTACCTCACCGTGCATCCCGACGCGCGCTTCGCCGTAGCCGACCTCAACGGCGCGCGGTGGCATGTGCACTTTGCGCAAGGCGCCGGGTACTGGCTGAGCGTGGCCGTGCCTGCTTCCCTTTCATGAATCACTCCGCCAATGATGTCGTCGGTCTCTTCGCTTCTATCCGCCGAGTGGCAGCGCCTGCGCGGGGCCCTGCAGCGCCTCGACACCCAAACCATGACGGTCTGCACGCTCACGGCCTTCCTGGTCGTGGCGCAGTATGTGCTGGGCGGGCGCGACATGTACTACGCGGTGGTGGCCGATGTCCTCCCGGCGGCGTGGCGCGGCCTCGGGGCCTGGGCGTGGTGGTTTGGCGTACAGGGCGTGTTGGGCTTTGTCGTTCCGCTGGCCGTGCTGCGGGGCGCGTTCAAGCGGTCGTGGGCCGATATGGGGCTGGGGGCGGGCAACGCGCGTCTGGCGGGCGCGGGCCTCGCGGTGTATCTGCCACTGGTGGCGGTGGGCACGTGGGTGCTGTCGGACGGCGCGGCCTTTCAGCAGCAGTACCCGCACTACCAGCCCGCCGCTCATGCATGGGACGTGTGGTTGCTGTATGAGGCCCTGTTCTTGTTTTACTGGATGGGGTGGGAGTATCTGTGGCGCGGGTTCATGATCTTTGGCACGCGTCATACGCTGGGCGCGTATGCCATCTTCGTGCAGGCCATTCCCTTTGCTGCGCTGCACGTGCAAAAGCCCTGGCCCGAAGCTTTCCTTTCGGTGGTGGGCGGCCTGGCGCTGGGGGCGTTGGTGTGGCGCTGCCGGTCGTTTTGGATTGCGGTGCCGCTGCATGCCGCCCAGATGATGCTGCTGGATTTTTGGTGCACCCTGCGCATCCGCAGCGGCGCCTCGGGCCTTGGCCTTGGGGCGCTCATGGACGCGCTGCAGGCGATGAGTCGCTCGTAGCGGTGGTCCGCTGAAAGAGGCGTCGCCAGTGCGGGCCTTGCACGATGAGCGCGCCGGCACCAAACGCCACGTAAAAGATGAACTGCGCGGCGTGCGTGAGCACTGCATAGGTGGCCGCTTCGGCAGCGGGGACGCCGTACAGCAGCGTGAGCGCTTGAATGGTGATGTAATGATACGAGCCCAAGCCCCCGGGGGTGGGCACGAGCAGGCCCAGCGCGCCGAGGGCCATGAGGGTCCATGCATCGACCAACCCAATGTCGTAGGGCGCCGCCAGGTGAAGCATCCGAAAGGGCAAGTAGGCCATCAGCAGGTAGCCGCCCCACATGGCCAGCGTGGTGCCCAGGATGGTGCCGCGGCGCGGCGAGGTGAGGAGGGTGCGCAACCCCGACCGAAATGACGCGAGCGCCGGGCGGAAGTGCGTCGTCCACCAGCGGCGCAGCGTAGAGCCTTCGCGGCGCAGGGCGTACCACGTACCGCCCCCGAGGAGCAAGACAGCGAGCAGGACGAGGCCCGCGATCCAAAGCAAGCGGGCATCGGAGAGGACCGACAGGCGCGTGGTGATCGGCGCCAGGAAATGCGTGTACAACGTGTCGATCTTCGAGAAGAGCAATCCAACGGCGCTAAGCAACGCCAGGCCCAGGACGATCGTGTCGAAGATGCGCTCGCTGACCACCGTGCCAAAGAGCGCGCTGAACCGCCGGCCGGTGCGCGTGCTCATGTTTACCGTGCGGGCCACTTCCCCCATGCGCGGGGCTACGTAATTCATCATGTAGCCAATCATGATGGACGCAAACGAGGCCCGTAGCGTGTTTTTCTCGGGCGGTGCCTCGGGCGAGGACGGCAGCGCGTCGATGAGGACGTTCCAGCGCCAAGCGCGCATCACGTTGCTCGCCACAATCAGAAGGGCCAAAGGCGCCAGCCAGCGGTAGTCGGCCTGTCGAAGGGCCGTCCACAGCCGGTCGAGGTCTACGCCGTAGAGCGCAACCAGAAGCAACCCGGCAGCAAACAGCAAGCTGCCGATGTGAAGGAGCAAGCGGCGAAGGCGAGAACTCACAGGCGGTCAGGATGAGCGAAGGTCAACAACGTCGGCGGTGTCGGGCGGGGTGAAGCGGAAGGTGTTCGCCGGAAGGGAAGGATTGGGCACGAGCGTGCGCAGCGCAATCTCGAACGACGTGCCGTTACGGTCGCGCGCCACGAGTTGCGTGATGAGCCGGTCGGTGGTGCGCACCCACAGCGTAAGGGCCTCGAAGCGCGTGGTATCGGACTGCGCGGCCAGCGTGAGTACGGCGTGCGGCGCCCCGAGGCGCGTCCCCGAACGACGCTCGGTGACCGCGAAGCGCGCGGCGAAGTCAGAAAAAAACGCGGTGGGCGTAAGGCCCTGCGCACGGTCGTCAACCCGGTCGATGATCACCTGTTCTTGCACGCGGTCGTAAATCCACAGCGTCGTGCCGTTCGAAACGATCGTCTCCGTGCCGGTCTCAATCCGATACCGATTGCGCTGCAGCCAGATGATGCCGTCGGTGGTTTGGCTGCCGTCGCCAAAGGTAGACGTGGTGCGCTGCGTGAACTGTGCGCGCAGCCCGTCGAGTGCGTTGTAGCGCGCTTGAACCGCCTGGAGCGTCACCGTAGCGGGTGCCGGCTGGGCTACCAGGCCGCCGGCGGCAAGAACAAGCCACAAGACACAAACGAGAAGCGAACGCATGGCACCGAACGGTTGAATGAAACGAAGCAGGGGGCAGGCCATCGAGGCCTACGCACAGATGGGGCGCGGTTCACGCCGCATGGCCGGACGCACGCCGCCGATTGTGCAGCCTCAACGATGCACGATCGCGCATTGTTGTTCGGGGCGTGGTGCTTTCCATCGGTGTTTCACGCCGGAGCTTTTCGGAACGGCCCGCGGCTTCGTACCTTTGCACGCACCGCCGCCCGCTATTCACCGACGGCTGATTGCCTGTGATCATTACCATTGACGGCCCCGCCGGGTCGGGAAAAAGCACCACGGCCCGCGCCGTGGCGACCCGCCTCAGCTACGTGTACCTCGACACCGGCGCCATGTACCGCGCCGTAGCGCTCGCCTTTGTAGAAGCCGATGCCGATCCCACCGCCGACGCCGCCTCGCGCGTGCTCGACGACCTGCGCGTCGACGTGTTCTACACCGGCGATACGATGGGCGTTCGCCTCAACGGCCGCGACGTCACCGACCAGATCCGCACGCAGGCGGTGGGCACCATGGCAAGCCAAATTAGCACCCTGCAGGCCGTGCGCGAGAAGATGGTGGCCGAGCAGCGCCGCCTCGGAACGCACCACGTCGAAACGCACGGCGGGGTGGTGTTGGACGGGCGCGACACCGGCACGGTTGTCTTTCCGGAGGCCGACGTCAAGATTTTTATGGACGCCGATCCGTGGGAGCGCGCGCGGCGGCGGAAGAAAGAACAAGAAGCCGAGGGGCGCAGCGTATCGCTCGAAGCGGTTCACAAAGAGATCGTTGCCCGCGACGCGCAAGACCGCACGCGCGACATCGCCCCACTCCGAAAAGCCGAAGACGCCGTCGTTTTAGACACCACCGCGCGCACAATTGAAGAGCAGGTGGACTTTGTGGTAGCACAGGTGGAAGACGCCCGGCGCCCCGATGCAAACGGAACGTAGGATGGGGGCGGCGCTTTAACACCTTTCCGAACCCGGTGCTGTCCTCATCTTGAGGCCTGGCACAGCACCGCCAACACCCCGAAACTTTCATCCGCCGGCATTGCCGACGCGCCAGGCGCCGCGTGCTGCGCACTATGTTGTTTGCGGCGTTGCAGCATGACGCTGTCAGACAAATTCATTCACCCAACCAACGTATATGGCACAAGAGCAAGAACAAGCCCCTCCTTCCACAACGCCCACGCCCGACGCGTCCGACGTCGAAACAACGGACGCTGGTGACGCCCCCGCCGCCGAAGGACAAGAAGCGGAAGCGGCGCACAAGCCCGTGGACACCGATGCGCCGGCCGACGGCGAAGTCGAGACCGAAGCATCTGCGACGGACGACGCACCCGCTGCCGAGGCAACCGACGAGACCCCGGCCGACGAAGCAGCAGCCGAAGACGAAGAAGCGCCAGAACCGGCCGAGGTGAGCCGCCTGATTGAGGAAGCGGTAGAGGAAGCCTCGCACGAGATGCAAATTCCGACCGGCGATGCCGTAACGCCCGACAGTGGCGCGGCTACCGAGGAACCCATGTCGATGGCCGCCACCGACCTGGTACGGTCGGAAGAAGCCCAGGGCTTCACCGGCGACATCATGGGGCGTACCGTAACCCTTGAGGAGCTGGAAGCCGAGGAGCGTAGCCACACCGAAGATCCGGTGTACGAGCAGTTCCGCCAGCTGATTGACCGCACCACCACCGACCTCCGCGAGCTGGAAATCGTGCAAGGGCGCGTGCTGGAGGTCAACGATGACGATGTCATCATCGACATCGGATACAAGAGCGACGGCATCGTATCGCGTGACGAGTTCGACCGCGAGCTGAAGCGCGGCGATACCGTTGAGGTGTGGCTGGAGCGCAAGGAAGATCGCAACGGCCAACTCGTGCTCTCGAAGGAGCGCGCCGATCAGGAACGTCGTTGGCAGCGCGTGGAAGAAGCCTACGAGAACGAAGATGTGCTCGAAGGTACGATTATCCGTCGCATCAAGGGCGGCATGATCGTCGACTTGTTCGAAGGGCTCGAAGCCTTCCTGCCGGGTTCGCAAATCGATGTGCGCCCCGTGCGCGACTTCGATGCGTACCTCGAGAAGCGCATGGAGTTCAAGATTGTCAAGCTCAACCCGGAGAACGAGAACATCGTGGTCTCGCACCGCGAGCTCATCCAGGCCGAACTGGAAGAGCAGCGCGAGCAGATCCTCTCCGAGCTCGAAGTGGGGCAGGTGCTGCAAGGAACCGTCAAAAACATCGTCGACTTTGGCGTCTTTATCGACCTCGGCGGCGTGGATGGCCTCCTGCACATCACCGACCTCTCGTGGGGGCGCGTCTCGCACCCGAGCGAGGTGGTAGACCTCGACGAGGAGATCCAGGTGGTAGTGCTCGATTACGAAGAAGAGCGCCAGCGCATTTCGCTGGGGCTGAAGCAGCTGCAGCCGCACCCGTGGGACAACATCGGGGAGAAGTACGACGAAGGCGAAACGGTGGAGGGCAAAGTGGTCTCCATCACCAACTACGGGGCCTTCGTGGAGCTGGAGAAAGGCATCGAGGGGCTCGTTCACATCAGCGAGATGTCGTGGACGCGTCACATCAAGCACCCCTCGCAGATGGTCTCGCTTGGCCAGCTCGTGGAGGTGAAGATCCTCAATATCGACGAGGAGGAGAAGAAGATCTCGCTGGGCATGAAGCAGCTGGAGCCCGACCCGTGGGACGGCATCAGCGATCGGTATCCGGCGGGCACCGTGCTTACCGGCACCGTGCGCAACATCACCAACTTCGGCGTCTTTGTCGAGATCGAGCCGGGCATCGACGGCCTCGTGCACATCTCGGATCTGTCGTGGACGAAGAAGGTGCGCCATCCGTCCGATATGGTCAAGAAGGGCCAAGAGATGGATGTGGTGATCCTCAACATCGATGAGGACCGCCGCCGCATCTCGCTGGGCCACAAGCAGGTGAAGACGAATCCGTGGGACCAGTTCTCCGAGGCGTACGCCGAGGGCAACGACACCACCGGAGAGGTTGTACGCGTGGAAGACAAGGGCCTCGTGGTCGAGCTTCCCCTCGATGTGGAGGCCTTTGTGCCCGGCAGCGAGCTCAAAAACGGTCCGCGCGACTTCGAGACCTTCTACCGCATCGGGCAAGAGCTCGAGTTGCGCGTCATTCGCTTCGACAAGGGGCGCAAGGATATCGTCCTCAGCGAAACGGCGAAAGACCGCGAAGAAGAGCAAGCGGAGCGTCGTCAGGAACGGCACGCCGAGCGTCAAGAGAAGCGCGAACAGAAGCAGGCCGTACGCAGCTATCAGCAATCGCAAAGCAGCAGCGAGTCGACCGGTGGTCCGACCACGGGCCCGACCACGCTGGGCGAGCTTTCGGGCTTGGCTGACCTCAAAGCCGAGATGGAAGAGGCAGAGCGTCAGACCGATGAAGATACCGACGCCGCGGGCTTTGACGAGAGCGCTGGCTTCCCGGACAACTTCCCGCATGTGAGCGTGCTGGAAGGTGCCGACATCAACTCGGTGGCTGAGCTCCGTGCGATCGACGACTTCCAGTCCATTAAGGGCATCGGCGAAGTGTACGCCGGCGAGCTCGAAGATGCACTGGCGGCTATGGACGAAGCGCGCAGCTAATCGCGCCTCCCACATACCGGAGCATTCCGCACAGCGGGCGATGGGGCGTAGCCCTGTCGCCCGTTTTGCATGATGCATGGGCGCCAGCCCGACGGCCGACAGCGTGTGACGGGAGTTGCAGGTTCCACGCCCGAAACGCCTGTGTTGCTTTCAGTATGGTTGTTTGGTTGCGATTGGCACAACTGCACGCCCAACGCACAAAAAGCAGCACGCTTCTTATCATTGCGAGGACTGAGGGGCTGGAGGTCATGCCACTGGTGCGATCTCCATGTACGTGCAATAGCGCCCGATTGCGGAGATTGCCCCCGCGGGATGACCTAAGGGCCCCCACGCTCACTTCGTTCGCTCGCAATGACAAAAGGGCTGAAATGCAAAACGATACGTGAATGGTTCAGATGGCTGTTCGGACGGGCCTGACCAACTGCACGCCCAACGTCAAGAAATGCAGCACGCTTCTTGTCATCGCGAGGAATGAACACACGTGAGTGACGCGGGGGCCGGAGGTCATACCCCTGGTGGGGCCGAAGGTCATATCTATGATGGGGCCGGAGGTCATGCTACTAGTGGGGCCGAAGGTCATATCTATGATGCGATCTCCATGTACACAGACAAACGCCGCATCATGGAGACCACTCCACAGCAGAGAAGTCCATTGCCGATGAACGGCGGGTTGCTCCATCCATCGGTCGCTTGCAGAAAAACGAAGGACTTGCAAAACATAACACTGTTAAGTATGTAGTAGTGTGTGCTTAACGGTGTTAAGCAGTCGGTCGAGGCGTTGCCGTTGTAAGCCCTTCCAGCTGCGCTGCTCGTCGAACAAATTGAAGAACAACAGCCATGGATGCTTTAAACCTACTTGCGCCCTATGCCGAGGCGCTCCCCACCTGGGGGCTCGTCGTTAGCGGTCTGGTCGTGCTCTTTGTGCTGGGCTTTACCGGTGCCCCGCTCATCGTGTGGGCCCTAGCGGGCGCCGCGGCGCTCTCGGGACTGGGCGCGCCGCTGGCCGTCTGGATTCCCTATCTCGCCCTCGCGGTGCTCTTCAACGTGCCGCCCATCCGCCGCGCCCTCTCGGCCGGCGTCATGAAGGCAATGGAGGCACTGCAATTTCTGCCGGTCATTTCCGAGACCGAGCAAACCGCCATCGACGCCGGGACGGTATGGATGGACGCGGAGCTCTTTTCCGGAAAGCCCGACTTCAAAAAATCGCTGGATCAGCTCTATCCGGAGCTGTCCGACAAGGAGCGCGCGTTTATCGACGGTCCGGTGGAAGAACTCTGCGCGATGGTGGACGACTGGGAGGTGCACCAGCGCGGTGATTTGCCGCAGGAAGCCTGGGACTTCATGAAGGAAAAGGGCTTCTTCGGTCTTATCATCCCGGAGGCGTTTGGCGGGTTGGGCTTCTCGGCTGAAGGGCGCAGCGCGGTCGTGCAGAAACTGGGCACGCGCTCGCTGCCGCTCTCCATTTCGGTGATGGTGCCCAACTCGCTGGGGCCGGGCGAACTGCTGCTGCACTACGGCACCGATCGTCAGAAAGAGCATTACCTGCCGAAGCTCGCGAGCGGCGAGCTCATTCCGGCGTTTGCACTTACCGAACCGAAGGCCGGCTCGGATGCGGGCGCTATGACGTCGCGCGGCGAGGTCTTCAAAGACGAAGACGGCGAGCTGAAGCTCCGCCTGAACTGGAACAAGCGCTACATTTCGCTGGCGGCCATCTCGGGCGTGCTGGGGCTCGCATTCAAGCTGCGCGATCCCGAAAATCACCTGGGCAAGGGCGAAGACCTGGGCATCACCTGTGCCTTGGTGCCCACCGACACGCCTGGCGTTAAGCTGGGGCGCCGCCACGATCCGCTGGGCATTGCCTTTTATAACTGCCCGACGGAAGGCGAGGACGTGGTGCTTCCCATTGACGCGATTATCGGCGAAGCAGATGGCGCCGGACGGGGCTGGGCCATGCTCATGGATGCCCTCTCGGCCGGGCGTGGCATCATGCTGCCTGCGCAATCGACGGGCGGCCTCAAGTACTTCACCCGTGTGGCAGGCGGTCATGCCGCCATCCGGCAGCAATTTGGGCTCAACATCGGCAAGTTTGAAGGCGTCGAGGAGCCACTGGCGCGCATTGCCGGACAAACGTACATTCTGGACGCGGCCCGCAAGTACACCAACGGTGCCGTAGATAGCGGCGAGAAGCCGTCGGTGGTATCGGCCATTGCGAAGTACAACTTCACGGAGATCCAGCGTGACGCTGTGAACGATGCGATGGATGTGCTGTCGGGCAACGGCATCTCACGCGGCCCGCGCAACCTGTTGGCCAATGCCTACATCGGCACGCCCATCAGCATCACGGTGGAGGGCGCGAACATCTTAACGCGCACCATGATGATCTTTGGCCAGGGCGCCATTCGCTGCCATCCGTACGCGCTCAAGGAAATTGAGGCGCTCATGGACGGCGATGTGAAGGCGTTCGACAAGGCCTTCTGGAGCCACATCGGGCATGTGGTGCGGAACGGATTCCGGGCCTTTGGACTCAGTCTCAGCCGCGGCACCCTCGCCGGCACCCCCGTAAGCGGTCCACACGCGTCGTACTACCGCAAGCTGGCCTGGGCTTCGGCGAGCTTCGCGTTCTGGGCCGACATGGCCATGGGCAGCCTGGGCGGCGCCCTGAAGCGGAAGGAGAAGATTACCGGTCGTTTTGCCGATATCCTGTCGTGGATGTACCTGGGCATGGCCACGCTGGCGCGCTTCGAAAAAGAAGGACGCAAACCCGAGCAAGAGCCGTTTATGCACTGGGCGATGCAGCACAGCTTGGCCCAGATCCAGGAGGCGTTCGATGGGCTCTTTGCAAACCTGAAGGTGCCGGGCCTCACGTGGCTCATCCGCGGCATCGTAGCCCCGTGGGCGCGCTTCAACACCATCGGCACGCCACCGTCCGATGCGCTCGGCCACGAAATTGCGCAGGCGATTCAGGAAAAGGACGGAGCCCGCGAGTGGCTCACGCGCGACGGGGTGTACATCCCTACCGACAAGAACGAAGCCCTTGGCCGCCTGGAGTGGGCCTTTGGCCTCACGCGCGACGCGTACCACATTGCGCAGAAGATCAAGGACGCCGTGCGCAACAAGCAGCTGCCGAAGAAGCGTCCGGCGGCGTTGCTCGACGAGGCTCTGGCCGAAGGCGTGATCTCGCAGGACGAGTACGATACCGTAAAGGCTGCGGAGGAAGCGCGCGCCGAGTACATCAAGGTCGACTCGTTCGAGCTGGAAGCGTACCGCACCAACCGCGACATGCCGGGCGATCCTGTGGGCGAGGGCGCGTTGGCGTCCAGCATCCAAGAGACGCTCGACCGCGACCTTACCGACACGGAGGTGACGCCCGACGACGTGGGCGACGGGGCCCCGGGCGTACGGGGCGACGGTGCCACGAAGTCGCCTGAGCCGCCGCAAGAAACGGTGTAGGGACGATCTGCCATAGCGCAATCGTGAATGCTTGTGAGGGGCCTAGCCGGGCAACCGGTTGGGCCCTTTGGCATGGATGGCGGCGCTTACGCGATGCGTTCGAGCAGGGCCACGAAGAACCCGCCGGTGTTGTTGTGGTGGGGCCAGAGGCGCGCCGCGTGCTGCAGCGAGGCATCGAAGGAGGTGCCGTTCCACTCCGTACAGCCGGGCGCTGTGCGTAGGGCCTCTACCGCAATGGGGCGCAGCGTTGCACGGCCGTCCCATTGTGTGAGGACGGCATCCACCACCGCTTCGTTTTCCTCGGGAGCATACGTGCAGGTGGAGTACACCACGCGCCCTCCGACGCGGCAGTGCGTGAGGGCCTTGCTCAGCAGCGCTCGCTGCGTAGCGGCCAGCGCATCGTAGTCGGAATCTGCTGTGGCCATGGGGTGCTTGCGCGAGGTGCCTTCGCACGAACATGGAGCGTCGACCAGGACGCGGTCGAAGCGCCCGACGTCGTGAGGGAGCTGGGTGCCGTCGTGCTGTGTTACGGCGCAGTTGGCAATGCCCATGCGGTTGAGGGTGCTGCGCAGCACGTAGAGGCGTCCGCTGCTTCGGTCGTTGGCCACCACGGTGCCGCGGTTGTTCATGTGCACAGCCAGCTGTGCGGTCTTATTCCCGGGGGCCGCGCACAGGTCGAGGACGCGCTCGCCGAGCTGTGGATCGAGAATGGGCACCGGAAGCAAGGAGGCGGCCTCTTGAATGTGCACGTGCCCTGTCACAAACGGCAGCAAGGTGCCGGGGGTGGCATCGGACGCGAGCTGAAAGGCATACGGCAGCCACGGCAGCGGCGTGGGCTGCACCCCCAGGGCGTCCAGATGGCGGCGTATGCGGCGGGGCGTGGTGCGGAGCGTGTTGGTCCACACCACCTCGGGCAACGGACGCGCGAGCGCCTCGGTAAAAGCCGTCCACCGGTCAATTAACGGGCGGTAGCGCGCAAAAGGATGAGCAGGCATGCAGGGAAGAAATGAAACGGAGGGGGAAGCGCACGGTCAGGGACGGATGCGATCGCGCCAGCGCGCCGGTGGGCCGGGCGTTACGGCTACGAAGATGTCGTCGCGCACGCGCCAGGCCAGCGCGCCGCGATCGGTGTAGCGGCGCGTAAAGACGGCCGAGCTATCTTCGAGCACGACGCGCACTTCGCGCGGTACGGAGGCGCGGTCGGCGAGGGCATCAAAGAGCGCGTAGGAGTACGCATACACCACGAGGCGCATCGTCGTCGTGGTATCGTTGAGAACAAACGCCGGAACGGGCGTGCTGCCCAGGCGCAAGGTGCCCACGCCGGTGAGCCGCGTTCCGTCAATGCGAGGCATCGACACGCGCCGTCCAAACGTCGTGCGGATGTAAGCTGCCGCCGCTTCAGGGGAGGGCTGGGGGGCGACGGGGCGCACGGTTTCGGAGCGCCGAACCGACAGTTGCAAGAGATCGGGAGTGGGCGCGGGCGCAGGCTCCAAAAAGCTCATGAGGGCCCAGGCACTTCCGCCAATGACGAGCAGCGCTGTGACGGCTGCGATGAGGCGCCGCCACGGCACGAACGCAAGCGCGCTGGTTGAAGATGGGGGCGACGTGGAGGCGTCGCTGTTTGTGGGCGAAGCCTCGGCGGCCGCGTTTGTACCAGCGGAGGCGACCAGGCTCGCTACGCTGGCGCGGAGTGTGCTGGGCGCCGGGTGGTAGTAGTCCTCGAGGACCGACCGAACAACCGCATACAGCCGGTCGTCCGCCACCGAGTGGAGGAGGGCATGGGTACCCTGCGGTGTGACGGCCCGGAGCGCGCGCCGCAGGGGCGTCGTTACCGCATCGGGCGGCGCCGTCGCGGAACGCTGCAGCGCCGCGTGTGCAATGCGCAGGCGCTGCATGGGCATGCAGTGCGCCAGGGCCAGCGGAACGACCGTATGGAGCCAATCGGCAAGGGCGCGATCGGAGAACGTTTGTGGGGGGGATGCAGCGTCAGTTGGCGCTTCCGGCGCCTGTTCGGGAGCGGACCACGAGGCGTCCGTCGGCGCATCCTCAGACGCGGCGAGCGTGCGCACGGCGTAGGTGAAGAGCATGGAGCGGTTGGCAGTGGCCGGCTCGTGCTCGTCGCAAAGCGCCTCGTAGATGGCACGCGTGGCCGCTTCGGCTGCATCGGGGGCGCGAACGGTGCACGCGAGGGCATACACGTCGTCCACAAACTGCGTAAGGGGGGCAGAGGGCATAAGCTAGGACAACGTTTCCTGAAACACGATCTTCGCAGTGTCGCCTTTGGAGATGCTCAGAAGCTCGGCGGCACTACCGCCGCGCACGGCGACCTCCAAGAAGCCGGAGCTGCCAAACAGCAGGACGGGTTCGTTGGCGGCAACGTCGCCGTAGGTGCGGTGCAGCTGGTCGAGAATCGTGTTGCCCACGTAGCACTTCACAGCGGGCTGGCCATCGGCCGCATCTGGCGCCGCCGCGGCCAGCGTTTCGCGTCGGATGTTGGTGATGCAGTTGCCAAAGCGGTCGACATGCACCACCCAACCTTCAATGCTCTGCGCATCGCTCATGGGAACGGCCCAGCGCAGCGGCTCTAGGGCGTCGATCGGCGTTCCCACGCTGGTAAGCGCGCGTCCCGCGTCGAGGTGCGCGGCCACCGGGGCAAAAATGTCGCGTCCGTGAAAGGTGTCGCTCGGCGTTTCGGTGCGCCACACACCGGGCTTGTCGAGCGACACGATCGCGTCGGGTTCGCCGTCCATCACCAGTGGAAGGACGCCGTTGTCGGGGCCCACATAGTACGCGTCGTTGTAGCGCACCGCCACGGCCTTGCGGCGGGTGCCCACGCCCGGATCCACAACGACGAGGTGGACGGTGCCGTCGCCAAAGTACGGACACGCCGTGCGCAGCGTAAAGGCGGCCTCCATTACGTCTTGCGGATCCACCTTGTGGGTCACGTCGACGAGGCGGGCCTGCGGATGGATGCCCAGAATCACGCCCTTCATGGCGGCCACATAGGCATCGCGCGTGCCAAAATCGGTAGTCAGGGTAATCATGCAGCGGATAAGCAGTCGAGAAGATACGGAGACGAAGGCACTGGCGATAGCCAACGTACAAAGCGCGCGCCTCGAATGACAACCCACCGGCCGGAACCACAGCCAAGGCGCAACGGAATAACTACGAACGATCACCTCCCCTGGAGTTGTTCGGTCGTGTGCTTCTCTCGTCTTTCCCGTACTGCGCTATGTCCAACGCCGCTGCTCCTTCTACGCCCAATGGGGCGTCTCCGAGCCCACGGCACGCGAAGGTCGTGCAGCAATTTGTTGATTTTTGGGGAGAGATGGCGTCTACCTGGGGCATCAACCGCACGATGGCGCAAATCCACGCGCTCTTGTACTGCGTGGAAAGGCCCCTCAACACCGACGATATCATGGAGCGCCTAGACATCAGCCGCGGCAACGCCAACATGAACTTGCGGTCGCTTACCGACTGGGAGCTGGTCGAGAAGATTCGGATGGACGGGTCACGCAAGGACTACTACGTTGCGGAAAAAGACGTGTGGCAGATTACGGCGCGCATCATACGGGAGCGCGAGCAGCGCGAGCTGCGCCCGGTGCACGCCGCCCTCGACGATTGCACGCGCGCGCTGGTGCCGGAGCAGGCCTCACCGCAGGACCTCCCCGAGCCCGACCGTGTGCTGCATGCGCGCATCGAGAGCCTAAAGGAACTCATGGAGGTGTTTGAGGGCTTCTCTGAGGCGCTTCTGCCGCTCGTGCGGCGGCGCAACGAACCGGTGATTCGCCAGCTCATCGCCTTTGTGCGCACCATCGAAGCCACGGAGTTTTCTAATTCCAGCGGGGCCTGATGGCAGACCTACAACGCACGCCCGCCGACATCCCGAACGCCTTTGTAGCGGCCTGGAACGCACGCGACCCCCAAGCGATTGGTGCGCTTTTCGACGACGACGCCGAGTTTGTGAACGTGACGGGCCTCTGGTGGCATTCGCGCGCGGCTATTGAACAGGCGCATGCCTATGGCCTCCGGCAGATCTTTGATGCGTCGACGCTCACATGTGTGGAAACGCGCGTAAAGCAGTTGGCAGACTCGGTGGCGGTGGTGCACGCCAAGCTGCGCCTTACGGGGCAAACGCCACCGCCGGGAACGGCCGCGCGCCCCGGCACGCGGCACACCGTGTTCACGTTTGTGGTGCATCGGGTGGCGGACGGCTGGCGCTGCGCGGCCGCGCACAACACCGACGTTGTGCCGGGCAGCGAAACCAATGTGGCCGTTCGGGGGGAGGGCCTAGAGCCGGTGAGCTACCAGACGCGCCCCAATGCCGAGCGGGCGTAGCGCACTAAGCGGCGTTTGAAAAATTAGCGTGAGCGCGCGCCCGCGAGGGGTTCGCACACACAGCCCAAGCAACATGCGCGGCGCATGGTCGTTGGGGGGACGTCTCGCAACATATCCATGCAACGGCCCTGCTAATTGTGCGCCTCGCTGTCATCTCGGATATTCACTCGAACCTCGAAGCCCTCACCAAAGCCCTCGATGCCATCGAGCAGGCGGGCGTAGATGCGATCTACTGCCTTGGGGATATTGTGGGCTACGGGGCCGATCCGGCAGCGTGCGTCGAGCTGGTGCGCACACGGTGTGCGGGCGCGGTGGCCGGAAATCACGATCAGGCCTTGGTGGAAAACGAGGGCGCCTGGCTGCCGTCCGACGCGCAGGCCGCGATCCAGCACAACCGCGACGCCCTCTCGCCCGACGCCATTGCGTATCTTGGCGCGCTGCCCCTGTCACGCACCGTCGAAAATTGCACGTTGGTGCACGCCACGCCCGACGAGCCCCGCGCCTGGAAGCGTCTCACGGCGTATCCGGCAGCACAGGCCCAGTTTGAGCACTTCGACACCGACGTGTGCTTTATCGGACACACGCACGTGCCGGCAGTGATGGCCAACCGGCTGGGCGTGCTGCAGCCGCGGCCCGGCCACCGCTTCTTAATTAACGTGGGCAGCGTGGGCCAGCCCCGCGACCATAACCCACGGCTTTCGTTTGCGCTGTTCGATACGGAGACGTTCCAGCATCAAACGGTGCGGCTGCGATACGATGTGGATGCCGCGGCTGCGAAGATTAAAGCGGCCGGACTTCCCCACAGCCTTGCGCGACGCCTCTTTGAGGGTACGTAACGCCGAAGGTGCACGTGTCAGCCCCAAAGGCAAAAGCCGCTCGAGGGAGCGGCCTTTACCCAACAAGCAGTAAATGCCTGCCCGCTACTCCGGCACGAGCTCGTTGAGCAGGTGGGCGTTGGTTGGGCTGTTGCGCAGGTGGCGCAGCAACGCCTCCATAGCCTGTGTGGGCGGCCGGGAGTTGAGGGCCCGAAACAGCTGATTGTGCTTCTGCAGGCGAATGTCGTTCAGGAGCCGCTCCTCGTTGCGCGTTCCGCTTTCGCGGAGGTTGACCGCCGGGTAGATGCGCTTGTCAGCCATCTCGCGGTCGAGCACGATCTCGGCATTGCCGGTGCCCTTGAACTCCTCAAAGATCACATCGTCCATGCGGCTGCCGGTCTCCACAAGCGCCGTGGCGATGATGGTAAGCGACCCGCCGTTCTCGATGTTGCGCGCGGCGCCAAAGATCTGACGTGGAACTTTTAGGGCTTTCGCATCGAGGCCGCCCGAAAGCGTGCGCCCGCTGCCGTCCACGTACAGGTTGAACGTGCGCCCCAGGCGCGTCAGCGAGTCGAGCAGCATCACTACGTCCTTTCCGGTTTCCACAAGCCGCTTGGCGTGCTCTAGGGCAAGCACCGAAACGCGCACGTGGTTGTCCTCGCCGCGGTCGTTCGAAGAGGCAAAGACCTGGGCATTGGTCGAGCGCCGGAAGTCGGTTACCTCCTCAGGCCGCTCGTCCACGAGGAGCGTGACGAGTTCTACCTCGGGGTGGTTTTGGGAAACGCCGGCCGCGATTTGCTTCAGCAAGACGGTTTTACCGGCGCGCGGCGGCGCAACGATGAGGGCCCGCTGCCCCTTGCCCAGCGGCGTGGCGAGGTCCAAGACGCGCATCGAGATGTCGTCGGGCCCGGTGATGAGATTGAGCTTCTCGTCCGGGTAGATGATGGCGCCGTTGTCAAAGTCTTTGACCTGTGCCCATTCCTTGGGGGGCATGCCCATCACTTCATCGATCCAGCCCACCTGCATCCCGCCTTTGCGTCCGGGCTTGAGGGTGCCCTCAATCACAACGCCATCCCGAAGGTTGAACTTCCGGATGAGGGGCGGGGGCATGAACGGGTCGTCGTCGTCCTTGGGAAGGGCGGGATGCAGCTCCCGCATGAAGCCGTACTTCTTCTCCCCAATGAGTTCGAGCATTCTGCGAAACGGTGGTTTTGACATGGGTGATTGGTGCGTAAGTGAGTACGTGGTGGGCTCAACGTAGCACGGTAACCCGGCACGTTAGAAGCCGTCGAATACGGATGATGGAACGTATGGGACGTTAGGCAGCCGCTGTGCGGTGGTCTCTGCCGAGCGATGCTACGGGGCGCCGTTCAGCGGAGCGCGCGGGCCTGCGAAAGCCACGAAACAAGGCGGTTGGTAGGGTGTGAGCGGCAGACGAGCCGCGAGCATTAAGCACAGAGCGTGCGTGATAAACGGTTGAGGTACGACGTAGGTGATGCGAGGTCTGACCATCTGCAAACGCCGGAGCAGATGCGCAAGCTGCGCCCCCGATGGTGCAAACGTTGGGTCGCTGCACAACGGTTGATGATGCGCGTTCACGTGAACGCTGTGCATCGCAAACAACCAGCACGCACGAGGACGTACAACGAACGCGCGGAGGTGCGCAGGCAGACAGGATGACAAGTCTACTACTACGGAACGCCCGGTATATTTGATGGTTTCCCGCACTGCTTTTTAAGAACGTGCAAATGACGTCGCAGGTACGCTCCTCAGTCTTTTCTTTGTCTGTGAATCACCCCGATTTGACCCCCCACGATTTGCACCTGGAGACGCACGGTCCGGAAGCGGCGCCCCGGCTGTTGCTGCTGCACGGATGGGGCAGTGCATCGACCCACATGCGCCCGCTGGCCCGCGCCCTCTCCGATACGTATCGCACGTACACCGTCGATCTGCCGGGCCATGGGGCTTCGCCGCCCCCGCCCACGCCGTGGGGCGTCCCCGAGCACGCGGCGCTGCTGCACATGCTGATCGACGACGTCATTGGCGCGCCGGTAACAATCATTGGGCACTCCAACGGCGGCCGCCTGGGCCTGTACCTGGCAAGCACGCCCGAAACGGCCGATGCCGTTGCGCGGCTCGTGCTCATCAGCCCGTCGGGCATGACGCCCAACCGCTCGTGGGACTACTACGCGCGGAAGTACGCGGCCCGGGCGCTGAAGGCTCCACTGCGGATGCTGCCCGCGGCGGCACGGGCGCCCGCGGAGGATTTTCTGCGGCACTCGCTGCTGTGGAAGGCGCTCGGCTCCTCCGACTACAATGCCCTCTCGGGCGTGATGCGCGACACGTTCGTTAAAACCGTGACGCACCACCTGGATGGTCCGGTGCATCGCATCACCGCCCCCACCCTCATCTTTTGGGGAACGCACGATACGGCCATCAGCCGCGACCAGATGGCGCGCCTCGAAGCGGCCATCCCCGACGCGGGCTTGGTCGAGCTGGAGGGCGCCGGGCACTACGGGCAGCTGGATCAGCTTGAAACCGTCGCGGCGGCGACCCGATACTTTCTGGAGCATTCGTAACCCTGGGCCTCCTGCCTCTTTCGTCTATGGCCGTTTTGGTTGGACTCGCTGCTGCCTGCGCTGTTGGATTTGCCGGATGGCGCATCTGGCGCCGCACGCGCTTCTTTCTGCATATTTTTCAGCTGGAGACCTACAAACCGGATCGC
This sequence comes from Salisaeta longa DSM 21114, assembly GCF_000419585.1. Classification (NCBI taxonomy): domain Bacteria; kingdom Pseudomonadati; phylum Rhodothermota; class Rhodothermia; order Rhodothermales; family Salisaetaceae; genus Salisaeta; species Salisaeta longa. The sequence continues at coordinate 328,523 of NZ_ATTH01000001.1, forward strand.
TACGGGCGATGGCTGAAGACCCACGTGCGGGATGCGGTGATCCGGCGCTCGCATGGGGCCGGGGCGGTGGTGCTCGGCGCGGGCCTCGGGCTCTTGGAAGGCGGCGCGCTGGGGGGGGCGGCGGCGCTGCTGGTGGCCTGGGCGGGCGTCTTCATCTCCTCAAAACGCTACCGCAGCGATCAGGAGAAGAAGCCGCTGGCGTTTACGGCGCGCATGACCCGCTTGGCCGTTACGGCGGTCCTGCTTGCGGTGTTGCTTGTGGGGGGCGGGGCATTCCTCGCCGCTACGGCCGACACCGTGCGTGGTGTCTGCTGGCTGCTCGGCGGGCTGTACCTGGCCGATGTGGGCGCGCCGGTGTGGGTAGCGCTTGCGGCGTTTCTGATGCAGCCGGTGGAGACGGCCATCCACAACGGATTTAAGCGCCAGGCGCGGCAGCGCCTCGCCGCCCGCCCCGATCTGACCGTGATCGGCATTACGGGCTCGTATGGCAAGACGAGCACCAAATTCATCGTGGCCGAGCTGCTTCGCCAGAAGTACAACGTCCTCGCCACGCCGAGCTCCTACAACACCCCGATGGGCGTATGCCTGGTCGTCAACGAGAAGCTGAAGCCGGAGCATCAGGTGCTGGTGCTGGAAATGGGCATCCGCTATCCTGGCGACATCAAGGAGCTGTGCGACATTGCCACGCCCGACCTGGCGGTGGTTACCACTGTAGGCGTGGCGCACCTCGAAACGATGGGCAGTATCGAAAACATCGCCCAGGAGAAGGGGTCGATCCTGGAGCATGCGGCACCCGGCGCCCCGGCGGTGCTAAACGTGGACAACGCGCACGTAGCCGCGATGGAAGCGCGTGCCCGGGGGCCGATTTGGCGCGCCTCGGTAGACGACAACCCCAAGGCCGATCTCACGGCGCACGACATCCGCTACGACACCACCGGCTGCACGTTTACGGCCCGCGACGACACCGGCACCGAGGTCACCATCCGCTCGAAGCTGCTGGGGCGTCACAACATCCAAAATCTGCTGTTGGGGCTGGCCGTGGGCCGCGCCATGGGCCTGCGGCTGCGGCAGATGGCCCACGCGGTGCGACGCATCGAGCCGGTGGAGCACCGGCTGCAGCTCCGCCAAAACGGCGACATCACGATCATCGACGATGCGTTCAATTCTAACCCCATCGGTGCTCGCAATGCCGTCGAGATCCTATCGCAGATGGGCGACGGGCGGCGCATCATGGTCACGCCCGGCATGGTTGAGCTGGGCGATCGGGCGTGGGAGGAGAACAAGGCCCTGGGCGTGCATATCGCCGAGCATGCCATCGACCGGGTGGTGCTCATTGGCGAAGAGCAAACCGCCGCATTGCAGGCGGGCCTGCGCGCGGCCCATTTCCCGAGTGAGCAGGTAGCGGTCTACGATTCGCTGTTCGAGGCGCAGGAGGCACTGCAGGCATACCTGCAGCCCGGCGACGTCGTCCTCTACGAAAACGACCTGCCCGACCAGTACAGCACCTGATGGGGCACGAGGGCTCAATGCACGCGCTTGAGGGCGCGGCGCTGGGCCTTCAACGTGGCATCGAGCGTGTCCTCGTCGTGGAGAGCGCCAAAGAAGTACGCTTCGAACTGCGAGGGCGCCAGGTACACGCCTTCTTCGAGCATGGCGTGGAAGTAGTCCGCGTAGCGTTCGGTATCGCAGGCCTTGGCGTCGTCTAGGTCGGTCACCGTGCGTTCGGTGAAGAACAAGCAGCCCATGGCGCCGACCTGCGTGGTGTAATACGACAGGCCGAGGGCGTCCAGGTTGTGGCGCGTGCCGCGGGCGAGGGCCTCAGCGTAATCTTCGAGCTGGTCGTAGAGCGTGTCGCGCCGGTCATGAATCTTTTGGAGCACCGTGTAGCCCGCGTGCATCGCCAGCGGGTTGCCGCTAAGCGTGCCGGCCTGGTACACCGGACCCTCGGGCGACACGTGGTCCATGACGGCTTGCTTGCCGCCGTACGCGCCCACGGGCAGTCCGCCGCCAATAATTTTGCCCAGGGTGGTAAGGTCGGGAATGACGCCGTAGCGTTCCTGCGCGCCGCCGGGGGCCACGCGAAAGCCCGTCATCACCTCGTCAAAGATCAAGAGGGCGTCGTGATGGTCGCACAGCCGCCGCAAGCCCTCCAAGAAGCCGGGTTCGGGCGGGATGCAGCCCATGTTGCCGGCAATGGGCTCCACGATGATGCAGGCCACTTCGCCTGCATGGGCCTCCAGGAGTTGTTCGACGTGGTCGAGGTCGTTGTAGCGGGCCAGGAGGGTGTCTTTGGCATTGCCCTCGGTTACGCCGGGCGAATCGGGCGTGCCGTGGGTGAGCGGCCCGCTGCCGGCACCGATAAGGAAAAAGTCGCCGTGGCCGTGGTAGTTGCCGGCGAACTTGATGATTTTGTCGCGCCCGGTGTAGCCGCGCGCCACGCGGGCCGCGCTCATCGTGGCCTCGGTGCCCGAGTTCACCATGCGCACTTTGTCAATCGAGGGGACCAGGTCGACGACCAGTTCGGCAACGTCGATTTCGATGGATGTGGGGGCGCCGTAGGAGGTGGAGCGCGTTGCGGCGTCTTGCACCGCCGCAACCGTATCGGGGTCGGCGTGGCCAAACAGCATGGGGCCCCACGAGCCCACGTAGTCGATGTAGGTGTTGCCGTCTACGTCAGTAAGCGTGGTGCCCTGGGCATCCTGAATGAACAGCGGCGTGCCGCCAACGCTCTTGAAGGCGCGCGCCGGAGAGTTGACGCCGCCCGGGATGGTGTGGCGGGCCTTCGCGTAGAGGGCTTCGCTGGTGCGAATGTCGAGGGCAGGAGAAGCTACGTCGTCCATCAAAGGCGGGTCGGTTGTTCGGGGGGAAGCGCCGGTATAGAAAACACCACCGGCGCACCGGATGATTCCGGAAGCAGACGGGGGAAGCCCGGTATTACGCGCGGTTCACGAAGCGGAGCGCATTGCATCATGCCCAGGCGCCGCGCCACAGCCGCTACTGCGGATCGAGGCAGCGGAAGATCATGCGCACACGCGGCCCGCGCGGGGTGTCGGTCGCAAGCGTAGGCGCAGAGGCCTCGGCCAGCCCAGCCGCAACACGGGCTTCATTCAGCGCGTCGATGGTAAGTGCCGGATCCGCGGGCGTTTCGGAAGGCGCGCCGTCGCCCTGCGTCTGCAGCTCGGTGGCAACGTCAGCGGGCGCCGCAGGCAGGTCGAGGTAGCACCAGCCGCCGGGCTTAAGGACGCGCCGCGCCGTCTGCAGCACCGTAGCGAGCGTTTCGGGACCGGAGACGTAGCGCTCGGCGACCGGCAGCACCACCCAGTCGAAGGTGGCCTCCGGCAGGTCGGGTGCCGCGGCGGTCGCGTGGCGCACGCAGCGTGCGGCGGTCGCGTCGTCAACCAGCTCCGCAACAACCGCGCGCGTCGCTTCTGCAGCTTCGGGGGTTGCGGCGCAGGCGTGCAGCGGAAAGCCCAGGCGCAAGAGCGCCTCGGTGTGCGTGCCGGTGCCGCTGCCTATCTCCAGGATGGTGCTTTGCGGCGGCACCGCGGCGAGGGTACGCAGGAGATGGTCGGAGAGCGTTTGGGTGGCAGCCATGGGCCAGGTGCGGGTTCACTTACGCGGTCGACGACGGGTTGGCAACCGGCACGGGCGGGTGCTCGGCAGACGACTCCTCCGGTCCATCGGCTTTCGGGTTGCCGGTCCAGCAGCGGGCTTCGGTTACGCACTGGCAGTTGGGGCAGCGGGTGTCGCGGCCCTCGGTGGGGTAGCGGGGCAACTCGTTGATGGGCGTCAGGTCGTAGCGCTCGGTAGCGCCATCGCCACGCTGGCGGAGCTGGTTGGCGTCGACCGGCAGGTCGAGCTGGGCGATGGTGGCCTCGGCCAAGGCTTCAATGAACAGCGGATGACTGTTGAGGCCGCTCGTCACTTCGTAGTGTTCAATGCCAAACTCCTCGGCTTCCTCGCGCACCTCGATGTCGAGCTCGTAGCTCGTCTCTACGTGATCGGTAACAAAGGCGACGGGGATAACGAGCACCGCGGTGTGGCCGTGGTCGGCAAGTTCCTCGAGCTTGTCGGGCGTTGAGGGCGTGAGCCATTCGTTGGGGCCCACCTTGCTTTGAAACGCGGTGTGGAAGGGCCGGTCGTGGCCGCGCCGTCGCATGAGCTGTTCGACGGTCGAGTGGACGAGGCAGCAATATGGGTCGCGGCGCTTCAGCATTTCGTTGACGGGCGTGCCGTGGGCGCTAAAGAGCAGATGCACATCGCCGCGCACGTCGGCCGGAAAGCGCTGCAGGCCTTCGTCGATGCGCTCGGAGAGCGCCTGCAGGTACTTCGGGTGTGCCGCGTACTCGAACACCGTGGTGGTGGGCCACTCTGGAATCTCGTCGTTGTCTTCGAGGGCCTTCCAGTAGACGAGCGAGGAGCCCGTGGTGGTCTTGGAGTAGTGCGGGTAGAGCGGCAGCAGGACGACCTTGTTGATGTCATCGTCCTGCATCTGGCGGGCCGCGTCTTCGCTAAACGGCTTCCAGTAGCGCATGGCGATGTACGTCTTGAAGGTCGCGCCCGCCGCGTCGCCGTACTGCGCGTTCAGGTGCTTCTCCAGCCCATCGGCCTGTTCACGCGTGAGCCGGTTGATGGGCGAGCCGCCGCCAATCATCTCATAATCTTCGGAGACCGACTCGGACCGCTTGCGCGCTACGAACGAGAAGAGGTTGTCGCGCAAGGCCCCGCCCGCAAACTTATCGAACAGCCAGTTCAGCGAGATCTCTTTTCGGCCCCACACCGGCACCTGAATGTCGATGATGGCCGGATCCATGAACAGGTTGTACAGAAACGGCTCCACGTCATCAAGCGTGTCGGGACCGCCCAGGTTCATCATCACCACGCCCACACGGTCGCCCGCCTCAATGGTCAGCGGGTCGTGCGAAAAGTAGGTTCCGCGGATGATGCGCTTGTCGTACTCGTACTCCGAAAGAAACTCGCGGGGCGTCATAGAAAGTGGCGGTTTGGTAGAAAGCACCCGTTTGATTGATCAATCGAATGCGGTCCGTGCGGCAACCGATTCCATGCCGCGTTGAACTTTCCCCTAAAACCTTGTCTGCGCGTATGTTGGCGGGGCTGTGCCAGGACCGCTCGTTGGTGTTAAACCGACGCGGCGGTGGGCCCTTTGGAAAGGGATTGTGCGGCCCCGCCGTGGCGCAGGTCGGTGCCTTCGATGAGAAAGACGATGCTTTGCGCCACGTTTTTGATGTGGTCGGAGATGCGTTCGAGCGCCTTGCTGGCGTGCAAGAGGTGCGCTACGGCGTCGGGGTTGGTGGTGGTACGCACGCACTCGTCGACGAGGTAGCGGAAGGTGCGGGCGTGCATGCGGTTCACCTGCAGGTCGCGGGCGATGACCTTTCGGGCGCGCAGCCGGTCGCGCGTGAGAAAGGCCGATTCGGTTTCGCGCAGCATGAGGCGCGCCATGTCGGCCATGGCCCGGAGGTTTGTGTTCGATACAATGCCGGGGGCCGCGGCTACCGGGGCAGTGTATCGCGCAAGGTTGCGGCAGTGATCGCCAATGCGCTCCAGGTCCGTGTTAATTTTTACCGCCACGATAAACATGCGCAAGTCGGCGGCCACGGGGGCGTGCAGCGCAAGGACGCGCTCGCATTGCCGGTCGATGCGTAATTCGAGGGCATCGATGGCATCGTCGCGGGCGGCGACCTTCTCCGCTTGGGCGACGTCGCCGGCGAGCAGCGCGTTGGTTGCATCGGTAAGCTGCTCATCCACGCGGGCGGCCATATCGAGCAGCAACGCACGGAGCGTTGCAATTTCGCGGTCAATGGGACTTCGGGAATGGGCCATGGTACCCGGCAGGGGGTAGGCAGCAGAACGAGGCGGGCGCGTGTTATCCAAACCGCCCGGTGACGTACGCCTCGGTGCGATCCTTCTCGGGGCGCGTGAAGAGCTGATCGGTGGGATTCATTTCCACCAGGTTGCCCATGTACAGGAAGGCCGTAACGTCGCTCACGCGCGAGGCCTGCTGCATGTTGTGCGTGACGATGACGATGGTGTAGGTGTCGCGGAGGTCGGCAATTGTCTCCTCCACTTTTGCCGTGGCCACCGGGTCGAGCGCGCTCGCCGGCTCGTCCATCAACAGCACGTTGGGCTCCACAGCCAGCGCCCGCGCAATGCACAGGCGTTGTTGCTGGCCGCCGCTCAGGCCGTAGGCGCTGTCGTCGAGCCGGTCCTTCACCTCATCCCAGATGGCCGCTTGCCGCAGCGAGCGCTCTACCAGCGCATCGATGTCGCCGGTGTAGCCGTTGATGCGCGGGCCCCAGGCGACGTTGTCGTAAATCGACTTGGGGAAAGGGTTTGGCTTCTGAAAGACCATCCCAATTTCGCGCCGCACCAGCACCGGGTCGGCGTTGTCGTAGATGTCTTGGCCGTCCACCAGCACCTCGCCCTCCATGGTGGTGCCCTCAATCAGCTCGTTCATGCGGTTCATGCACCGCAAGAGGGTCGACTTGCCACACCCCGAGGGGCCAATGAGGGCCGTCACCTCGTTCGGCGGGATGTTCATCGAGATGCCTTTCAGCGCTTGCGTGTCGCCGTACCAGAAGTGCAGGTCTTTGACCTTGATCTTTGGCACGCGGGGGGAAGCCTCGTTGGCGGGGGGCGACGCATCGGCCGCGGCGGGCGCCGTAGGGGCCGCACGGCCGTTTGTGGAAGGCTCCTCGGCAATCAAGGAGTCGTCGTGTGTGGTTTCCTGTTCCATAGAAGTTGGTTGGCTCAAGTGCAGCGCTGGCTACTCTTTAAAGCGGTAGCCCACGCCTTTAACCGTCTCGATGTAGGGACTACCGATTTTTTCCCGGATCTTGCGTACGTGAACGTCCACCGTCCGATCCACCACGTAGACATCGGGCCCCCAAACTTCGTTTAAGATTTCTTGCCGCGAGAAAACTTTGCCGGGGTGCGAGGCGAGGAAGTAGAGCAGCTCAAACTCCTTGCGCGGCATGCGCATCTCGGTGGCATCGCCGTTGGTCCCTTGAAAGACGAGGTAGCGGTCGCGGTCGATGGTGAGGTTGTGCACCGAAAGTTGGTCGGGGGGCGTTTCGTAGCGGCGCGCGCTGCGCAACAGGGCCTTCACCTGACTCACGATCACGGAGACCGACACGGGTTTGCTCAGGTAGATGTCGGCGCCCACGTCGAGGCCTTCCACCTGGTCCTCCTCCTCGGTGCGCGCGGTGAGCATCATGACGGGAATGGTGCGCAGGTGGGCGTCTTGCCGCAGCCGCCGGCACACCTCGATGCCGTCCATCTTGGGCATCATGATGTCGAGCACGATCAGGTCGGGCACGGCGTTGCGTGCTTTCTCCAGCCCCTCCACGCCGTTCTCTGCGGTAAGGGTGGTGAAGCCTTCCTGGGTCAGGTTGTACTCCAGCAAGCTGAGCAGGTCTTCTTCGTCGTCGACGACGAGCACGGTGGGCGCATCAGCGGTGTCTTCCACAGGACCTTGGGGTTCGCGCGATGTAAACTATTCAGTTACAATTTAAAGTCAGTCGCGGAGGCGCTGTTGTTACCGGAAGTTTATTTATTCGCGGCCCGCGAGCCATTGGGCGGCAGATTTGGCGAAGTAGGTAAGAATTACGTCGGCCCCGGCACGCCGGATGGAGAGCAGCATCTCCAGCGCGCAGGCGCGTTCGTCGAGCCATCCGTTGGCGGCTGCGGCTTTAAGCATGGCATACTCGCCGCTCACGTTGTACGCGGCCACCGGCACGTCGCTCGCTTCCTTCATGCGGCGGATGACATCGAGGTACGGCAGGGCCGGTTTGACCATCACGAGGTCGGCGCCTTCGTTGAGGTCAAGCCGCAATTCACGCAGGGCCTCGTCGCTGTTGGCGGGGTCCATCTGGTAGGTGGCCTTGTCGCGCGGCACGTGGGCACGGTGGCGGGGGGCGGAGTCGAGCGCGTCGCGGAAGGGGCCGTAGAAGCTGGAGGCGTACTTGGCCGTATACGAAAGCAGCGCCACATCGGCGTAGCCGGCGTCGTCCAGTGCCGCCCGCAGGTAGCCCACGCGGCCGTCCATCATGTCGGAGGGCGCGATGATGTCTGCGCCGGCCTCGGCGTGCAGCACGGCCATCTCGGCCATAACGTCGAGCGTGGCGTCGTTGTCGATGACGCCGCCGTGCACGATGCCGTCGTGGCCGTCGCTGTTGTACGGGTCGAGGGCGGTATCGCTGATGATGAGCAGCTCGGGGACCGCTTCTTTGAGCGCGCGGAGGGCCCGCGGGTACAGCCCATCGGGGGCGAGGGCCGCGCGGGCGTCCGGGGTCTTGCGGGCGTCGGGGACGGCGGGAAACAGCGCGATGCCGGGAATGCCCAGCGCGTTCAGCGCGGCGGCTTCGTCCACCAGCCGGTCCACGCTAAAGCGATACTGCCCGGGCATCGAGGACACTTCTTCCTGCACGTTGGTGCCTGCTTTCACAAACAGCGGGGCGATCAGGTGGTCCGTCGACAGGCGCGTTTCGCGGGCCAGGCGGCGGATGTTTTTGGAACGGCGCAGGCGACGCGGGCGCAGTGGCAAGTCGTGCATAAACGAGAACTGTTAGAAGCAAGCGTGCGAAGGAGACGGGCGTTGGTCAGATGGTCACTTTTTCGCGCCAGGTGGTGCCGTCGGGGCCATCCATCACCTCGATGCCCATGGCATCGAGCCGGTCGCGGATTTCATCGGCGCGGTCGTAGTTGCCCGCGGCGCGCGCAGCCTCGCGGGCCGCGATGAGGGCGTCGATGGTGGCGGCGCGGTCGTCGTCATCGGCGGCGGTTGGCTCGTCTGCTGCCTCGTCGGTCGCGGGATAGACGATGCCCAACAGATCGTCGATCTTGTGCAGCCAGTCGTGCACCATTTGGCCATCTGCTGCGCTCCACGGATCGTCGAGCGCACGTTCAATCGTCTTCACGCCATCGAGGGCCGCGGCCAGCGCAGCGGGCGTGTTCAGGTCGTCGCACATGGCCTGCAGGGCCGCGTCGTACTGCGCCTGGAGGGCCTCGCCGATGGGCGCGCTCGTTTCATCACCGTCGTCACGATCGAGGGCCTCCGCTGCATTTTCGGCAAGCGCCTGGTACCGCCGTACGGCGCGCGCGCTGTCTCGCAGCGTCTTCAGCGTAAAGTTGAACGGCTTGCGGTACTGTCCGGAAATAAGCGCATAGCGCAGCGCCAGCGGGTCGACGCCGCCTTGTGTGCGGATGGGCGCCGGCACGTGGTCGTCTGTGGGCGTGGGGGCGATCAGGTCGCGCACGGTGTAAAAGGTGCCGGACGACTTCGACATCTTTTTGCCCTCCACCTGCAAAAAGCGTGTGTGCACCCAGTAGTTGACCGATTGGTGGCCGGTCAGCGATTCGTTCTGTGCAATCTCGCATTCGTGATGCGGAAAGGTAAGATCTTCGCCGCCGGTGTGCAGGTCGAAGCGTTCGCCCAGGTATTTCATGCCCATCACCGAGCACTCAATGTGCCAGCCGGGGTAGCCCCATCCCCACGGGCTATGCCACTGCATGAGGTGCGCGTCATCGAGCTTCCAGAGGGCAAAGTCGCGCGGGTCACGCTTGTCCGGGTCCGCCACCGTCTCGCGGTCGGTGGCTTGCAGCTGTTCGGCGGCGTCGTTGCCGCTCAGCTTGCCATAGTCGGGAAAAGCCTCCACGGAGAAGTACACGCCCCGGTCGGTGGCATAGGCCGCGCCCTGTTCCACCAACTGGATGACGGCTTTGAGCTGATCGGTGACGTGCTCGGTTGCGCGTGGGCGCACATCCGGTTCCACGAGGTTGAGGGCGTGCCAGTCGTCGACCAGCGCATTCGTGTAGAAGCGCGCCAGGTCGTAGATGTTGGCAAAGCGCTCGCCTTCGCGCTCCAGGGCAGCGGCCATCTTGTCGGCGCCGGACGGATCCACCAGGTCGTCCTGGGTGAGGTGCCCCACGTCGGTCACGTTGCTTACGTACGTTACGTCCCAGCCAATGGCGCGGGCGGTGCGCAGGATGAGGTCGGATGTTAAAAACGAACGGAAGTTGCCGATGTGCGCGTAGGTGTACACCGTGGGCCCGCAGCCATAGAACCGCAGGTGGCCGGGCGAAATCGGCTCGATGGGCTCGGTTTGGCGCGTAAGCGAGTTGTAGATCCGGAAGGTGGGGGCGTCGGCCATGCACACCGCGTGGTTATGAAACAAAAGCTATCGTTGCATTACGAGACAGCACGCCGGATGTGCCCACGTTTGCTTGCAGTTCATGCAGCGCGGGGCGCCGCCTGTTGTAATTTTGCCGGTTGTTCGTTGGGAGTGGCCGCGCCGTTTTGTTTCTTTGACCGTGCGCCTCATTCGTTCACGTGAATCGCTTGTGCCTGTGGCTTCTTCCGTTCCCGATGCAAAGCCGGTATCCGCCTCCCGGTGCGTCATGACCGAAATTGTGCTTCCGAACGACACCAACAGCCTGGGCAACATGATGGGCGGCCGGTTGCTCCACCTGATGGACAAATGCGCGGCCATCTCGGCGCAGCGCCATGCCAACCGGGTGTGCGTCACGGCGTCGGTAGACAACGTCGAGTTTCAGCGGCCCATTCGCGGCGGCAACGTGGTGGTCATTGAAAGCCAGGTGAACCGCGCGTTTCGTTCGTCGATGGAGGTCGAGCTTAACGTGTGGGCCGAGAACCCGCGCGAGCAGACGCGCCATCGCTGCAACCGCGCGTTCTTTACGTTTGTGGCTATCGACGATGCGGGGGTAACCGTGCCGGTGCCGCCGGTGCAGCCCGAAACGACCGAGGAGCGCGAGCGCTACGAGGCAGCCACCAAGCGCCGCGAGATGCGGCTGCTGCTGGCCGGGCGCATCGACCTCGACGAGGCGACGCGCCTGAAGCCCGACCTGCTCGCAACGCTGCATTCCTCCGATGCGCCGGCGTAAGCTATGCGTGCCTTGCTCGGGATACTGATTGCGGTGGGGCTGCTGGGGGCAGGGCAGCGCGTGGCGGCGCAACGCAGCGCCGGACGGCTGGGCGTGGGCCCGCAGGTGGGCACCCCCAGCGGGCTGTCGCTGAAGGTGTACCTGCCGGGCCATCGCGCGCTGTCTGTGGCCACCACGTCCGATTTTGACGATTACGTGGAGGTGCATGCGTACCACGCGTGGGAGCGTCCGCTCCCGCAATCGCCCTTTTGGTCGTTCGCGGGCGTCGGTGTTATTACGGGCGGGCGGCGCGATCCGGGGCGCGACCCGGTGCTGCTGAGCGTGGGCGCCTTGGCCGGCATCAACTTTTTTGCAGAGCGCTTCGAGGTTTTTCTGCAGATGACCCCTGCCTTCCGCATCCTGCCACACCGTGAGCCCCGGCTTACGGGCAGCGCCGGTCTTCGCTACTACTTCTAACGTTTCCTCTGTGCACGGCGATGCTGTACGAACGCGTGCTAATTACCGGAGCCAACGGGCTGGTGGGGCAAGCGCTGGTGCGCCGGCTGAGCCGTGAGCCGACCTTCGACGTGCTGGCTACGGCGCGCGACGATGCGTTGCGCGTGCCCGGCGTGTCCTGTGGCTATGCGCCGCTCGATGTGACGAATCAAGCGGCCATCGATGATCTGTTTGCGGCGTTTACACCCACGGTGGTAGTGCATTGCGCCGCCATCACGCAGGTGGGCGTGTGCGCCGAGCAGCGCACCGACTGCTGGGCGACCAACGCAACGGCGGTCGCCGATCTTGCCGATGCGTGCCGCCGGCACGGCGCGCGCATGGTGCATCTGTCAACAGACTTCGTATTTGACGGTGCGCGCGGGCCCTACGACGAGACGGCGCGTCCCGATCCGGTCAACTACTACGGGCGCTCGAAGCTGGCGGGCGAGAATGCCCTCCGCGATGCCGGGTTCTCGCAGTGGAGCATCGCGCGCACGGTGCTCGTGTACGGCACCGGCCATGCCTTGTCGCGGGCCAACATTGCCCTGTGGGTGGTGCAGCAGCTGCGCGCCGGCGAAACCCTCCACGTGGTCACCGATCAGTTGCGCACGCCCACGTACGTGGAGGACCTGGCCCTGGGCATTGAACGCATTATACGACGCGAGGCCACCGGTGTGTATCACCTGAGTGGCCCCGAGATGGCGTCGGTATATGCGTTTGCTGTGGCGGTGGCCGAGACGTTCGGGCTTGACACGTCGCGCGTGGTGCCGGTGGAAAGCGACTTCTTCGATGCGGCGCCGCGGCCACCCCGCACCGGGTTCGTCATCGAAAAAGCGCGCCGCGAGCTGGGCTACCGCCCGCTCGCCATTCGCGACGGATTGCAGGCCCTGAAGCGCGTGCTGGACCTCGACGCGGCATTATGATGCGCCGGCGGCTTGCGGCCTATGCCTTGCCCTCAAACCCGCCAAAGTGCATGGGCGGCGGGCTGTCGTCGTCGCCGGGCTCCCGGATGGTTCCGTGGGCGGCCTCGTACCGATCGACGTTTTCCTTCAGGGCGCCCAAGATGCGCTTGGCATGCTGTGGCGTGACGACGATGCGGCTCTTCACGCGGGATGTTTGCGTGCCGGGAATCATTCGGATGAAGTCCAGGATGAACTCCTCCGGCGAATGCGATACCATTACAAGGTTGGCATACGTGCCCTCGGCGGTCTCCTCGTCAATCTCAACATTCATCTCTTGCCCCTGGGGCGCGTTGGGGTGTTCAAAGTCTTCCATAAAACAGGAACGTGGTCGTAAAAAAGTGAACGATTGGCCAAAGGCGGGCGGCGCGGTCGAAGCAGGCACCGCCCGGGATGTTCCCTAAACCGCTATTGCCCGGCGTTCTTGCCGTTCTGGCGGGCGAGGGCGCGAATCAGGTCGCTCTTGGTGAGTACGCTGTAGGTGCCGGGCGTTTGTTGGTCTTCCACGAGCACGGCCCCGGCATCCTGGTCGAGGTAGGCCGAGAGGTGC